>JANOIV010000005.1:0-39351 GCA_031407875.1 Desulfobulbaceae bacterium | reverse complement strand
AGCGAGGCAAGCGGGTGAGAACCGTCGCCACTGAGGCGGCATAATTCAGGTTCGGATCCTGATGCATGATATTGCCGGTGAGGGTGGTTTTCGACTCGTTGCCGATGGCGTAGGCCGTCAACTCGCTCTGCAGCTTGTAGTTGGTATTGTGCGAGACGTAGCAGATGCGGCAGCGGTCGACGATGGGGGCCTCTTCTTTTTCAGCCAGAAAACGGTTGAATTCCGAGTTATTGCTGGTGGCGATGATCAGGGTGTCAATCGGCCACTTGTAGCCATCGATCTCGATCGTCCTATTCTGAATGATGCCGAGATACACCTGCACCAGATCTTTTTTGTTCTTGAAAATCTCGTCGCTGAAATGGATGCCGCCACCGGCAACCCTGGCCAACGCCCCGCGACGAAGATCAAAACGGTAGGGATTGTTGGTGTCGGTAATATGCAGGAGGCGCTGGATGGATTCCTCTCCCAGAAGATCGACGGCGGAAGAGGTAATTTTGTCCTTGGCCGGATATTTGCCGGTGACGGTACCCAAACTCTCCACCAGAGGAACCGGCACGATCTCGATAAAGTTCAGCATGTCGTCGATCTTTCCTTCGGCATACTGTTTGATATCGTTCCAGATATAGGCGGAACAGGCAGCGAGCGGGCGATAGTTGGCATACCACTGGCTCAGCTCGGCATCAGAGACCCGGTAACGCCTGGCCAGATACTGCTCAGACTCAGCCCGACTCTCATGGGTATTCATGGCCAGGACCATGGGGTCCTCATAGGTCTGCGATTCAATGACCTTGATATTGCCGTAACTGCCGAGTTGATCCATATTGATGAAACGGAAGGTATATTTCCTGTTCTCCGATATCGACAGAAAATTTCGATACATCGCACAGAGATACTCGACAAGAAAGGTTTTGCCGTTGCCTGGTTCTCCCACCAGCACAAAGGCCATCTCCTTGGATGAACCTCCTTCAGAGGCATCCTTGACAAAGGAGACAAAGGAGTTGATCTCATCATACATGCCGATGATATGTTTCTTACTTTCTCGGAAAATCTGAAAATCAAAGGTGGACTTACCGTTAACCATGACCTTGTCGATCTTCTTGTTGAGTATCATACGGCTGACACTCTGAAAGGCGTTTTCAAAGACACGCTCGCCCTTCTTGACCGAGCTGATGTGAGAGTGGAGTGTATTGTTTTTTTGCGCTGCCATCATGCGCCTCCTTTGACAGGGTAGAGAGAGAGGTTGATATGCACGTCTTTACTTTAATTATCTTCACAACATTTGCTGAAATTCAAGGAATTCTTTCTGACGACCCTCTCTCTCGCTGTTTTCCTTACCCCGAATTGCCCGGCAGACCTGACTTGAATATCTTCAGCCGTCGCCATTTCAACTCTTTTTTACCGGATCAACTTTTATTGATTGACGAGATGGTGTGCATATACTTATATCAAGACAGAGCAAAACCCCGCCTTCCACCCACCGGCAGGCCCACAACCCCGCCAAAACAGCACAGCAGGAAGAGATGAACCCAGCACTCACGGCGGAGAACACCGCTCTTTTTGACAATCTCAAAGGCATCGCCGATGCAATTGTTAGCCTCCTCGGACGTAACTGTGAGGTCTGTATCCACGATCTGACCTCGCTGCAGAAATCTCTGGTCTATATAGCCGGTGATGTAACAGGGAGAAAACCCGGGGCCCCGGCCACCGATCTGCTGGTCAGGGCGCTGCAACAGGAGGATCATGAGATCAGGGATCTCGCCGATTATCGAACTACGAGCAATGACGGACGGGTCCTTGAAATCGACCACCGTCTTCATCCGCAACGCCGCCCGTAAGCCGGTTGCCGCCTTCTGCATCAACTTCGATACGACCGAATTCTTCAATGCCAGTCAGCTGCTCCTGCCCTTTATAAACAACCTGGAAATGCCACAGGAAAAAAGCGAGACCTTTGCCCGTTCTTTGGAAGAAATAATCGAATCCCTGTTCGCCCGGGCTGTCATAGCGGTTGGCAAACAGCCCTTTTCGATGATCATGGCAGAAAAAATCAGACTCATTGAACTCCTTGAGCGAGATGGTGCCTTCAGATAGAAGGGGGCGGTGAAGCAGGTCGCTCTCATGGCCGGGGTCTCAAAATACACTGTCTACAATTACCTGAAAAAAATCAGGGGTCGGCAATCAGCTACTCCCATCTCAACCACCTAGAGGTCCGCCACAGATGAACAAGAAGAGCATAGCAACGGAAAAAGCACCTTCGGCCATCGGCCCCTACTCCCAGGCCATCTCAACGGGAAACCTGGTTTTCATCTCAGGACAGCTGCCGATTGATCCCGCCCAGGGAAAACTCATTGATGGCACGATATCGACCAGGACTCATCAGGTACTGCGTAATCTGCAGGCCATCGCCCAGGAAGCCGGAGGCGATCTCGCAGGGATCGTTAAGACCACGATCTTTCTTACCGATCTGGCCGATTTCAGGGAGGTCAACGCAGCTTATGCCGAGTACTTTCCGACCATGCCGCCGGCGCGCTCAACCGTGCAGGTGGCCGCCCTGCCCCTGGGATCAAACATTGAAATTGAAGCGATCCTCCTTATCTCCTGACCCCGATAAACGGGATAAGTTCCTTCACGAAAAATTCTTGGCAGAAAACATGCCAATAATTTTTCTAAGGGACTAAACCGATCCCATCACCTGCAGAGAACCTATGAATTTTACGGTAAAAGACATCCTGAAAATGGAAGTAGCCCTGGCTCTCGGCTGCACCGAACCGGTGGCCATCGCCCTCGCTGCGGCAGCTGCGGCCACCCTTCTGCCCACTGGGATTTTTGAGCTGATCGAGATCTGGGTCGATCCGAACATTTACAAGAACGGCCTGGCGGTCATTATCCCCGGCAGCGGCGGCATGGCCGGCCTGGATACCGCCGCAGCGCTTGGCGCCTGTGGCGGGGATGCTGCGAGAGGAATGGAGGTTCTGGAGACCCTCGACGACAAGGCCGTGGACTGCGCCAGAAGGCTGCTGGCTCAGGGCCGGGTCATTGTCAACCTGCGTGAGCAGTCGGGGTTGTATATCCGCTGTCGGATCGTGGCCGGTGAAGATGTCGCCGAATCCCTTATCACCGATGTCCACAGCAATATTGTCAGTCTCAGTCTGAACGGCAATGAGGCAGATTCGTCACTGGTTGCCCAAAAGGGCACGCTATCAGGTGGAAAGAAACTTGCCGAGCTGGAGGAGTGGCTGAGAGGACTGACACTTGAGGATATATTTGAACTGGTATCCGAGCTTGATGCCGAGGATCTGGCCTTCCTCGAAGAGGGCGTCGTCCATAATCTGCGACTCGCCGAACACGGGCTCAAGTACGGCAACGGCCTCGGCATCGGCAAGGCAATCGACCGCCTGCTCAAGCAGAAACTGCTGGTCAACGATATGGCCACCTCGGCGAGAAGACTGACCTCTGCCGCAGCTGATGCGCGGATGGGCGGTGTCAACCTACCGGCCATGAGCTCAGCCGGCAGCGGCAATCATGGCCTGACTGCCATCCTGCCGATATGGGCGATCAAGGATTTCATCAAGCATGACCACGAAACCGTCCTCAGGGCCATCGGCCTCAGCCACATCATCACCGCCTACGTCAAGGCCCATACCGGCAGGTTATCTGCGGTATGCGGCTGTTCGGTGGCAGCCGGTGCCGGGGCCACCGCCGGGATCACCTATCTGGTCGGGGGCGATGTCCACCACATGGAGGGGGCAATCCAAAATATCATGGAGGATCTGGCAGGGGTCATCTGTGATGGGGCCAAGGCCGGTTGCGCCCTCAAACTCAACACCGCAGCCGGCGCCGCAGTCCAGGCCGCTCTGTTTTCCCTGCAGGGTGTCAACGTCAAGGACACCGACGGTATTATCGGCAATTCAACGGAGAAGACCGTCCAGAACATGGGCGCCCTCAGTCACGATGGTATGGAAGCAATGGACAGGACCATCCTCAAGATCTTGCGGGACAAGCAGTTGACCAAAAAGAAATAGCGAGGGAGATCTGGCACCCGCTGGTTTCTGTAACCAGCGCGGATGCCGGTAGAAGGCCCTCCGCCGAGGGAGCGGAGGGCCGAGAGACCAGAGTGTTCCTATCGCATGACCATGCACCAATCGTAGGCGTTTCTGAACATCTGCATCCACGGGGTTACCTTGAGATGTTTCATATTCTCCGGTAGATAATGGGCCTGCCAGGGAAGAAAGACCCTTTCCGGATGCGGCATCATCGCCAGATGCCTGCCATCGGCTGAACAAAGCCCGGCCAGACCGCCCGGTGAACCATTCGGGTTGAAAGGATAGGCCTCGGTCGGAGTACCTTCGTCGTCGACATAGACAATGGGGGCCAGACCGCCTGCCAGAATCTCCTGTCTCACCTCTTCATCGGGGAAATAGAGTCGGCCCTCGCCATGATCGACATGGATACCGAAGACCAGATCATCCATGCCTTTGAGCATCATCGCCTGACTTTTCTGCACCCTGACCGTTGTCCAGCGTGATTCAAACCTGCCGGAGAGGTTGCGGATAAAGCGGGGTTGACGCTCGTCTGCAAGGCCCAGGCGCGGCACCCAGCCGAGAAGGCCGAAGAGCTGGCAGCCATTGCAGATACCAAGACTGAAGGTGTCGGGACGGTTATAGAAGACCAGAAACATATCCTGTAGGCGCTGATTGAATCTGATGGTGGCCGCCCAGCCCTTGGCCGATTCCGGCACATCGGCATAGGAGAAGCCGCCGACCGCCGCCAGGCCCCGGAAGCCGTCGAGAGTGATCGCGCCATCCAGCAGATCGGTCATGCAGATATCCCAGGGTTCAAAACCGGCGGCGTAAAAGGCGGAGGTCATCTCCCGGTCGGAATTCGAGCCCTCATCGCGGAGGATGGCGACCTTCGGTTTGTCCGTTCGCGCGAGGAGGGCAGCAGGGGCAGGGGCAGGGCTGAAACTCAGGTGGTAGGTCGGGCCTTTTCGCGCATAAATATTAGCCTTTTCTTCATCCGCGCAGGCCGGGTTGATCTGCAGTCGCTCGAGTTGATAACTCGTCTCCTCCCACCATGAACGCAGGACGACCATCTGCTCGTCGAGGACTGTCGTGCCGTTGCAGGCCATGCGTATCTTGCGGTCGATGGTGGTCCGGCCGATAACCGCACAGGGTAGTCCCGCCATTTCAAGCGCGGCCAACAGCTCGGCCAAGCAACTCGCTTGCACCTCAACAACGAGTCCCAGTTCTTCGCAAAAAAACTGCTCCAAGGCCGTGTCGTTCCCCGAAATGTCGATGTCGAGACCGCAGTTACCGCTGAAGGCCATTTCCAGGAGGGTGGTGATCAGGCCGCCATCGCTGCGGTCATGGCCGGCTGCGATGAGATCTTTGTCAATGAGTTCCTGCACTGCCAGAAAAGCGGCCCGCAGTAGACCAGCCTTTTCGACATCCGGGCTCTCATCACCGAGCTGGCGATAGACCTGGGCCAGGGCCGACCCACCCAGGCGATTACGGCCATTGCCAAGATCTATGAACAGCAGAGATGATCCTGGATGTTTGATATCAGGGGTGATAATCCTGGTGATATCAGGTACGGCGGCGTAGGCGGAAATAACCAGCTCCCGTGGTGATTTCACGGTTTCGGCGCCAACCTTGGTGGCCATCGAAAGGCTGTCTTTGCCGCCATCGACCGCCATGCCGACCTCGATCATCAGATCGCGCATGGCCCGTGCGGCATCATAGATGGCCGCACCCTCGCCCGGCAGTTTCGGGGCCCACATCCAGTTGGCCGAGCACTTGACCTGATCGAGATCGCTGATTTTCGCCCAAACCAGATTGGTCAGGGCCTCGCCGACTGCCATCCTCGCCCCGGCTGCCGGATTGACGATCATCTTGATCGACTGCTCACCGATAGCCGTTGCCATCCCCGTCAGACCGAAATGGCTCTGGGCCACGGCCGCCACGTTGCTTACCGGCAGTTGCAAGGGGCCACAGCATTGCTGGCGGGCGATAAGTCCTGTCACCGCCCGGTCAACCTTGTTGGTTAAAAAGCGTTTCGAGCCGACCGAGACGAGGCGCAGGACACGGTGCAGGGCCTCTTCCACCGTCAGACCTGCGGGAAGCGACAGCGGTTTGAGAGCGGCATCGCGGCGACTGTCCTCAAAAGTCTTGCGGGGTATATTGCCGAGGAGGGCATCGAGTTCTATATTGACCGGAGTTGAACCGTCCAAGGCATCATGGACGACAAATCGCAGATCACCGGTCACCTCGCCGAGGACCTCGCAGGCCACCTTCTCCCGCCGACAGATTGCCTGAAATCGCTCGATATTCTCCGGCCGAATCAGGAAGCCATTACGCTCCTGGTACTCGGCGACGTAGATCTCAAGCACCGACATGGTCGGATCGCCAACCCGGATATTGCGGATCTCAAGCCGTCCTCCTGATCGCTCCACCAGTTCTTTCAGGACATTGGCCGGCCCGCCCGCCCCCTGATCATGGATGACATCGATCAGGGTCTTGTCGCCCATCTCATTGCAGGCCCTGATGACGCGGTTCATCTTCTGCTCCATCTCGGCATCGCCGCGCTGGACGGCATCAAAATCGAGATCGGAGGCATTTTCGCCCTGCAGCATGCTCGATGCTGCGCCACCACCGAAGCCGACACGGTAGGCCGGGCCGCCCACCTGGACGATGAGCATGCCTTTTTCCTCTGCCGCCTTTGCCGTATGCCGGGCATCGATCTGGCCGATTCCGGCGGTGAACATGATCGGCTTGAGAAAGCCCCAGCGCTCACCGTTTTCCAGGCGCATATCGAAGGAGCGGGTGAACCCCTGGATCAGCGGTTCCCCGAATTTGTTGCCGTAGTCGGAGGCCCCGTTACTCGCCTCAATCTCGATCTCCAGGGCGGAGGCCAGATTGCCGGGGCAGGGATACTCACTCTCCCACTCAAGGCTGTAGCCGGGAATATTGAGATTGCCGACACAGTAACCGGCGGTCCCGGCAATGACGAAACCTCCCTTTCCGGTACCCTGAACGTCACGGATACGTCCACCGGTTCCCGTCTCAGCCCCCGGAAATGGAGCGACTCCGGTAGGAAAATTATGGGTCTCAGCGGTCAGCAGCGGATGGTAGCAGACCTTTGCCATCGTAAAAGGGCAGGACATTCCCGGTTCTTCCGGCAGCAGGGTCGTGATATCATAGCCTTGCACCACACTGGAATTATCTTTGAAGGCGACGACCGAGCCCTGCGGATGGGCGGTAAGGGTTGCGGTCACCAGATCGAAGAGGCTCTGGGCCATCTCCTCGCCGTCAATGATCTGCTTGCCCTTGAAAAACCCATGCCGGGAGTGCTCGGAGTTGGCGTTATTGAGGTCCATGATCTCCACGATGGTGGGATTACGTCCTTGTTTTTTCACAAAATAATTATAATAGAGATTTCTGTCCCATTCATCCATAGAGATGCCCGGAATGCCAAGGAGACCGTCCGGTCCCTCCGTTTTCAGATCCACCTCATAGACGGCTGCGGGCACAATGCCGGTTTCAAAACTTGTGAGAGGTTGGGGATAATGGCATTCCGTCATGCGATCATGGTGGGAGTCGATAAACTTCCGGAGATCCTCATCCGCAGGCACCAGAAAGCGCCGGGAGCGTTCCACCCGCGTCACCACTTCCAGCCCCGTGGCCGTGCAGATGGAGACCATATTCGAAGACCAGGCGGTGGCGAAATTGAGCCGGGGGCCAATCTCCACCAGCCGTGCACCGGCAAGGGCCGGGGTCAAGGACACCGAATGCGGCAGAAAACCATCGGCGAGGATCTGGCGAAGACGACGCATTTCCTCTTGTGTAAGATTTCGAGCCGATTCGATATTAAAACAGTACTCTTTATTATTATCTATAATTCGATAGAGTTGCGTGACCATCGTAGTCATTTCCCAATCCTTTTCAGTTCTTTTTATCAATTACCCTGCAGTATATTCTGCGACATTTTTTAATTCTCTGCCCGAGTGTTCTCCACGATGCACCAATGCTCAAGACCTGCTCAGACAGATATGCTCAAGCTGAGGTCCAACCTTCTTCCAATCCACACAGGGCCGGGCAAAGCCCTTCGGCTGGATAAGCGGACAGCCGAAGGCCAGGTCATCGATATAAACATCGCCATAGGCCTTCGGGCTTGAGGTCCATCCCTTCTGGTCCGGATTGGTATTGATACCGTAGAGCTTCACCCCGTTCTTTGCCAAGTACTGCACGGCCTCGGTCAACAGGTTGCCGGTCTTCTGACCATCGGACCGCATGGTGAAAAGAATGATCCTGGCCCCGCAGGCCTGGAGGCGAAGCAGCCACTTGATCGCCCAGGGCACTGGTTCCCCTATCTCGGGATAGCGGTGATCGACAACTGTTCCATCAAAATCTACACAAATATACATGTTCTCTCCGGACACCTTGCCATAAAACCCCCGGGGATATTTATAGCACGTCTGCATAGTATAGTTATATCAGAACACTACACGATATACCCGGCAGCAGCTCTGCTCAGAAGATCTGCCCACGCCGGTCGAGATTTCCCGCTCTCGATATACCATGTGATCGCTCAAACGTCCACAGACCTTGCACCGCTCCTGAGCAATTGCGCCAGGGCCGTCTGTCTCCTGGTGGTATCCTGCTGCCGTATGGCCATCGCCAGGGCCTTGCGTGTACCGACGAATACCGCGAGCTTGCGGGCTCTGGTCAGGCCGGTATAGATCAGGTTTCTATACAGCATCTTGAAATGCTGGCTGAGGACCGGGATAATCACGACCTTGAATTCGCTGCCCTGGGATTTATGGATGGTGATGGCATAGGCCAGATCGAGTTCGACGATATCCTCTTTCTGGTACCTTACTTCCCTGGCCTCGGGGAAAAAGCGGACGACGCAGGTCGGGTTTTCATTATCGATCGAGAGGATCTCCCCGATATCACCGTTAAAAACCCCCAGATCGTAATTATTGCGCCGATGGATGACCCTGTCGCCCTCCCGAAAGATCCGCTCCCCCACCTGGAGTTCAGGCCTGCCCTGCCGGGCCGGGTTGATCGCCATCTGGATCACCGCATTGACATTGGCCGTCCCCAGGGTCCCGCGCACCATGGGACAGAGGATCTGGATTTCGCTGCCCTGCCCCTGGTATTTGGGGATCCACTCCTTGTACAGGCGTACGACCGTATCGATGGCCGCAAGACCGTAGTGCAGGGTCGACCAGGGGTGGATCTTTTTCAAGACCGCCATCAGCTCCGCCACCGGTCCGGCGGTCTGCCTCAGCTTTTCCAGATCCACGTGCCGGAATTTCTCCGGTATCATAAAATCATGTTCATACGGCGAGGTGATCGCTTCGGCCGTCCTGAACTCAAAGGGATTGCTGCCGGTTGTGAGTCCTTCCAACTGGGGAATCTGCCAGTTGAAGGTCCGCTTCACACGGGCCACGAAATCGATCTGTGCCCGCGTGGCCTCATCGGAATCGACAAAGAGACAGTCCGTCCCGTCCCGCCAGACCTCGGGCCTCTTGAAAGGAGAGGCAATCGCCGGGATCTCGCCAGCATTGATCTGGTGGGCATAGTGGATGATGAGCGATTCCTTGGCCTGCCGGAACACCTGGGTCAGCCTGAACGAGGGAATGGCCGCCGAGGCGATGATATCGCGCAGGACATTGCCGGCGCCGACCGAGGGCAGCTGATCGGCGTCACCGATGAGCAGGAGCTGGCAGCCTTCGGGGACCGCCTTGAGGAGGGCTGCCGTAAGGCTGATATCGAGCATTGAGCATTCATCAACGATGAGAAAATCGGCCTGCAAGGGATGATCCTCGTTCCGCTGGAAACTGCCGTTCTGCCATTCGAGCAGGCGGTGGATGGTCTTGGCCTCGCGGCCGATCACCTCGCTCATCCTCTGCGAGGCGCGCCCGGTCGGGGCGGCCAGGAGGACCTCTTTGTTCATCGCCTCGAGCAATCTGACAATAACAAGGGTAGTCGTGGTCTTGCCGCAACCGGGACCACCCGTCAACACCGAGCACTGTTGCATGACTACCCGTTGCGCCGCCTCTCGCTGTTCATCACTTAAGCTGACGGACTTGGCCGTGCAGTGGTCGGCAATCCAGCCATCCACCCGTGCCCGATCGCAAGTTACAGGCCCGATCATCAACCCAAGCCGGCGGGCCACCGCCTCCTCATCGTAATAGAGGGATTTGGCATAATAACAGGGGACCTCGGGGATTCCGTTATCAGAGAGCAGCCGACGCCGCAGATGGTCCTCTTGCTGCATCTGAACCAGCACGGACTCCAGACGGTCATTACAGTCCATCTCCAGGAGCTGCCGGAGTTCGACGGCGATCTGAGCGGTAGTGAGGTAACAGTGGCCCTGCTCCCGACTGGCGGCCAGGACATGCTTGACCGCCGCCATCAGACGACGCTGGCTGTCCTTTGCCAGGCCGATGCTGAGCGCCACCTTGTCCGCCGAAAAAAAGCCGATGCCGTAAAAATCATTGGCCAGTCGGTACGGATCTTCCAAGACTATCTCAATGGCCTTGTCCCCGTATTTCTTATAGATACGCACTGAAAACAGGGTCGAGATGCCGTGTCCCTGCAAAAAGGTCATCACCTCCCTGATCATCCGGTGCTCCCGCCAGGCCTCTTCGATCATCGCCAGTTTCTTGCGGGCGATCCCCGGTACCTCCATGAGCCTCGATATCGTATTTTCAAAGATATCCAGGGTATCTTCGCCAAAGTGCCGGACGATCTTCCCGGCCGTCGACGAGCCGACGCCCTTGATCAGTCCGGATCCCAGATATTTTTCCAGGGCAGCCGCCGAGGCCGGTTTTTTCTCAATGGCCTCGGTGGCCTTGAACTGGCGGCCGAACTGGGGGTGCATCGTCCAGGCTCCGTGGAATTCCATGGTGGCACCGGCAAAGACCTTGGTCTGGTGGACGGTGACAGTCACCTGCTCATGGGCATTGTCAAAGGGCTGGACCCGGAGGACAGACCAGCCGTTATCCGGGTTATGATAGGTAATCCGGCTGACAATACCCCGAACGGTTTCATTGATGATGGTCATGCAAGGGCTGCGGTCTTCCCGGTGCAGAAGAAATGGCCTTCAGGTCTTTGCCTAATACTATACATAGTATTCTCTTCACCTCAGGACCTTGATCTTGTCGATATCTACTGATTTTCCGAGGATCATCAGGATGTCAGTCTCCTGTATCTCATAGTTGGCGGGAGGGGCTAGGATAAAACTTTCGGGGGCCAGTTTCTTGATGGCAATGATGTGAACATTATACATGGCGCGGAGGTTAAGGTCCTTGAGACTCCGGTTTATAAATTCTTTCGGTGGCTCGACCTGGACCAAATCGAACTCATCGGAGAGGGGTATGAAGTCGAGCATATTGGGTCTTGACAGGGTACGAGAGACACGGATGGCCATATCGCGCTCGGGATGGATGACCTCCGTGGCGCCAACCCGGCGCAGGATTTTTTCATGATCGGCATCAAGGGCCTTGGCAAGGATCCTTTTCACACCCAGTTCCTGCAGATAGAGGCAGATCATGATACTGATGCTGATCTTGGTGCCGGTGGAAACGATCACCGCATCCATTTCTTCCAGCCCCAGAGATTTCAAAGCCTCTTTGTCCGTGGCGTTGAGGACGATGGCCTCGGTGACAAAGTCACCAACCACCTGAACCCTGGTTCGGTCGGTATCGACGGCAATGACCTCGTGGCCGTCCTCGAACAGCGCCTTGGCGGCATGAAAACCGAAATTTCCCAGTCCGATTACCGCAAATTTCTTCATAGTATCTCCACCTGTTAGCCGATCATCATATTCTCTTCCGAGTATTCTCTGCCACTGCTCGCATCCGACCCGACCACAATATAGGAAAAGGTCAGCACACCTACCCTGCCGATTATCATCACTAAAACTATCCAGTACTTATCCCATGTCGTCAGAATCGAGGTGATTCCCATTGACAACCCGACCGTGCCAAAGGCCGATACGGTTTCAAACAGATATTGCAGGGAATTTATCCTCGTTCGCGCCTCTTCCATCACCATAAAGGAATCACTGAGAAGGAGCATGAACAGCACAATCCCGATAATTGCGGTGGAGAGAATAATCAGCGACATGCTGCGTGTCACCGCAGCATCGGGAATGCTCCTTTTAAACATGTTCACCCGCTGTTTACGCCGTACGCGGCTGATGGTGAAGAGGGTTAAAAGCGCCAGGGTGGTGGTCTTGACACCACCGCCGCAGGAACCGGGTGAGGCCCCGACAAACATCAGAAAAATCATCATGACGATGGTCACTTCCCTGAGCGAGCCGATGTCGACGGTATTGAAGCCGGCGGTCCGGCAGGTGATCGACTGGAACAGGGGAATGAGGATGCGCTGCAGCAGCGATTGCCCCGCCATCACCGGATTCTCGTTTTCCAGCAGGGCAAACATCAAGGCCCCTGCAACTATGAGGATCAGGGTGGTCAAGAGGACGGTTTTGGTCTGGACTGAGAGCCGCACCCGCCTGGTCCTGCGACCCTGATACCAGGATTGCAGATCGTAGAGCACCGGAAAACCGATTCCGCCGATGACAATAAGCCCGCATATGGTCAGGTTGAGGAACCAGGCGCCGCTGTATCGTATAAAGCCATCGGGGAAAAGGGCGAATCCGGCGTTGCAAAAGGCGGAGATCGAGTGAAAAACCCCGTTGTACACGGCCTGCCGCAAAGGCATCTCCCAACTCCAGTGGACGGTCAGCAGGATGGCCCCGAGAAGCTCGGTCGCCAGGGTGAAAACAATGACGCTCCTGACAAGGCGATGGATATCCTGTCGCGGTGTATGGGCAAACAGGTCCTGCATGACCGTCCGGTGTCTTATGGAGATGGCCCTGCCGATCCAGGTAAAGAGGGCGACCGAGATCGTCATGACCCCCAGGCCGCCGATCTGAATAAGCACCAGAATCACACACTGGCCGAAGGTGGTGAAATAGGTGCCGGTATCAACGACTGCAAGCCCGGTGACACAGACCGCCGAAGTGGAGGTGAACAGGGCGTCGATCCAGGAGATATAGCCGGTTGTCGTCGCCACCCCGAGCTTGAGCAGGAGTGTGCCCGCCAGGATAAGCAGCACGAAGCTGCCCAGCACCAGGGTTGCCGGGTGCATCTTCAGCATGCGCTTCATCGAGGCCATTATTGCTGCCTCAATCTGGCGGTATCGGGGACATATGAGTCTATCTCCCCTGGGGCAGGTTCATATTCCGGGAGTCGGAAAGGAAAGGAAGATGGCATACACAGCATAGAAAGTTTCCCAGCCCAAAGGCGATTCATAACCGGTTTGCACAGAGAATATAGACTTTTCTGCAAACAATCAAACACCTGCCGTATACCAGAAATCCCCCTCTCATGCACTCATCTTCGGTTGTGCATGACATTGACGAGAAAGCCACCGGGCCAAGAGATCAATACGTTCTCCCCGCTGTTATCCCTCAGCCCAAACCAGGAGCTTTCTCAAAAACAGGATGGTGGCTACGGCACTGCCTGGAAAAAGAGGCGCAGCCCAATACTGATATCATCAAAAACCGTATGCATGCCGAGATGTTCAAAAAAACGTGCCGAGCCGTAGATAACACCCCAGCGGGTGCGATCCACATCGAAATGCGCTTCCATTCGTAACTCTCCTCTTTCCGGCATGGTGATAGTTGATTGAAAGGTTAGGTCTTTTTCCACCCCCCGCAGAGTCAGCTCACTCTCGATATCACAATTTTTGACCGTCAGATAGGGACTTGCTGCAACTGAACCTCTGACAATATGCAGTTTTGCAGCAGGGAATTCCCTGACAAAAAAGAAATCATCCGATTTTAAATGAGAAATAAGGATTGGTTGCAAAGCATCGTCCGCCAGGCTGATATTTTCCATTGAAGTCATATCAACCACCAGTTCGCCCTGCAGGCCCTTGCCCTGTACCGAAAGATCCCCGCCGCTGAAACGAAGTGTTCCGAAGTGCTTATTGTTCTGATTCCGACCCGTCCACTCGACAGAACTCCTTGAGCAGTCAAGCACATAGTGGCCGTCTTCGAGAGCAAGCAAGGTCTCCTGATCGCCGATCTGCCGGTCGACCGAACCCTCAATTTCGTGACCACCGGCAAGCCATTCTTCAATACCTCCCCGAAGTACGGCAATATGCATATACCCTGCTCTTTGCAGTTTCTCCGAGGCTGTTAGTGCATCGTATGAACGATCACTTGAGCCGTAAAGCACTACCTCATCCCCGGTATCTGCACCAATGGCCTGCACCTGTTTAAGAAATGATACCTCAAAGACACAGGCGTTCTTTGCCCCTGGTATATGTCTTTGCAGGAAAAGGGAGTTGGGCAGGGTGTCGATTACGATCATCTTTTCCCTTGACTCCATCTTCCCTTTCAAATCCTCTGCACGAATAAATTGTGTATCCATGGAAAACCTCCCTGTTGCCCGCTGGCAACGATGCCCTTGAGTGACATTCCTTTTCGCCTCAATGACTTGCCGACCTCTAACGAATTACCTGCAGCGTGATTGCTGATATGGATTTTCAGCCGGCAGAACGGAACTTGCGCAGCAGTCTGCCGAGTTCTGCCAATTCTTCCCGCTTAAGGACCGACATGACGTGCGTGATGCGCTGGGCATGGGCAGGAAAAAGCTCATCGATGAATGCCTGCCCCTTCTCCGTCAACTCAACCAGATAGGAGCGCCGATCCATTTCCTTGCTCTTGCGGACCGCAAGACCCCGTTTCTCCAGATTATCAATAACCATGGTGATATTGCCTGTCGACTTCAGGATTTTTCCGGCAATGTCCTTTTGGCATAAGGGTCCCAGGTGATACAGCGCCTCAAGGACGCCGAACTGACTCGTTGTAAGCCGCGTTTTTGCCAGACCCGCATGCACCCTTACCGTGACGGTTTCAGCGGCCCGCATCAGTTTGACGAAGGTTTTCAGTGCTAAAACTTCGTCATCTGATCCTTGATAGTGCTGCATTCATAGCCTCTCTCAGGAAATATCAATATTCAATAATTTAATATTAAACTAACCACAACCAAGTCTATGTCAATGCACACTAAAAACTCTCACAAGGGCCGCAAGAGGAACTTTTTTCGAAGAATCCCGTTATTCTTTCTGCAAGACTGGTCCATCTTGCTGCCGGTCAGTTTCCGGCTGAAACAGCAGGATACCCGGAAAAGATCCATCCAGGCCATACTTCCTGACCGGTCAATGTGTGTGGCGATCTTGAAAATTGCCAACTCGGCCCTCTACGGACGTTCCGAAAGGGTGAATTCACTGGAAACAGCCATCATGGTCCTCGGTTTCAACGAGGTGCGGAACATCGTCTTGGGCAGGTCCGTCGTGACCGCGTTCGGCAGATGCAAAAAGAACAAGGCCGCAATCGATCAATTCTGGGATCACTCATTCACCTGCGGGCTGGCCGCCAAGACAATCGCCGAACACCTGGGTCTTTCTTCGCCCGGCCAGTTTTTTGTCGGAGGTCTGATCCACGACATCGGCAAACTGGCAATGCTGCTCACGTTCCCCGACGAGTATTCCCCTGACCAATAGTTGACGGGTTTCAGCAGCGAGGAAAAGTTGCCGGCAGAACGACAGACCTTTTCGATCAGCCATGATCAAGTCGGAAGCCGCCTGCTCAAACGCTGGCATTTCCCGGAAAGCCTGCTTTCAGCCATCGAACACCACCATACGCCCGATAATGCACCGAAATACAAGGGCTTTCCCCTGCTCTTACAACTGGCCGACCTCCTGGCCTTTATCTGCTGCAACCAGGATCTCCTGGCGGATCAGGAGCTCTTCACAGCGATTCCCCGTTATCTGCCGAAATTCGAAAACCAATGGTGCGAGCAGAATCTGCCCTGGGATGCCTATACCCTTGAGGCATGGTTTGCCTGGATAAAAACAGATCGTTCCCACGGCAGCGCAATCATGAGCATCCTGTCTTCCTGACCGCTGATAGATGATGGCACTCGTCAACCGTTCCTGCCATTGCCGGGGTAATTCGTTGCAATGTACCAGAACCAAGTTCCTCACCTTTCGCCTGGCGATTGATCGGCTACATAGTCGCTTATTTGATCGGCGACACCGGTCTCCTGAAAGGTATTGAGCAGGGCCTTCAGCATGAACTCGACAGGACTCTTGGCTTGTACGCGCTCGGACAGATCACCCGCCTGGGCTCGAATCGGGCAATCTTGGTTTGAAGTTCCTTATACCGCCAACAGCCGTTGGTCTTCCATGGTCAGCTTCATATTTATTTCCCCTGTTTGCCATCGGGCAGTTTTTTTATCAACTTGTCAAAGTCATTGCCGATCCGGTCCTGTTCAACAATCTGTTTGCGGTGAAACTTCTCATATTCGCCTTCCGCCACCTGCCGGGCCATTTCATGGGAGATCTTACCGACATGGGAGAGGATATCACGGTCGTTGATATCTAAGAAAGCATCGAGCTTTTTCAGCCAGTCGTCCATATGCATGGGGATGCGGCGCATGGCCTGACCCTCGGCGAAGATCAGGTATTGCTCCACCAGGTTGTTCAGGGCGGCCAGTTCATCCTCGGCCAGATAGTTCTTGGCGATGGCCACATCCTGCTTGCGCATCTTCGCCTCGCGCCAGTTGGTCAGCCCCATCTTGGCTTTGTCTGCATCCGCTCGGCAGTGGATGATCTCTGCAGCGGTGTTGCCGGTGATGGCCCAGTGCATCTTATTTTGCACGGTCTTGAAAAAATTTATACTGATGTCCTGCGTCGGGTCATAGTCGACACTGGTGGCGTAAATATCGGTGATTTTCTGGTAGAAACGCCGTTCAGAGGTACGGATGTCCTGGATACGACAGGTGAGTTCCTCAAAATAATCGAAGGGCTGATCCGGGTTTTTCAGGCGTTCGTCATCGAGCACAAAGCCCTTGATGATATATTCCTTCAGCCGCTGAGTGGCCCAGATGCGGAAGCGGGTGGCCACATGGCTTTTGACCCGGTAACCGACGGAGATGATCATGTCGAGGTTATAGAAATCAACCATGCGGGCCACGTCACGTGTTCCCTCTTTTTGAACTATCCGGAATTTCCGGATAGTTGCCTCCGATTCCAGTTCGCGTTCCTCATAGACATTCTGGATATGCTCGTTGATTGTGCGCACATCCTTCTGGAACAGATCGGCCATCAACCGCTGGGTTAGCCAAACCGTCTCATTCTCCAGCCGCACATCGATCTTGATGCGGCCATCCTCTGCCTCGTAGACCAGAAACCGCCCCGTAGCCGCTGGGCTGAGATCTGTTGCCTTTTTCCTGCCCATGCCGCTCCTCACAGATAGCGCTGCATCACTGCCTGTTTTTTGGCAGATGCGGCGGCGGTAATGGTCTGGGCCTCGGCGATGCTTTCCTCCAGAGTTTCTACCTCGGCAACCAGGCGTTGTTGTTCGGGAAGTGGTGGGACAGGAACTTTTATGTTCTGCATGATCGTTGCGTTGATGTTGGCCTGATTGATTGACTTGGAAGCCTTCCCTTTTGCCTCCTGCTGGAATTCTTTGGAATTCATCAGCAGGGTCAGGAACAGCGGCAGAACCTGCCGCGGATCGGGAACCACCCGGACAAGGTAGGAGGCAAAGCAGTACTCACCATCGAGATCAAACAGCCCGGTTTTACCTACATGCTCAATACTGTTGGTACGATTGAACAGCAGGTCGCCACGATTCAAGCGGTATTTGGCAAACTCCCCGGTAGAGATATCGGCGCATTTCATCGAACCGTTGTCCACCATGCGTCTCTGGATAATCTCATTCATCCGGAAGATTTTATAGCCGATACCCGCCTCATTCATTTTTTCATTCAGGCCATACTGCACGGAGAGACTCAGTTTGTCGATTTCCAGACGGGGCGCATTGGAGGCATAGATTGCATTGACCTGACTTTCGATGCTTTGACGTTCTGCGCCGATACGATCATGTGCGACGGCGGCTTCTGCATCCAACACCTCACATTCGGTGACGATTTGTTGCTGAATAATTGATGGTGGAACTGGCAAATTCACCTCACCAAACGTCTTGATAGTGATTGCATCGAATTTGCTACCAAATGCCTGTGATTTGAGTTGTTGAATTTCTCTTTTGAGTGAATAGAAAATGTAATCATTCGATATATTCGTTTTGGATCGCAGACCGTAGCAGGACTGGTTGAATGCCATGGCAGTCTGCAATTGAGCCAGAGCGCCTACGGTTCCTCTTGCTGAAATTATGATGTCTCCGACCTGTAACAGCTTGGTACTGCTGTTTTTGAGCCCATCTTTGGAAATACTTTTTTCTGCGCTAGAGACGAATCTTTCTTTCGTGCTGAAATCAGCTACGCTGAGCCAAGGAATGTCGCCATTCCAATACAATGAGTTTCCGGTGTCAGGCGTTCCTCCACTAATAATCTCCACTAAATCGGAAATTTTTGCGAGCGGCCATTTGCTCTCAACCTGGAAGGCCCTCTGTGCATTTAACGAAATCTGCTTCTCAAACATCACCCGCGAAAAATCCAGCATATCCACCAGCCGAGCCGTGTTCACATAATCGCTCAGCTCAGCCGGAACAGCCGCCAGCTTGCCGTCAAAATTTTCAGCAATGCAGCGATTGATCTTGCCGGGGTTATCGCGATCAGCCTCGTCGTACATCAGTGTCAGGTGGTGGCCGTGGGCATCCTTGATGAGCTTGATCCCCTCACTCCCCTTGGCGCTGCTCCAGTCGTATCCGAGAAACTGTCTCTGGGCCTTGGTGTCGGTGGGGCTTTTGATAATCAGCACCGGATTGGGCTGCTGACTGGCCAGCACAAAGTGAAAGAGCTTGTCGCGTTCGATGGTCTGGATGAAGGCGAGAAATCGTTTGTCCAGCTCGGCACTCTGCTCGTCATCAGATTTGGCCTTGAATCCTTTCTGTTTTTTCAGATTGGTGATCTCCGTGCTGCGATCAAAGGCCGCACGGTATTGGCTAAAGGTGTCATGGGCCAGCAGCACGGCACCGGGCTCGCCGACAAGCATGGTCTTGTAGTCGGCCGGGGCAATACCGACATGGGCGGCATACTGGTCGAGCAGGTGGGCGCCTGGTACACCGGCTGGTTGTCGTCGCTGTTGAACCACTGCTCCAGCCGCTCACGGTAATGTTCGGCGGTGTCTGGCGCGGTGGCCTTGCGGCGCAGAAACAGGGTGACGGTGTTGGTGCCGGTCTTGCCGAAGGTGCCGCTGCCCAGTTCGGCAATGGCAACGATATCGAAATACTGCAGCAGGATTGACCGGGCCGTGACATAGGTGTTGTTACCATTGCTGAGGATGCTGGAGGGAAGAATACTCCCTGCCACACCTCCGGCCTTAAGCAGTTGCTTGGCCCGTTCGATAAAAAACGCTTCAATACTGTTATTGGTATCCAGTTTGTCGATAGTGTCGGTGAGGCTGTAGGCGGCCCGCTCTTCTTCCGACAGGGTTTCGAGAAAGCCCCGCGTACACTGTGGGGTGGATTGGCAACCAGCAGGTCAAAGTTGTTGTCCCTGATCTCGGGAAAGGCGGCGTGCTGATTGATCAGGGCATCGCCGTAGCAGATGTTGATCTCCTGCTGACCGTACATGAAGGCCGAGACCTTGGCGACCTTGGACAGGCGGTATTCCTTTTCAAGGCCGTAAATGGCCTTGTGGTATTCGACGATATCAATTGTGTTGTGCCTCTCGACCAAGGGTTTGATCTGCATCGCCAATTCGTTGAGGAAGTGGCCCGCACCACAGGCATAGTCAATGGCCTTGGGAGGAGTCGCGTTGTCCTTAATCAGGGTCTCCAGCGGCAGACTCATGAGGATGAAGCGGCAGATCGGCATCGGAGTGAAATACTGCCCCTCGCTCTGCTTGACGCCCTGGTCGGAAAGCCCTCGAACATATCGCCGAGAAACTGGTTGTGCCTATGATCGCCGATCAGACGGATGTCCTGCCACATCTGCAGGATGCCCAAAAGCACCTCGGCGTTCTGGTAAAAGAGCTTTTCGTTGTGGACATCAATGAACGAAAAATCGTTGTTGGTAAAAAACTTCTGCTGCAAAAAGAGGTGCCATACGGCTTTCTGGGTGGCATCGGGGTTTTGCTTGATGAAGCGCATCGCATTTTGCACGGCGCTTTTATCGATATAGGTGATGGATTCGCCGAGGAACTTGCCCATGCCCGCCTGGTAAAGCTGTTGCAGACGGTCGAGCAGATCAAAGTGGGTGTCGTAGGCCACGCCTTTCCAATAGAATTTGAGGTCCTGCGGGTTCTCGGTTTCATCCACCAGTTTACAGAGAAACAGGTTCACCAGTTTATCGAAGGCATTTTCCCGACCGGACACGTTGTGCTGGCGCAGGATCGTGGCAAATTCGTGGTGTTTTTTCTGCTGATCGGCGGCGGAAATGCCCTGCAGGTCGGCAAGGGTGTATTTGTCCTTGCCGATGTGATAGGGCTGGATATTGTCCTCAAAAATTCCCTTGGTGGTGTAATCCTGCTTGTAGGTATCCCGCCAGACAGCAACGCGTTCTTTCACGTCGCTGACGGACTTGAAACTCTTGAATGTCGGATTGTCCGCCAGATATTTTTCGTTGTCGCGGTGGGCGATGATGTGACTTTGATATCTGACTGATCCTTCTATAAAATCAGAGGAGTACAGACATAAAAACGGGGTTTCACTGATTTGCTGGGCATAGCTGAAAAGCTGATCTCCATCCTGCAGAGCTTTCTTCCAGGCCCTATTGAATTCATTCCCTGCTGTTTTGCATTCTACGATAAGCAGTGGTTTGCCCAGATTATCCTTGATCAGAATATCGGCCCGGCCGCCACTTGCGCCATGCCCCAATTTCCATTTAAGCTCCAGTTCGATATGTTCAGGCTTATAGCCTTTTTCCAGGAGCCGGTGGACGCACTCAAAGACAACAAAGTTTTCATTTGCCGAAAAATTGCAGGTCTGCCGTTCGTTGACAACAAGCCTTCTTTTTCCGGGTAACTGATGGTGTGTTTGGCAATGTCTACAGCAAGCAATGCAGCGCCGAAAGTCTTCGTATAAGTGGATTTGTTTTTTGAAAACCCAAGAGACTGTAGAAATTGCGGGAGAATATCTGATATAATCATAATGACTGCTTCAATCCTTGTAGCTTCGGTTCATAGTTGGCGCTCTTTTCTTCGCCCGTTCGTGTAGGCTCTCTCGTAAAGCTGTCGGCAGTTTGGAAATTAATCACCCACATCCTCGGTCCAATCCAGCAGCTTCTGGCGAAGCTCTTCTTTCGATGGCAGATAGAGGCGGTACTCGGAGGCGTAGATCGAGGCTTCCTCGGGCAGAATGATCTCTACCAGGGCGTCATTTTTCTTCTTGCAGAGGATGATGCCCACAGTCGGGTGCTCATCCTCCAGTCTTACGAAGCGGTCGAAGTAGTTCACGTACATCTGCATCTGGCCCAGATCCTGATGGCCGAGCTTGCCGATCTTGAGATCAATCAACACATAACAGCGCAACAGGCGGTTATAAAAGACCAGATCGACGAAAAAATGCTCTTCGTCAAAGGTGAAACGTTTCTGACGCGCCTCAAAGAGAAACCCCTTGCCCAATTCCAGGAGGAAGTGTTCGAGCTTGTCGATGATGGCTGATTCCAGATCGTATTCGGAGTAATGAACCTTCTCGCCCAGCCCCAGGAACTCCAGCACATACGGATTTTTCAGCAGGTCCTGTGGCTTGGCCACAACCTGACCCGTTGCCCCCAGATGTTTCACGCTTTTCTTATCGCGGCTCAGGGCCAGTCGTTCGTAGAGACTGGCATCGAATTGACGGCGCAGTTCTCGCAGAGACCATCCTTGGTCGGCCGCTTCGATCTCGTAAAAGGAACGTTCTTGGCTGTTTTCAAGGGAAAGGAGAAAAACATAGTGTGACCAGCTGAGACTGAAAGGCATTATCGATTGCGCAGACACTGTCGGCGTTTTTGCCAGTGGGGCTGCCATTGACCGATTTTTTCCCGATTCAAGAAATTGTGCAGACGGTGTCTGCGCTATTTGCGCAGCTCGGTCTCTGTAGGTCAGATAGAACTTGCGCATATATTCGAGGTTACGTTTTGAAAAACCCTTCCCAAACTCAGTAGCCAATGATTTCGCAAGCTCTTTCAACAGTGCTTCGCCGTATCCGGCACGAGTAGCACCCCGCTGCTCGTGTTCTACGATTAAACGGCCGATATCGAAGTTGGTTAAAAGCTGGAATGTGTTGACTGAGCGCACCGTCGCAAAGCGCGCCGAGAGGACGAGCTCGCGGATACGAGGCAGGAGCGTTCCCACTACAAATGCCAAATCAGACATAACCGAACTCCTCCAATAAACCCTTCAGCTTCGCTGTGTCCGCATCACACCTGCGCAGGTATGACAGCAAACAGGCCTTTCAGGACTTTTGCAAGATCCTCAATCACTTGAACATAACATCCGCTGTGGTGTCTGCAAGAGAAAAGGCAGATGCCGCTCTCCGGTCCTACTCCTTCACCGAACCGGCCAGCAGGCCCCGGATGAAATAACGACCGAGCAGGATATAGATGAGCAAAACAGGCAGGGCCGCCATGATCGAGCCGGCCATCGGCAGGTTCCAGCTCACCGCCTGGCCGCCGGCCAGCTGGGCGAGGCCGACCGTGATCGGGTTGGCGGTATGGCGGGTCAGGCAGATGCCCCAGAGAAATTCATTCCAGACCTGGGTGAATTGCCAGAGGGAGGTGACGACAAAGCCGGGAATGGACAGCGGAAAGAGGATCCGAGTGTAGATCGAGAAGAAACCGGCCCCGTCAAGGGTGGCCGACTCCATCAGGGAGTCCGGGATTTGGGCGTAGAAATTGCGGAAGATGAGTGAGGTGATCGGCAGGCCGTAGACCACATGGGCCAGGATCAGACCGGGCAGCCCGCCATAGAGGTTCATGGCCCGCAGGGTATGGAAAAGCGGGATGAGGACGACCTGATAGGGGATGAACATGCCGAAGAGAAACAGAGTAAACAGTATCTCACTGCCGGGGAACTTCGATTTGGCAAAGACATAGCCGTTGAGCGAGCCGAGGACGGTGGAGAAGAAGATGGCCGTCACGGTCAGGATGAGCGAGTTAACAATATTGGGCCTGAGCAGGTTGAAGGCATCGCCGAAACTGCTCAGGTTCAGGGCGGCCGGCAACTCCCATGAGCGGGGCAGGCTGATATCCCCCGGCATCTTCAACGAGGTGATCACCGTCAGGTAGGCCGGCAGCAGGTAGGCGGCCGCCAGCAAGAGCAGCACGGCATAGAGGGCGATGGTGGACAGCGTGATTTTCCGGTTCATCTAACGGGTCCTCCTCTGCCGATAACTGCTGATCAGATAGGGGACGATAAAGGTGGCGGCGATGAGAAAGAGGATGATGGCGATGGCCGCCCCGCGCGAGAATTCATTGGCCCGGAAGGTGGTCAGGTACATGTTGAGGGCCGGATGGCCGGTCGCGCCGTTGTCCGGACCGGTCATGGCAAAGATCAGGTCGAACATCTTCAGTGAGATATGGGAAAGGATGATCACCGCGCTGATGGTAATCGGTTTGACCATCGGCAGGGCGATGTGCCGGTAGTAGCCGGCCGAACTTGCCCCGTCAAGCATGGCCGCATCCCGCAGATCCTGCGATATGCCGGTGAATCCGGCAAGATAGAGGGCCATGGTATAGCCGGAGTACTGCCAGACCGTGGCCAGGAT
Organism: Desulfobulbaceae bacterium; assembly: GCA_031407875.1. Classification (GTDB taxonomy): domain Bacteria; phylum Desulfobacterota; class Desulfobulbia; order Desulfobulbales; family Desulfocapsaceae; genus Desulfoprunum. The sequence continues at coordinate 15,613 of JANOIV010000005.1, read as the reverse complement.
GATCCCAAGCGTCGCCAGGTTGAATCCGTGCATCTCCTCCATGAACAGGGCCTTGGGCAGGAGATCCCCGCCCAGCCAGGCCCCACCGCCCAGAATTACACCCGGCAGCAGCAACCGGATCAGGGCTCGACGCGGTTTTTCTTTAAAACTCCACAGCCCCCAGACAATCAGCACGGCCGCCAGGATATAGAGACCGACCTGCAGCAGGTTCTGCCAGTCAAACTCCAGGATCGCCGCGGTTGACGACAGCCAGCGGAACTGCAGCGGCTCCAGCCCCACAGAGGTCGGCAGGATATTGATGCCGCCCTGCGGAGACAGCATCCAGCGCCAGATCGTGCCGGTGACGATAAAGGAAAGCGACATCGGATAGAGAAAGACCGTGCGGAAAAAGGCCTCGCCGGCCGGCTTGCAATCGAGCAGAATGGCGAGAAACAGACCGATACCGATGGCGCCGACCAACAGCGAGACCGAATAGTACACCGCATTGACCAGGTCCTGCCGGAAACTGCCGCCGAGAAAACCGGCGAAGAGCTCGGTGTAATTGCCAAACCCGCTGAAATTCTTGACCGGATTTTCGGCCAGGGCCGCCACCCCGCCCCAGTCGGTCAGAGAGACCCAGAAGGTGTTGCCGATAAAGCCATAGACGAAGACCCCGATCAGAATGATCGAAGGAGAGAGGGTGCAGAAGGCCTTGATCCGGTCGTGGTTTCTCATGGTCGCCCCCAGAGGCTCCGCCCCGGCTAGGCCGGAACGGGGCGTTCAGGTTGGTGGTGTAGTTATTTGCCGATGCCGTTTTTTAAGGCGATCTGCTGGGTGGCCTTGGCGGCGACCTTGGCATTGCGCGATTTCAAAAACATCTCCATGACCGAGGCGAAATCGTTCATGAAGCCTTCATTGGCGGCAACGCCATGGGCCAGGGAGGCGACGATACGGTCCTTGCCGAAATCGGCCGCGACTGATTTGCCGTAGTCATTGTATTTGGACAGATCACTATCGGTACGGGCCGAGATCGAACCCTTCAGCGGATTGAAGACATCGCTGCCCTCCCGGCTGCCGAGCAGAGTCAGCCAGGCGATGACGTTGTCGCGGTTCGGGGCGCCTTTGGGCAGGCCGAAGGAATCGGCCAGGAACATGAACTTACCGGTCGTTCCCGGGGCAGCAGCCCAACCGAAACCGGTGACGGGAGCGAGTTTTTTGGTGGTGACCATATACCCGGCCGCCCAGTCACCCATGATGTTGAAGGCCGCCCGGCCATCGACCACCATGTCGGTCGCCTGCTGCCAGGAAAGCGATGCGGCATCCTGGTTGGTGTACTCAAGGACCCTGCCGAAGAGCTGCCAGGCCTTGACCCCTGCCTGGCTGTCAAAGGCCAGTTTGCCGGACCACAGGGCTTCCCAGTTATCGGCACCAATCGCAGACAGGGCCACCGACTCCCAGAGATGGTTGATGGTCCAGTTCTCAGCCAGGGCCAGCGGCACAATACCTTTCTTTTTCAGTGTCTCGGCAACGGCAAAGAACTGGTCCCAGCCGGCCGGGGCATTTATGCCCCATTTTTTCAGATTCGCCGGGACAAACCAGATAACGTTTGAGCGGTGGATATTGACCGGCACGGACCAGATGCCCTTGTCGGTGCCGATCTGTTTGATAAGACCCGCCGGGAAGACCTTCTCCCAGCCCTGCTCCTTGAATAGAAAGGTCAGATTTTCCATGCGGTCGGCCTTGACCCAGGTGCCGATCAGCTCCTGACCGGCATGGACCTGGAAGCTGTCGGGCGGCTCGCCACCCAGCATCCTGGTTTTCAGGACGGCCTTGGCGTTGACGCCGGAACCGCCGGTAACCGTGGCATTGACCACCTCGACCTTCGGGTTGGCCTGTTTGTACTGATCGATCAGGGCCTGCAGGGCCGGATCCTCATCACCGGCCCACCAGGTGAAGATCTCCAGCTGGCCGGAGAGATCCTTGGCCGAAATGGCAGGCGCCGTCATCAGCATCAGCATTGCCGCACAGGCAAAGCAGGCAGTGATAAATTTCTTCATATGCTCCTCCTCGATATGGTTGATATTGGCGGGGTCATTCCCGCATGCTGCAAACAGTTAACGAAGCGCCAGTCCTGACTGCGGATCAAACAGGAGCAGGCGATCAAGATCGAATCCCAGCTCTATGGTCTCTCCCGGACGGGCCAGGATCCTGCCTTCAAGCTCAGCGATCATGGTGTTGCCGCCGGCCTTGAATTCCAGCAGGGAATGACCGCCGAGAATCTCGGCCAGGATCACCTCTGCCTGAATATGCCAATCGACTCGAAGTCTGGTGAGACTGCCGCCGATCTCGATGGCATCGGGCCGGATACCCCCAGGACATTTTGTCCGGCATGGCAGGCCGGCTGCGGTGGAATAGGCAGATGAAGACTGCCCAGTACAAGGGTTGTGGCCGATCCGGAACCTGATACGGTTGCCGGCAGGATATTTATCGGCGGGTTACCGATAAAGCCGGCGACGAAACGGTTCACCGGCCGTTCAAAGACCTCAACGGGGCTACCCACCTGCTGGATATGCCCGTCTTTTAAGATGACGATGCGGTCGGCCAGGGTCATGGCCTCGATCTGGTCATGGGTCACGTAGATCGTCGTCGTATTCATCTTCAGATGCAGTTTTTTCAGCTCCATACGCATCTGGGTGCGCAGCTGGGCATCGAGGTTCGACAGCGGTTCATCGAAGAGAAAGACGCTGGGATTGCGGACGATAGCCCGTCCCATGGCCACCCGCTGCCGTTGTCCGCCTGACAGGGCGGCCGGTTTACGATCAAGGTAGGGAGTGATTTCGAGAATCTCGGCGGCCTCTCTGACCTTGCGCTCGATTTCAGCCCGTGATTCCTTGGCCATTTTCAGGCTGAAGGCCATGTTTTCATAGACGCTCATGTGGGGATAGAGGGCGTAGTTCTGGAAGACCATGGCCAGGTTGCGGTCTTTCGGGGCGACCTGATTGACCGGTCTGCCGGCGATGCGGATCTCACCACCGCTGACCGATTCGAGACCGGCAATCATCCGCAGAACCGTGGACTTGCCGCAGCCGGAAGGGCCCACCAGGACGATGAATTCATTGTCCTCGATCTGCAGGTCGATGCCATGGACGACCTTCGTTGCGCCAAACTGCTTGCTGACATTGCTCAGTTCAACCTGTGCCATTCTCTGAACTCCTTCATAAGGTAAATCGCAGGTGAGCCCTCAGGTTGACTCACGGATTATCAGCTGTGTTTTCAAGACAATCGTTTCGACCGAGAGCGGATTGTGTCCCGGAACGAAATTCTTCAGGAGCAGTGAGACTGCCTGCCTGCCGATCTCAAAGGCCGGTTGATTGACGGTGGTCAGGCGCGGGGTGACCAGGGCCGTATTCGGATTGTTGGAAAAGCCGACCAGAGCGACATCGCCCGGGACCAAGAGACCTTGTTCACGAAGGTGCAGGAAGGCCCCGATAGCGACCGGATCGTTGACGGTGAAGACGGCATCGGGGGCTTCCTGCAGGGCAAGGAGCTGCCGCATACCGAACCGGCCATCCTCTTCGTGATAGCCGCCGCTGAGGATATACTCCGGCCGCAGCGGCAGGCCGTGATCCAAGAGGGCCGCCTCATAGCCCTCCCGGCGTTTGCGGCTGACATAGAGTGAGGAGGAACCGGCCAGATGGGCGACCCGCCGCCGGCCGGTGCCGATCAGGTAGGACACGGCACCGTAGGCCCCCTCGAAATCATCGACGATGACCTTGCTGACCTCGAGATCTTCCGCGACCCGGTCAAAAAGTACCAGCGGGATGCCCTGCTGCATGACGGTTCTGAAATGATCAAAGTTGGTAGTGCCCTGGGAACTCGAGACCAGCATACCCGCCACCCGGTTAGCAGCCAGGGCTCGGGTGTTGATGACCTCCCGCTCATAGGTGTCGTTACTCTGGCAGACCATGATCGTATAGCCGGCCTCGTAGGCGACCTCTTCGATACCGCTGATGACCGTGGAAAAGAAGGTATTGCGGATTTCCGAGACGATCACCCCGATATTATTGGAGCGTTTGGTCTGCAGGCTCTGGGCTATCAGGTTGGGTTGGTAGTTAGTCTCGGCGGCTAGGGCCAGCACCCGTCCCTTGGTCTTTTGGCTGATATCGGGATGGTCACGCAGGGCCCGGGAGACGGTCGATGGCGAGAGCCCGAGCTGCCCGGCGATATCATTTATCGTGGTGTGCCGCATGCTGTCCCCCATTACCCGGCAGGCAGAAGTCGACCATCGGGCAACAGGGCACAGACGCCCGGTCTGCCGACATGCAGTTCTATAAGGCTGCCCGAACCGAAGACCCTTTCGATATAGTCGCGATATTCCGCAAATCCGGCGCGCGGAATATAGACCTGAATGGTGCCGGCAAAGCCCCCGCCCTGGACCCGCCAGGCCCCGGCATCGAGAAAGGTCTCGGTCAACACCAGGGCCAGGGCCACACCCTGCGAGGTGACCGAGGTGGTGCTGGAGCAGTTCTGCAGGAGACGCCAGGAGGAATCGCCCGAGGCCCTGACCAGGCGCAGATATGTATCAGTCGCATTCGCCTTCAAGGTCCGGGCCATGGCCTCTACCCGATTATTTTCCAGGATAAAGTGCATGAGGCGCAGGATGGCCCGGTCGCCGACAATCTCTCGCAGTCCCGGCAGGCGGCCGCGGACATCGTCGAGACTGAGGCCACGGGCAAACGGCCGGCCAAGGGCTGCCGCCGCCGCGAACATCTCCCTGGGGATAGCGGCGTATTCAGAGGTCAGCTCGACATGGCTGCCGCCGGTATCGACCACCGCCAACCGGTAGTCCGCTGCGAAGGGGCGACTGTCGACACGTTCGATTACAGGCTGGTCGGGGTTATTGAAGTCAATATGGAGGATATGGCCGGCAGCACTGGTCAGCTGATCCATCAGGCCGCAGGGCTTGCCGAAATAGTTGTTCTCGGCATACTGGCCAATCAGTGCCAGCTCGGTCGATGTGAGCCGGTTGTCGTTGAACAGGTGACTAAAAATCGCACCGATCAGGACCGAAAAGGCGGCCGATGAACTGAGACCCGTACCCGGCAGGCAGGTGGCATGGAGACAGGCATCAAAGCCACCGATGACAAGGCCGCGCTGGCGGAAGGCCGCGGCCACGCCTCTGACCAGGGCCTCGGGACGACCAGTTTCAAGCGGTTTTGCGAGGATATCCCGAATATCGATGCTGATCTCCGGGGAAAAACCCTCGGAGGACAGGGTGATCCTCTCGCCGCCGTTCGGGCTGCTCGCTGCCAGACAATCGAGATTGACCGCCGCGGCCAAAACCCGGCCATGATTATGATCGGTGTGATTGCCGCCGAGTTCGGTCCTGCCCGGGTCGCTGACCAGAAGGGTCTCGCCGGCGCCGAAGCGTTCGCGCTGCCGCTGCAGGAGTCTGACACAGCGCTGCCTTTGCGCTGCCTGGTCACTGGGCCCATAGAGCGTAGCAAGGGGGGCTGAGGATCTCTCTGCCGCAAAAAAATCGAGTATGCAGAGAGAGGCGCTGTCATAACGGCTTCTCTCGTTAGTGGCGTTCTGTCGGCACCACCCGCAACCGTTCCGCGCAGATCTCGGCCGTCAGGTCGCGTTGCGGCATGGCCAGCATTTCATAACCCACCATATGCTTTTTTACCGAGGCAGAACGCAGCAACGGCGGAAAATAGTGGATATGCCAGTGCCACTCGGGATACTCCCGGCCGTCTGTCGGCTGCTGGTGGATCCCCATCGAGTAAGGAAAGGTCGTGGTAAAGAGGTTGTCGTAACAGATGTTGAGTCGGATCATGATATCGGCCAGGGCCTCTGTCTCTTCAGCCGTCAATCCGCTTATCCGGCTGCTGTGTCGGCGCGGTAGGAGCAGAGTCTCAAAGGGCCAGGAGGCCCAGAAGGGGATGAGGACGACAAAATGGTCATTGGCCATGACAAGTCGTTCCGGATTTTGCAATTCTTCATCCAGATAGGCACAGAGAAGGCATTTTTCCCTCTTTGTAAGGAAAATTTTCTGCTGAACACCTTTTCTGGCCGGCAGAGTCGGAATGGTGGCGTTGACCCAGATTTGCCCGTGGGGATGGGGGTTGGAACAGCCCATGATGCTGCCGCGATTTTCAAAAATCTGCACATGGTTGATTTCCGGCTTGCCGCCGAGTTCTGCATATTCCTTCTGCCAGGTGCGGATGACCGCCATCACCTCGCCCCGACTCATCTGGCCGAAGGACAGGTCATGGCGGGGGGAAAAGCAGATGACCCGGCAGGTCCCGGACTCGGCCTCAGCTGTCAATAACGAATCTGCGTTTACTTTGAAAGGAGGGGAATCAGGCAGGAGGGCGGCAAAATCGTTAGTGAACACATAGGGTTCTCGATAATCGGGATTGCGTGTCCCGCCTGCCCTCAGGTTGCCGGGGCAGAGATAACAGGCAGGATCGTACTCGGCAACAGCAGTACGATCAGGGACCTCAGCCTGGCCCTGCCAGGGCCGCTGGGTCCGGTGCGGTGAGACCAGCACCCATTCTCCGGTCAGGAGATTGAGGTGCCGATGGGGAATTCTGTCATAATCCGGATGATTCATGACATAAAAAACCGTATAATGAAATCGGGAGTGCAAACGTTGCCGCAAACGTTTGCGGTGCCTATACGTATAGAGATAAATTCATTACCCTGTCAATCTTTTTCCTCCCAGCTCAAGAGGACACGATCATGAAACGCTCGGAAATCAATCGTTTTATCGAGGAAGCCCTTGATCTTTTTTCAAGAACCGGTTTTCGCCTGCCGCCCTTTGCCTTCTGGAGCCCTGAAATCTGGCGGGAAATCGGTCCTGAGGCCGATGAGATCCGCGAAAACGCCCTGGGCTGGGATGTGACGGACTTCGGCCTGGGGAATTTTGCCGGAACCGGCCTCCTGCTCTTTACGATCAGAAACGGCAATTATGCGAAAAAGGTGCGGTACCCCAAAGGCTATGCCGAAAAGGTCATGGTGGTCAAAGAGGAGCAGGTCACCCCGATGCACTTTCACTGGCAGAAACGTGAGGATATCATCAACCGCGGTGGCGGCAACCTGGTGATAGAGATGTACGTCGCCGATCGGCACGAGGGGCTGTCAGGGGAGGACTATACGGTGTCGGTTGACGGGGTATGCCGGAGTCTTGGGGCCGGTGCCAGAGTCATTTTGACTCCGGGTGAGAGCATCTGCCTTGAGCCCTTTCTCTATCACACCTTTTACGGAGAGGCCGGCAAAGGGCCGGTAGTGGTCGGCGAGGTCTCGGATGTCAATGATGATGAACAGGACAACCGGTTCCTGCGACCAATCGGCCGTTTTCCCGCCATCATCGAAGATGAGTTACCCCTGTATTTTCTCTGCAACCAATATCCGCCGGCGAGAAAATGAGATCGTGCCGAGCGGAGGCACGCCCATCAGCGGATCAGACGAAACGCTGCCGGAATCGCCGGCATTGCCCCGCTTTGGCTACAGACATAGGCGGCCAAGCGGTTGGCATGGGCATTGATCTCGTCAAGGTTTAGATCAAGAAGAAGACCTACGACAGCCGCAGCGGTGAAGCTGTCCCCGGCCCCGATGGTGTCGACAAGGTCTGTCGGCATGCCGGGATGATCGGACATTGCCTCACCCCTCAGCAAAAGGCTGCCATGGGCACCTCGGGTCAGGACCACCAGTTGCAGCTGATAGCTGTCCCGCAAAGAGTCGAGCTGCTGCCTGTCGTCTCCTTGCAGATCAAAGAGCGCGGCGAGAACCGGCAGCTCCTCGTCGTTGAGCTTGAGGACATCGGCCAGGGCCAATGATTGATCGATGATTTCTTTGGTAGAGTAATCCTGGCGCAGATTGATATCAAAGACCTTCAGGGTACTGTCTGGCAGACTTTTGAGAAAAGCCCTTATGGCCTGACGGGAATCGGCAGAGCGCTGGGCCAGACTGCCGAAGCAGACAGCCGAGGCCGCGCGGCTGAGTCGTGCGGCCCAGTCGCTGACCATGAGATGGTCCCAGGCGGTATCATCGGGGAAATGGTAGCTGGCTTTTCCCTGCCTATCAAGACGAGCCTCGACATAGCCGGTCGGATAGCGTGATGAAATCGTTATTCCCCCAATTGCCATATCCTTGTTCTGCAATTCTTCCAGGGCACGATTCCCACGCATATCCGAACCGACGGTTGAGACCGGCAGGCCGATGGCACCAAGGGCCGCGGCATGATAGCTGAAGTTGGCCGGGGCCCCTCCCAACCTTTCGCCCTCGGGCAGGACATCCCAGAGTATCTCACCGATTCCTATGACAAGAGGTTTATGCATATGAGCGGCCCCCTCTCCTCAACCGGCCTGGACTTTGCCAAGACGTCCGCGCAGATATTCAATGACAGCCGGCATGAAGGACAGGGCAACAATGCCGATCAACACCATTGACAGGTTTTTCTTGATGAACTCGACATTGCCGAACAGATAGCCCAAGGTGGTGAGCCCCCCCACCCACAGGACTGTACCGAACACGCTGAAGCTGAGGAAGCGCAGGTAAGGCATCTCCCCGACCCCGGCGACAAAGGGCGCGAAGGTGCGGACTATCGGCACGAAACGGGCCAGGGTGACCGTCTTACCGCCATGCCGATCATAAAAGGCATGGGTCCGCTCCAGGTAATCACGACGGAATATCTTTGATTCAGGATTGGCAAAGAGTTTTTCGCCGATGAAACGGCCGATAAAGTAGTTGGTAGAATCACCGAGAACAGCCGCCAGCATCAGGCATCCGGCCAGTATCCAGGGGTCCATGCCACCGGTGGCGGCGATCGTACCGGCGACAAAGAGCAGCGAATCACCGGGCAGAAAGGGCGTCACCACAAGGCCGGTCTCGCAGAAGATCACGGCAAAGAGGATGGCATAGACCCAGGTGCCGTAACTCGCAACCAGTTGCCCCAGATAGATATCGAGGTGCAGAAAAATATCGATAGGGTTGAATTCCATTTCTTCCTCAAGATAAAAAAACGCCGACGGTTGATCCGTCGGCGTCTGAATAATTACGAATGCGGGGTGAAAATCAGCAGCCCGGGGTACCGGCTGTCAGGGCCTCGGGCCAGCGCCGTTCCATAACCTCTTCCGTTGCATAGTCGGGCAAGAGGATCGGGGCCACCGCAGGGTCTTTAACGCCGGCTGCGACCAATTCCTTTTCGAATTTCACCACATGGTCGAGGCTTAGGCCCTTGAGGGTCACACCGCCCTGGATGTATGTGGCGGCGTTCCTGCCGGCCCGGCGACCAAAGGTGATGATGTCCTGCAGGCTGTTGCCCATCAGGCGGTTCTCGCCATGGACACCGCCTATCGCCTCGCCGGCTGCATAGAGACCGGGGATGATGGTCGCCGAGTCGCCGTTGACATTGATGCCGCCGTTCTGATAGTGCAGGGTCGGATAGACGAGCATCGGTTCCTTGCTGATATCGATGCCGTGCCGTTCGAACTGGATGAACTTGGCCGGCAGCTCCTTCTTGACCGTGCCCGGCCCGTGCAGTTCCTCGATCATCGGCGAATCGAGCCAGAGGCCAACCCTGCCGGTCGGGGTGATGATGCCCTTGCCCTTGTCCATGGCCTCACAGATCAGCTCGGCGGATTCGACATCGCGCGGCTCGAGCGGGAAGCAGAACTGCTCACCGTCGCTGTTGAGGACATGGGCCCCGAGACCGCGGACCTTCTCGGTGATGAGCAGACCGACGTTCTGCTCCGGGTAGGCGACGCCGGTCGGGTGATACTGGGTCGAGTGCAGGCACTTGTTGCCGACCCCGGCCCGGTAGGCCATGACCACGCCGTCCATGGTCGCCCCGTAGTGATTGGTGGTGGCAAAACCCTTGATATGCAGACGACCGAAGCCGCCGGTGGCGATAACCACCGCCTTGGCCCGGACGATGGAGAATTCGCGGGTCTCCATGTTCATGAGGATAGCCCCGGCGCACTTGCCGTCCTCGTCGAGGAGCAGTTCGACCGCCGGACTGAACTCGAGGGTGGTGATCATATCGGCTCGGTTGCGCACCTCATCACGCACCACCCGCATAATCTCTGCCCCGGTCATGTCACCGGCTGATTGCATCCTCTTGCGGCTGGAACCGCCAAAGTGACGGGCGTCCATGCGTCCGTCAGGTTTCTTATTGAACATCATGCCCAGGCTTTCGAGCCAGGCGATGGACAGCGGCGCATCGTTGGCCAGGGCCGCCACCAGATCGCGCTGGTTGGTGAAGTGACCACCGCCGATGGTGTCGAGGTAGTGATAATACGGTGAATCGCACTCCTGGGTCGCCCCCTGAATGCCGCCCTCGGCCATGACCGTATTCGAATCACCGTGGCGCAGTTTGGTTGCAATGATCACCTTGCAGCCGCCTTCGGCCGCCATGATCGCCGCCGAGGTACCTGCCCCGCCGCCACCGAGGACCAGCACGTCGGTATCGACATCCACCTTGCTCAGGTCCACCTTGTCGGGACGGATCACCGAGCGGGATTCCAACAGGCGGGCGACACCTTCCTGAAAAACATCGCCCTTGTTGGGGCCAACCTTGACCATCCGCTTGGCGTCGGCCTGATAGTCGGGATGATACTTACCCAGGACCTGCTCACGCTCGGCCATAGTCAGAGCCGGATAATTCTCGCCGCGGCGGGCCATGGCGAGCCGAGCCGGGCGGCTCGCTTCCACTTTTTTGATCAACTCTTGTAATTCAGGGGTATATGCCATTGTCGTTCTCCTTGATCCCAAACGATTGTAATTGATTATTAGGAGCCGTTATGAAATATCCAGTCGATTTTTCATCATTTCGTTACGGCTCCTTATGCCGTTCCGGGTATTTCTCCGGTCAAGTTAATTTTTGACAACGGCTTAGAGATAACGGGTCTCTTTGGGCTGCCAGGTGCCGAGAGGGGCCAGATCCGGCTCACGCTCCCGCTCGACATAGCATTTCTCAAGTTCTTCCTTACTCATGGCGGACAGTCCCTGGAGCATGGCATCGTACTTGCCGGACTCGATCTCTTGCACCCGGCTCTTCAGGTGTTCGGCGGAGGGCTGGATATAGCGGCCATAGACTCGACGGGCCAGCTGGGCGATGTGGTACTGGGGGATCTCACCCATGCAGCGGCTGGCGCAGAGCCCGCACTGGATACAGTCGAAGGACAGCTCCGCCGCCTTTTTGATGTTGCCCTGCTTCAAGGCCGAGATATAACCGAGGACATCGACATCCATCGGGCAGGCCTTGGTGCAGAGGTTGCAGGCCACACAACGGAACAACTCGGGATAGAGGGCATGGATGGCCTCGGCGGCACCGCCGATCTCGTCAATCTTGTAGCTTGCCCGATTGGCCGGGAAGAAAGGGATCTGGGCCAGATACATGTCGGCCTCGACCACCGTCTGACAGGCTAGTCCGAAATGCAGTTTGTAGTCCCCGGCCATCCGGAAGACAGTCGGACAGGCCCCGCAGATACCGCCACGACAACCGGCGCCGCGCAGGAACTTAAACCCGGCGAACTCCATGGCCTTCATGATGGTCAGGGTCTCCGGCACATCGTAGCGTTTTCCCATGATATAGACCGGGATGGTCTTTGCACCTTCAGGCAGGATGGCCCGATCGCCCGTCGCTACCCTGGGGGTCTTCTGCATAGTTTTCTTTTCTGTGTCACACATGTTTTTTCTCCAGTTACACTCTATCAGTTATGTTGCCCTGGCAGGAGCTGTCCCGCCGGCGGCGCTCAGGCGGCGACCAGGCAGTTCTTATCTTTCAGTAGATCGAGAGCCGCATCAGCGTTCAGATCAAAACGGCAGGACTCCGAGGCCACACCGAGGGCAATAGCCAGCAGCTGGGTAAAATAGTAGGTCGGTACAACTGTGCTGATCTGACCGTTACCCAGGAGTTTATCCTGCTGTTTGCCGAGATTGTATTCGCAGAGTGGGCAGCTGGTGGCCAGGGCCTCGACTCCGGCCTCTGCGGCACTTCTCAGGATGGTGGCAGCGGTGTTGTCGGCGCCGTCGGGTCCGGCCAGGATTTGGTAAGAGCCACAACACTTGTCGGCGGCAGCGAAGGGCACCACCGTGGCACCAAGGCTTTCAAACAGCCGGGTCATCAGGGTAAAGCTGCCAAAGGGTTCAATGCCGACAGCGGCCGGGCGTTGCAGGGTACAGCCGTAGTACGGGGCAATCCGCATACCTTCGAGCGGGACCTTGACCTTCTCTCTGATCCGCTCCCAACCGACCTCCTGATCAAGGAAGGTGAGGAGATGAACCACCTCAACCTCACCGGCATAATCGATCTCCTCGTCCATGAAGCGGTTGATGGTGTCCCGCTTCACCTGATCGTTCTTCATGATCAGGTTGGCCCGCGCCAGGGTGTTGTAGCACATGGAGCAGAGGGTCACGAGTTTGTCCGCCCCCTGTTCCTTGGCCCGGATCAGGTTCCGCACCGGGCCGACCTGATGGATGAGATCATCGGCGATCAGGGAAAAAACCGCGCCGCAGCAGTTCCACCTGTCGATCTCTTCCACCTCGATGCCGAGGGCCGCAAGAGAGGTCACTGCAGCCGTTTCTAGATTTCCGGCCTTGGTCTTCAGGGTACATCCGGGATAATAGCTGATCTTCATTGTTCTCCTTAACTGGTCAATTTTCTGAATCCGGCAACCAGAGCGATCTGAGGCAGCTCTTCGATCCTCTCGGCCGGCAGTGCGGAAGGTTCAATATAGTTTTCGCTCTTGCGCAGGACTTGCTGCCTGAGAGCCTCCATCACCTTGGCGATATCAATGCCCCGCGGGCACTTCACCGTACAGGCGTGGCAGGATGCGCATTTCCAGTAGGTGTTACTCGCACTCAGCTTGTCGAAAAGCCCGAATTGTGCCAGGTGCATGACCTTGCGGGGCGAGTGATCCATCTCCGCCGCCATCGGGCACATCCCGCTACAGGTCGCGCACTGCATGCAGAGTTTCACGTTTTCGCCGCTGAGCTCTTTCAATTTTTCAAGAGATTCTCTCGATATTGTCTGGGCGGTAATTGTCAGTGTCATAGGTATTCTCACAGATAGAACAGATAAATGGACGCACCGGCGTATTCTCGGAAAGAATACCGGGCAGTGACCAAAAAAACCTGTAAACGCTTGCGGTGCAGGGGGGATCACAGGAGTGCAAAAAGCAGAACTACAGATGTTTCCGGATATACGCAGATATCGACCCCATAAACCAGAGCACAGAATAGCGTCAGAGAAATGCCACCGCTGGAGCGGTTGACCTCCCCTGAGGCTTATCAATTATTTTTAACAAATTGTTTTTGAGAATACAAGCAGGATTTTTTCTCAGCCGTTACGCGGACAGGTCAGTCATTGGGGGCATAATACAGTCCCCACTGGGTAGCCGCGACCCGAAAGGCAAAGATCAGGGAAGTGGAGAAATCTGCTTATAGCCTCTGTCGGAACCTGGCCATCCAGCAGGACGAAATAGATGCAGCCTATAGAGGACGGGGGTGTCGTCGGCCGGGAGAGCTATTTCCCAGGCTGGACCGTCGCCGGGGGGGGGTCGCAATCTTTTGAAATGGAACAAGCGTCGTCTTGTACCGGTTGCGGTAGAAAACTGTTCCCTCCAGGCGAAGATTCCGAGGTGGCATTGCTGGAAGATGGCGTTTCCGCCTCGCAGTTTTGATCCAGATACTCCCTGATCGGCTTTTCACCTTTGAGTATCCGGATTCCACTGTTGTCTTTCGCCACCAGGACAGGGATCTCCTCTATCCCGAGGGTCTTCAGGAAACTGCGGTTTGCAACAGTAAAATAAGCAGAGGCCAACTCCAGACCGGGAAAATCAAGGGTGTGAATCTCATCAATCGGCTGAAAGCGGACAGCACAGGATTTCCTGGTTTTCAGGATTTCGATGATATTTTCGCAATGGAAGCAGGCGGAGGAAAAAAAGAGATAGAGTTGAGCACCCGCTCGGTCTCCCTGCCGTATCCCATAGGTTCCCCGGTCAAGGGCCATACCCTCGGCACTCCCGACCGTTTTGAACTGCAGGCTGGAAAAGGCCAGGACAACCACGGCAAAGATGACCGCGCCGGAGGCCATCTGTTTGAGCCCGAAAGAGATATTCAGGAGAATGATCAAGGCACAGACCACTAGGCAATAAGAGCAGAAGGCCTCGGTAATATAGAGCTGAAAAGAGACCAACACTCCCTCGGAAGCCATCCCGGCAAGCACCAACACCCGGACGACTTTCATGGGCCATCCCGGATATTTTCTGTCGAGCAGCAGCCCCCAGAATAGAGTCTGAAAATAGAGAAAGCCGATGAGGTTGAACACCAGCGGTGGGACGGTGGTCAGGCTGTCGACGATCCTGCACCCCTCATTAAAGCACATACCATCGCCGCGCAGGAGGATGAGCAGCACCTGGGTTGCCGTGAGCAGGCTGGCCAGCAGAGAGAGAACAAGGCTTGTTTTCATTGCGTTATCAAAAAAGACATCTTCATTGTACGGTTAAGATCCTGAACTGCGATATTATCCATAACGTATCGCAATATAAGCCACTCATTCTAATGCATAATGGCAATCTGGCCATAAGAAAAACCCGGACCCGCCGAGAAAAGTGGCCGGCAGGAGAAAAGCGCGTGACGCCCGACATGCTTTGCCATTGACATCACCCTTCACCATGTCTATCTATGCCTCTTACCTAAAAAAAAGAGGACTTGCAACTGCAACCGGCCTCAGAAATCCCCGTAGCGCCTTGTCGAAAAGAAGAATGCCCCATGTCTGAAACGAAAATCTCACCGTCCGCCACCCTCTGGGTCATAGCCGCAGTACAGTTTCTGACCCCTTTCATGTTTTCGGCGATTGGGGTCGCTCTGCCCACCATTGGTCGTGAATTCTCCGCCAATGCTGTGCACCTGGGACTGATTGAAATGGTCTACATCCTGGGCGTCGCCCTCTTTCTCCTGCCGGTCGGTCGTTTTGCCGATATCCATGGTCGGAGAAAGATTTTTCTTGCCGGCATCGTCCTCATTACCCTGGCGACCTTGGCCCTGTCGCTTGCCCCGACCATCAAGACACTCATCCTCTTCCGTTTTTTTCAGGGGATCGGCGCCTCGATGATCACCTCCAGCAGTTTTGCCATCCTCACCTCGGTATATCCCCAAGAACAACGGGGGCGGGCCCTGGGTATTGTGGTCAGTGCCATATATCTGGGTATCTCCGCCGGTCCGACCCTGGCCGGCCTGATGATCAGCTATCTGGGCTGGCGCTGGATTTTCTATAGCGCCATCCCCGTGGAACTGGCGGCACTGGTCTTTGCCTTGACGCGACTCAAAGGTGAATGGGCCGATGCCCGGGGCGAGCGGTTCGACTGGGTCGGCAGCCTGCTCTATATGACCGCCCTCTGCGGACTCATCATCGGCGTTCTTGAGATCAGACAGTTTGAGGCGGCCGGCTGGTTGGCCGGCGCCGGCCTGATAGGCATGGCGGTTTTCCTGTTCTATGAGACACAATTCGTCTCTCCCCTTCTGCCCCTGCAGAAAATCATGGCGAACAGGATATTCGTCTACAGCAATCTCGCAACCTGGCTGAACTATGCCGCCTCTTTCGGCATCATGTTCTTCTTCAGCC
>JANOIV010000250.1:0-2213 GCA_031407875.1 Desulfobulbaceae bacterium | reverse complement strand
CTGTTCGAGGGTGTTCAGGGTCCGGTCAAGATGTCGCTCCACCTGCCATTGGGCCTGGGGGTCAAGGGTGGTCAGGATCTTCAGGCCGTTGCCGTTCAGGTCTTCCTCCCGGTATTCCTTGGTCAACTGCCGGCGGACCAGTTCGAGAAAGGCCGGAAAACGGTTTCCGCCCTTCATGATCTGGGTGGCCTTGTCGAGTGGTTCGTTCTTGGCCTGCTGGTACAGGGGCTCGTCGATAATCCCCTGTGCGCGCATAACCGCGAGCACCACGGCCCTTCTCTTCAGGCAGTTTTCCGGATTTTTGCGGGGATCGTAGGTGGTTGGGCCTTTGATCATACCGACGAGTATGGCGATCTGATCAACAGTAAGACCGGCGAGGTCGCTACGGAAATAGAACTGACTGGCCAGGCCGAAGCCGTGCACCGCCCTGTCGCCATCCTGCCCGAGAAAAATTTCGTTGGCATAGGCAGTGAGAATTTCGTCTTTTTCGTAATGCAGTTCAATGAGGAAGGCCATGACGGCCTCATTGATCTTGCGCTTCAGACTCCGTTCGTTGGTGAGGAAGAAGTTTTTTGCCAGCTGCTGGGTCAGGGTGCTGCCGCCCTGCACCGTCGAACCGGCCCGGATATTGGCGAACAAGGCCCGGAGTATGGCCAGGGGGGAAATGCCATGGTGGGCATAAAAATGCTGATCCTCAACGGCGAGCAGGGTTTTGACCAGCAAATCCGGCAGCTCGGAGCGGCCGAGGAGTATCCTGCCTTCGTGTTCCAGGGCATGAAAGCTGCCGATGCGGGCCGGATCAATCCTGATGAGAGAAAGCGCGGTTGCGGTCCCGGTTTGGACGATATCTTGAACCTGGTCACCGGCAAAAGAGACCGTGAGCAGCTCGGATTTTTCCAGGCCTGATGGGTACTGAAAATCACGGGTGATAATATCAAAGGAGTCGCCATGCCGGGCATAGGCACCTGCGGCCGCAGCCTGGCTGTCTTTGCGGTAGCCGGCCAGCTCCAGCTCGTCTTCGAGCATCTCCGGGCTGAAGGCCAGGCCGGGATAGAGTTCGAGGGGGCGGGCGAAGACCTGGGCGGGCACCGACCAGATCTTGCCGTCGAGTTTCCCTTTGACTATCTTGTCGAGCCGCAGCACATGCAGGCTAAAGAGCAGGCCCAGCAGCACCAGCGTTGCGGCAATGGCAGAGATCAGGGCCAGCCACTTATTCTTTCTTGTCATTTCATTTCACGTAAATACTCAGGTGGATAGTCTCTCGTCTTTATCTGGTTCCCCTGTGCTCCGCAGGAAGTACTCTCGGGGTGCGCCGCCTGGAAACCCCGCTGGAGAGGCCTTGCATCCGGACTCAGATAAATCTTTTCTGCGATATGAGCACGAACGTACCACACCGACAAGGTTTTTGCCATGGAGACATCATGAGATTTTCACACCTGAGAGAAGGGCATGACATATATGAGGAGTTGTCCGGAGATATACGGTGTGCTAGGATGCCATGGTTCTACGCTGGTCGACCATCGCTGGAGAATCCTGTTGTCTCATCGAGCAATAATGGGGAAGGGCAATGTCTGAACGATTGAAGTATGAACGGTTTTTCTGGTTTCATGGTCGGGTCAAGGCTGGACTGTATCCCAATGCCAAGCACCTCGCCGAGGCCTTCGAGATCTGCGGCCGGACCGCCCAGCGTGATGTCGACTTCATGCGTGATCGTCTGTGTGCGCCCCTCGATTTTGACCGTTGCCGACACGGTTACCGATATACCGACACCTCCTTCGAACTGCCCGCCTACTGGATCAGCGAGACCAACGTACTGGCCCTGGCCCTGGCCGTCCGGCTGGCCTCGACCATCCCCGATCCCGCCCTCAAAGATGAACTCTGCCGCCTCATCAACCGGGTGATGGATACCGCTGGGGGAGCCGGAGAATCCTGTATCGACCAGGTAAGTGACAAGATCTCCGTCAAAAATATCGAGTACGGCAGGGTCGATGAGCGGTTTTTTCGGCAGACGGTCCAGGCCCTCTTCGAGGATCAGGCCCTGCGGATTACCTACCATTCGCCCCATACCGCCAGGACCTCCAGCCGCACAATCCAGCCCCTGCACCTCATGCACTATATGGGCAGCTGGTATCTGCTGGCGGTATGGGGAGAATGGTAGGTAATCCGCAGGGCCTGATCGTCGAAGAGGGCCTGGACCGTCTGCCGGAAAAACC
>JANOIV010000248.1:0-26977 GCA_031407875.1 Desulfobulbaceae bacterium | reverse complement strand
ATCGTCGCAAACGGCAATATGCAGGCCCCGCTCTTTTTCTTTGATCGCGGCACCGTTAATCTGGTCAGAAAGCAGGACGGGGAAGAGGTCCACCTGAGTGCCATAGGCGCTGGGGATGTTATCGGCAGCGATATCTTTCTCACGGGAGAGGCCTGGAATATCTCCCTCTTCGCCAAGGAGGTGGTACGTGCCCATATCTTCGATCTAGAAGATCTTATCAAGTTGCAGGTTGACTATCCCCACCTTGCCGAAAAACTCCTTGACTTCTGCTCCAGTTATGATGTCCTGCCGGCCCTACTCAGAGTCCTGGATGAGCCGGGTTCGGCCGGGGCAGAAAGTGCCCGCATTCTTCGGGATGGCATGCCCAAGCAGACGGCGGCAAAAGATGGGACACCGTGTGGCACCGTGTTGAAAAAAATGAAAGGGGGATTCTGTTTCACCATGGCCGTCAAGGCCAGCGAAAAGATTGAAAATCTACTGGAAAATCAACTCAACCTGGGGGTCCGGATGTCATCCGGGACCGCCCAATCTCTGGCCGCAACGATAATCGGAACTAGGCGGATAAATGCCCAGCCGGAAGAGGCCATTGTTTTCGTTCGATTTTTTCAGCCATTGCATGAAACGCAGTATATATGTGAAAACATAGAATTCCCGGAATCGGTGTAATTCCATATTTCTCAATCAAGATGAGAACGCGAAGGCAAGTGAGCAGCGACGAGACAGTACATACACGAACGGGGCGAGGAGCCGCATGGCGTATAACCGACAAAGTTAACGCTTGGCTTGGAATTGGCATAAGCCTTCCTTGTGCAACCCGTCACACACATCGGCTCCTATGAAGTATTGCGTCTTCGTGAACCTTCCGCAGGAGAGGGTCTTCCCGGCGTAAGGTTCACGAAGAGAGCAGGCCAAGGCAGCAAACCTGTATCGACCGGTTATATATCGGTCTGCTCGTTAACGAGACGGAATTTTTCCAGCAGGTGGAAGACCAGTGAAAGGATCATGCCGACAACCGTCGCCAGGGCCATGCCTTTAAGCTGAACATTGCCAAGCTTGACGGCAGTGCCGCTTATGCCGACGATCAGCACAATGGCGGTGAGCGAGAGATTGATCGGTTTGGAGTAATCAACCTTGGCCTCGACCAGCATCCGAATGCCCGAGGCGGCGATGACACCGAAGAGCAGAATGCTGACTCCGCCCATAACCGGGGTAGGAATCGACTGAATGACCGCCGACAGTTTGCCGACAAAGGCCAGGACGATGGAAATCGCCGCAGCGCCGCCGATAACCCAGACCGAGTAGACCCTGGTAATGGCCATGACACCGATATTCTCACCATAGGTGGTGGTGGGAACCGAGCCGCAGAATCCGGAAAGGACCGTCGAGACCCCGTCGCCCATGAGTGATCGATGCAGGCCCGGATCTTTTACGAGATTTCTCTCGACAATGTTGCCGGTCACCACCAGATGGCCGATATGCTCGGAGATAACCACAAGGGATGCCGGGATAATGATCAGTATGGCATTGATATCAAACTTGGGGATATAGACGGTCGGAAAGGCCAGAACCGGGGCAGCCGAAATCCCGCCCAGATTCACGAGCCCTAGAGGAATCGCCACAAGATAACCTGCCGCTATGCCAATCAGTACCGGAATGATCGCCATGAAGCCCCGAAAGAGCAGGGAGCCAAAGGCAACGACCAGTAAGGTCACGAGAGAAACAATGATGGCCTTCGGGTTATAGGCGCCGGCCGCGTCCGGCATGATGCCGGCCATACCGGTGGCCACTCCGGCAAGTTCGAGACCGATAAGCATGACGATCGGACCCATGGTGGCCGGAGGCAGGACAAAGTTGATCCAGTCTGAGCCAAATCGCCAGATGATCAGGGCCACCGCGATAAAAATACAGCCCGAAGCGATAAAGCCGCCAAGGGCGTAGGAGTAATTTCCACCCCAGAGTGCCTGATTGGCGCCGAGGACCACAAAGACCGGCGAAAGAAAGGCAAAACTTGAGCCAAGAAAGGCCGGAGCCTTGCCCTTGCAGAGGACAAGATAGATAAGCGTACCGATACCGTTCATCAGAAGGACGATAGCGGGATCGATCTTAAAGAGGGTTGGGACAAGGACAGATGCCCCGAACATCGCGAAGAGGTGCTGAAAGCTGAGGGGGATCCCCTGGAGCAGCGGCACCTTTTCATCCACCTGAATTATCTTCTGCATTATAATCACACTCCCCTTGAAGTTGTGCAAACCCCGTATCCGTCCCCGTTTGGGATACGCAATTGCTGTCTGAGAAGCGCCGGCACACCGGCGGTCCCCTGTCGCACTGCCATAGAATCACCACTCCCGTACCACATCAGGGCTGTCGTCGGCAACATTTAGTTAAGAAATTTGTGCGATATTTCCTCCTTCCTGACCGGCCCTGCGTGACTGCGCAGGACGTCTGCCGCTTTCTCAGGAAGCAGCCGGGATTTCATCATTTTTCTGATCCTCCTCCGAGGCATTATCAACGACCGGCCGATCCCAAATTTCTATCCTGCTGCTGGCTGAACTGCTCTTGATCCGCCGCAGGGACACCTGCTGATCAATGGTGCCGTTGTCGTGAACTCCGGTGAACTCCCAACCGACAATCGCCATCTCGGCCTGTTGCGGCTGTAGGGGGAAAAAAGGTCCAGCCCGCATGGTTTTTTACCTCCTTCTGATTTATATGAAGAAAAACTCTCTCTGCTGCCTGTTCTGCAGCCACGGCTGAATATAGAGGATGTTTGTCAAAAAAATCAACGGCAGAACAGATTCCTGTGCCGCTCTTCCAGGCGTAACACGGTCTCATGGTCATGAATATCCTGTCCCGGGGTAATCTTCATTGCCGATTGAAAAATATTGACAGGATATTGCCAGAGGAGTAAAAGGACTGATCGTTCACTCCGCATCTTATTTTACCCATACAAGACACATGGAAAAGGAAAACATCGATAAACGCACGGCGATTCTCAAGGCCACCATGGAACTGATCGCCGAAAACGGCTTTCATGGTGCTCCGACGGCGATGATCGCCACCAGGGCCTGTGTCGGCACCGGTACCATCTACCGCTATTTTGCCGACAAGGATGTCTTGATCATTGAGGTTTTCAAGGATGTTGAAATCCGGCTGAATCAGGTGCTGATGGAGAATTATCCAGCCGATCAGTCTGTACGGCGGCGTATTGATCATTATTATAACGGCTTGATCGGTTTTTTTCTCGATAACCCGCTGGAATTCAAATTCCTCGGGCAGTTCTATGACTCGCCCTACGGTGTCGCTGTGCGCCGTGACAAGATCTTTGCCCAGAAGGGCAGTGAAGACCGGTGTGAGACCATGAAGAACCTTTTTGAGCAGGGAATTGCCGAAGGTGTGATCAAGGATCTGCCGATTGTCATCCTCTTTGCCGTCTTTTTCGGCAGCTTGATCTCAGTGGCCCGCGATCACACCCTCGGCTTCATCAATCTGGACGAGCAGTTGATCCGGCAGACCTCAGAGGCCAGCTGGGACGCTATAAAACGCTAATCAACCGTTTGCACAACCATCTTACTATCATGCCACATACCTGGAGAAAGAATGTGAAACGACTCCCAAACCCCGTCAAGCCCCTGCTCCTCGCCGCCCTTTGTCTGACCATCGGTGGCTGCGCTTTAGGGCCGGTCTTTCAGACACCCGTAGCCCCTGCTGTCAGTGGCTATACGGAAACCCGTCTGCCGACTGCCACCTCCTCGACGCCGGTCTCAGCCGGCAAGGCCCAGCAATTTCTGGTGGGACACGATATTCCGGCACAATGGTGGACCCTCTTTCAGTGTAAGCCTCT
This sequence comes from Desulfobulbaceae bacterium, assembly GCA_031407875.1. Classification (GTDB taxonomy): domain Bacteria; phylum Desulfobacterota; class Desulfobulbia; order Desulfobulbales; family Desulfocapsaceae; genus Desulfoprunum. The sequence goes on along the minus strand of JANOIV010000248.1, from coordinate 23,139 downwards.
CGATAAGTTGATTCGGTATGCCCTGCAGGAGAGCCCGACCGTTGCAGCGGCCCAGGCCAGACTCCGTGAAGCCCGTGAAAACCTGCGTGCCCAAACCGGGACGGTTGAACTGCCGAGTCTTGATGGCAATCTCTCAGCCAACCGCTCGAAAACTACTGAGACCACAGGCAGCATCAGTACCTTTACCCTGTACAATGCCTCGGTGGATGTCTCCTACAACTTCGATCTTTTTCAGGGCGGCCAGCGCGAACTTGAGGACTTGCAGGCCCAGGTCGACTACCAGCGTCTGCAGCTCGAAGGAGCCTACCTCAGCCTCACCGCCAATATCGTCACCGCCGCAGTACAAGAGGCCTCTCTGCATGCCCAGATCGAGGCCTTGCGGGAGATCATCAGCAGGCAGGAAAAGCAGCTCGAACTCACCGAACGGCAGTTCCAGCTGGGCAGCATCTCACAGGCCGATGTCCTGGCCCAGAGGGCCCAGCTGGCCCAGACCCGCACCACCCTGCCGCCGCTAGAAAAGGAAATGGCCCAGACCCGGCACTTGCTGGCGGTCTATACCGGAAAATTCCCGGGGGAAGCGGCATTGCCGACCTTCTCCCTGCAAGAGATGACTCTGCCCCGGGATCTGCCGGTAAGCCTGCCCTCGTCCCTTGTGAAACAGCGCCCGGATATCCGGGCCTCGGAAGAACTGCTGCACGCCGCCTGCGCCCAGGTCGGGGTAGCAACGGCCAATCTCTATCCCCAGATCAACCTGAGCGGCAGTTTCGGCTCGGCCGCCACCGATCTGGAAGACCTGTTCAGCGTCTCGGTCTGGAGTATCGGAGGAGGTCTGCTGCAGCCCCTCTTCCACGGCGGCGCCCTGACGGCCAAGCGCCGGGCGGCCATCGCCGCCTATGACCAGGCCATGGCCAATTACCGCAATACCGTCCTCATAGCCTTTCAGAATGTTGCTGATTCTCTGAAGGCCCTGGAAATGGATGCGCAGACCCTCAAAGCCCAGGCGGACGCCGAGGCTGCCGCCCGGGCTTCCCTTACCCTCAGCCAGACCCAGTTTCAGTATGGCGCGGTGAGCTATCTCACTCTGCTCAACGCCGAAACCCAATACCAGGAGGCCAGGACCAACCTGATTCAGGCCCAGGCCGCCCGCCTTGCCGACACTGCAGCCCTGTTCCAGTCCCTCGGCGGCGGGTGGTGGAACCGTGATTCTCACAGCAAAACAGAAGTAAGGACGGATAAATAATGAAAACACCTCACGACACTTTGGAACCTCAAACCAAAAAGCCTTCGACAATGAAACGCATGATCATCATGCTGCTGGCAGTAGGTCTGCTGTTTGGCGGCATTTTCGGCTATAAAATATTCATGATGCGCATGATGGGTAAGGCCATGGCCAACCAGAAGATACCACCTTCAACTGTCTCGGCGATGCAGGCCCAGCTCGCCGACTGGCAGCCTGAGCTGAAGGCGGTCGCTACTCTGCGCGCCGCTCAGGGTGTCGATGTCACCTCCGAGATCACCGGCATGGTCGAGAAGGTCCAGTTCAAATCGGGCGATGTGGTCACCGCCGGGCAACCCCTCGTCCAGCTCAATGCTGAAAGTGACATCGCCCAACTGCACTCCAAGGAGGCCGAGGCGGAACTGGCCGGGACCGTCTTTGAGCGTGACAAGAAACAGTTCGCCATGCATGCCGTGAGTCAGGCAGTACTCGATGCCGATGCCGCCGACCTCAAGAGTAAACTCGCCCTTGTGGCCGAAAGGCAGGCGATACTGGCCAAGAAGACCATCCTTGCCCCTTTTTCCGGCCAGCTCGGTATCAGCATCATCAGCCGGGGCCAGTTTATCAACCCGGGTGAAAAAATCGTCACTCTGCAGTCGCTTGATACCCTCTATGCCGATTTTCACCTGCCCCAGCAGAATTTTCCCGCCCTCGCACCCGGCCAGGTCGTCCGCATCAGCATGGATGCCTATCCCGGTCGGGCCTTCAGCGGCAAGATCAGCACTGTGAATCCGCAGGTCGACAAGGAGACCCGTAACATCCAGGTTGAGGCCACTGTCGCCAATGCCGATCACCTCCTCCTGCCCGGCATGTATATCTCTGTCATTGTTCAGGCCGGTGAGAGTAAAAAATTCCTGACGGTACCCCAGACCTCAGTCTCCTACAATCCCTATGGCGAGACTCTCTTCATCGTGCAGGAAGGCGGCAAGGGCGCGGACGGCAAGCCGCTTCTCATCGCCAAGCAGGTCTTCGTTACCACGGGTGCAAGCCGAGGTGATCAGGTGGCGATCCTCAAGGGTCTCAAGACAGGTGATACCGTTGTCACCAGCGGCCAGATGAAACTGAAAAACGACAGCCCGGTCATCATCAACAACAAGATCACACCGAGTAACGATAAGGCCCCACAACCCGTGGACGAGTAACAACAACCGCTCGAACGCCCTGTCCATTTTCACTCTCATATGAAAGGCACACGATGAAATTCACAGATATCTTCATCCGCAGACCGGTGCTCGCCACCGTCGTCAGTCTGCTGATTCTGGTTCTCGGTCTGCGCTCGATGAACCTCCTGTTGGTGCGGGAGTATCCCGAAACCCAGAATGCGGTAGTGACGGTTTCAACCACCTACTTCGGTGCCGACCCCGGCCTCGTGGCCGGATTCATCACCACGCCCCTGGAAAACGCCATCGCCCAGGCCAACGGTATTGATTATCTCACCTCCAAGAGCACCCAGGGTGTGAGCACCATCCAGGCCAATCTCATTCTGAACTACGATCCGAACAAGGCCCTGACCGAGATCACCACCAAGGTCAACGCGGTGGTCAATCAGTTGCCCCAGGATACCCAGCGACCGGTGATCAACGTAGCCATCGGCGAGACCCTGGCTTCGATGTATATCGGTTTCTACAGTAAGGAACTGCCCACCAACAAGGTTACCGATTACCTGATTCGGGTCGTCCAGCCGAAGCTGCAGGCGGTAGAAGGTGTGCAGAATGCCGAGATCCTCGGCAGCCGCCAGTTTGCCATGCGGGCCTGGCTCGATCCCGAGAAGATGGCAGCCTTCGGCATCACCGGTTCGGATGTGAGCAAGGCCCTTGCCAGTAACGATTTCATCTCCGCTGTCGGCCGGACCAAGGGTCAGATGGTGACGGTCAATCTCGTTGCCGACACCACCCTCCATACGGTGGACGAGTTCAAGGAGCTGGTCATCAAATCCCAGGATGGGGCCATCGTCAGGCTCAAGGATGTGGCCAAGGTGACGCTGGGCTCCGAAAGTGAGGACATTTCGGTCTCCTTCGATAACGAGAACGCCGTCTATATTGGTATAAAGGTTTCGCCGACCGCCAACCTGCTGACGGTTATCGAGGATGTCCGCAAGGTCTTCCCGGACATCGAGAAGCAGCAGCCGGAGGGATTGCAGAGTAAGATCGTCTATGACGCCACGAAATTCGTCAACAGTTCCATTGATGAGGTGATAAAGACCCTGGCCGAAGCCCTTCTCATCGTGACCGTGGTCATCTTTCTCTTCCTCGGTTCCTTCCGTTCGGTCGTCATCCCGACGATTGCCATGCCGCTCTCCCTCGTCGGCTCCTTCTTTCTCATGCTGGCGCTTGGCTATACCATCAACCTCCTGACCCTGCTGGCCCTGGTTCTGGCCATCGGTCTCGTGGTCGATGACGCCATCATCGTCGTCGAAAACGTGCACCGGCACATCGAGAACGGCATACAGCCCTTCAAGGCCGCGCTGCAGGGGGCACGGGAACTGGCCATGCCGATCATTGCCACGACGATTGTCCTAATCGCGGTCTATGTGCCCATTGGCTTCATGGGCGGGCTGACCGGCGCCCTGTTCACCGAGTTTGCCTTCACACTGGCAGGTGCAGTCACCGTCTCAGCGGTGGTAGCCCTGACCCTCTCGCCGATGATGTGCTCCCGTTTTCTCAAGCCCCATAACGTTGCAGAGAGAAATCGTTTTGTCCACTTCATTGACGGCCAGTTCGATATCATCCGCAGATTCTATGAGCGCCTGCTCCACGGCTCGCTCAATACCCTGGCGGTGACCGGTGTCTTCGCCCTCATCATCCTGATAAGCATTTATTTTCTCTATGCCTCCTCCAAAAAAGAACTGGCCCCCCAGGAGGATAAAGGCATCATTATTTCGCTGCTGACCACCGCCCCCAACGCCACCCTGCAGCAGACCAAACTTTCCTCCCAGGAGGTGTACGATGTTTTTGCCTCCTACAAGGAAACCGACCATGTCTTCCAGCTGGATGGCATTAATGGGGTGAATTCCAGTATCGCCGGTCTGGTCCTGAAACCCTGGGATGAGCGCGACCGTACCTCAATGGCCCTGTCTCCAGATGTCCAGATGAAACTTGCCGGGATTGCCGGTGGCCGGGCGGTCTCTTTCCTGCCCTCTCCCCTGCCCGGCGGTGGCGGCGGTCTGCCGGTCCAGTTTGTCATCGGCACCACCGAACCCTTTGAACGGTTGAATGAAGTGTCCCAGAATTTCATGAACAAGGCGCAGAAAACCGGATTGTTCGTTTATATGGATAACAACCTGAAGATCAACAAGCCCCAGACAACCCTGGAATTCGACCGGGACAAAGCGGCGCAACTTGGGCTCACCATGGGCGATATCGGTTCCTCCCTCGGCTGGATGCTGGGCGGTGGCTATGTCAACTACTTCAGTATCTCCGGGCGTTCCTACAAGGTCATTCCCCAGGTGATGCAGCAAGATCGGCTGAACGCCGACCAACTGCTTGATTACCACATCACCGCAGCCACCGGCTCAATGGTGCCGGTGTCGACATTCGCCACATTGAAGACCCAGGCCGTGCCCGAATCGCTCGATCACTTCCAACAGCTCAACGCCGCTACCATTTCGGCGGTTACCACTCCCGGTGTCACCCTCGGTCAGGCCCTCGACACCCTCAAGAACCTTGCAGCAGAGACCCTGCCCCAAGGTTACAGTGTCGATTACGCCGGTCAATCCCGACAGTATATGCAGGAATCGACCGCCTTGGTCGTGACCTTCTTCTTTGCCCTGGTTATCATCTTTCTGGCCCTGGCGGCTCAGTTCGAGAGCTTTCGCGATCCTCTGATCGTCATGGTCAGCGTGCCGATGTCCATCTGTGGCGCGATGATCTTTATCAGCCTCGGGGTCGGTGGCGCCAGTCTGAACATCTATACCCAAGTCGGCCTGGTAACCCTTATCGGCCTGATCAGTAAGCATGGTATCCTTATCGTCCAGTTCGCCAATGACCAGCAGCGCGAAGGTATGAGCAAGCGGGAGGCCATCCAGATGGCGGCCGGTATCCGCCTGCGGCCGATCCTTATGACCACCGCCGCCATGGTCCTGGGTGTTCTGCCCCTGGTCATGGCCACCGGGGCAGGGGCCGCCGGCCGTTATAACATGGGTCTGGTGATCACTACCGGTATCTCTATCGGCACCCTCTTCACCCTCTTCGTGGTCCCGGCCATGTATATGCTCATCGCTACCGACCACGCCAAACAACGGGCCCAGCAGGAGGCCGGGATGGAGCCTGAAGAGCAAACATTGCTCGGCGAGAAGGCATAATGAAGGCAAAATAGCCCGCCTATAATGCTCAGCAAAAATGAGCAGTCGCCAACAGGGCATGACCCATTTCGGCAACCAGAGCAATCGTCTCAGGAGTAGGAGGAAACTCAGGAGTAGGAGGAAAGGATGTATTGCCAGCCAGGCCTCGGTGACAAATCCAGCCTGCGTCAGCATTGCTCCGATCAGCAACTCGATGAATGTCGGAACAGAACGAATCGGTAGGGCCCTGGTGCGAAATGTGATACATCCAAACAGGGTTCCGGAGATAGTGGAGTATCCCTTGTTTTCCATAGCGGCCGCCGTTTGTGCTTGATGTCAATAAGTTTTTTAATGTTCTCTTGTTTTTTTGCTGTCGTCTCCGGCATGAATCAGTTTGTTCTTTGATCATGGCTGCCCTGAAACTCCAAACTTCAGAAGATATGCGAAAACTACAATTTAATCCGAAGGAGAGTGACCATGCCCAATAAAGTGACCATTGATACAGATGAGTGTATAGGCTGTCAGACCTGTGTTGAGCTCTGCCCTGACGTCTTCAGCTTTGATACCGAAACGGAAAAGGCCGAGGTTCGCAGTGAGCGACAGGAAACGAAGAATGCATAGAGGATGCGGCAGATTCATGCCCTGCCAGCTGCATCATTGTGGAAAAAGAGTAAGACTTGCCGTGGCCTGCCCTTCTCGAACCAATGGATAAGGACCAAAAAAGGGGGGGAGGCAGCGCTCGTCTCAAACCATCTCGGAATATCACACTGCACTCGCAAATCACCTGCCGAAGAGCCGGGCCATGACTCCTTTGTTTGGTGGTTCAGGCTCAGGCAAACCAAGGCATTTGCAAATGGCTGATGCCACCTTGTCCTGACCGACATCGGAGTCCTCGACGACAATTTCATCGCCCACCATGATCGCCGGGGCCACCGGCAGGTCGAGGGTGAAGTAGTCGTCGTTCAGATACTCGGCCTTTGGTTTTGCAGTCACTTCAATTTCAATGTCATATGTTTCGCCCAACCTGGGCATCATCTTTTTGAAACTCTTTCAGGGGCCGCCATTCGGTTTATTGAGAAAAAAATCGGACTTTCAGCATCTATCCCTCCTTGTTCAGTTGACGATTTTCTGCAGTTGCAGCATCCGGTGCAAAAACTGGTCCGGCGGCAAATAATCGACCAGTCGCAGTTCCTTGTTCTCCCTGCCGTCCCGGCCGAGAAAGACGATGGTCGGCACGCCCTTCACCTCATAGTGCTGCAACAAGCGTTCGTGTACGGGATCGCCGCCCCTCCTGCCATTGAAATTTGGCCAGGAATGCTTCATGTGATATAATGTAGTATTCTCAAGGCATGCGGTGGCTTGCCTTAACTTAACATATAGACCTGAAACCATGTTATCTTTCCGTATACCATGCGAGACCGGATGATATACGGAACCAGATAATCACTTGTTAGATTTCCGAAGGGGAAAAATCAAATGAAAATTTCAGACTGGCTGGATGAAAAGGAAGCAGAGAACGTGGATGTATCTCAAATCACATTGCCGACAAATATGTCTTATGATGAAGACCCGGATGAAACAATTTTTTTCGAAGAGATTAATCCTTGCGGGTTGTTCTGTACAGAAAACCATCCCTTTTCCACGGTCGAACGTTTTGGCCACTGGTATTACAGTAGAGGTCAAGACAAGAAAGCAGGCATTCATTCATCGGAAATGAAGTGGCGGCTGTATACAAAGGATAAAGATATTGCTCTCCAAACGGCTAAGGCACACATAGAATAAAAAATGGCAATGATTTCATAGCCACCGTCTACACACGGGGCCCGTAAAAATCGCGGGTCCGATGAGTCGAGCGTTGGACGGCTAAGAGTGATTTCGTGATCAGATGAGGGGCGATTATGAAAACTGGTCAAACGGCACCCCGGAATATTAATGAATACATCGCGGGCTTTCCGGATGATGTTCAAAAGGTTCTTGAAAAGGTACGGATGACGATTAGACAAGCGGCGCCGGACGCGGAAGAGACAATCAGTTACCAAATACCGACATTCACGCTGAGAGGTAGTTTAGTTCATTTTGCCGCTTGGCAGAAGCATATCGGGTTTTATCCCGGGGTTTCAGGAATTGAAGGGTTTAAGCAGGAGTTATCGGTTTATGCCGGCGCAAAAGGTTCGGTCCAATTTCCCTTTGATAAGCCAATTCCCTTTGACCTGATAACGAAAATCGTAAAGTTCAGGGTAAAGGAAAATTTGAAAAAAGCAGAAATCAAAGGAAAAAGGAAATAGTGGACAATTGCTGCTCTTGGTAAAAATGTTTGCGGAAAATATTCGCCGCCCAACAATGTGCTGCAGCCGCAGTCAAGCACATCTGTGATTGAACGTTATGTTTCCAGGGCGGACTCTTGGGTCGACAATTTACACCCGCTTGGCTGTTGAGCCGCAGATCGGGCAACCCTGCATCGACAGCGGCCTTTCCAGCCGGCATTCCTCAAGCAGTTGTTCATTGTTGAATATTTCAAGCGTTGGCCCGTCGGCCTTGACCTCTCCCCGGTGGAGAACAATCGTCCGTTCGCACAGCTCCATGACCATATCAAGATCGTGGCTGGTAAAAATCCGCGTATGCTGGAAATCTTTGAGTAAGCCGATCAACTGCCGACGCGAATAGGGATCAAGACCGTTTGTCGGTTCATCCATGACCAGGATATCCGGTGACATCGACAGCACAGTGGCAATGGCCACCCGTTTCTTCTCGCCACCGGAAAGATGATAGGGCGGTTTTTGGGCGAGATAGCCGGCCCCCACTTTTTCCAGGGCCTCGGTCACCCGCAGCCGCACTTCCCTTTCGGGGAGCCCGAGGTTGCAGGGACCAAAGGCGACGTCTTCATACACAGTGGGCATGAAGAGCTGGTCGTCCGGATCCTGAAAAACCATCCCCACTGTGCGTCTGATCTCCGGCAGGGTCGCTTTGGTAAGCGGGAATCCGCCTATCCGTATCTCCCCGACAGTCGGGACCAGATAACCATTGAGATGGAGCAGGAGCGTCGATTTTCCTGCCCCGTTGGCGCCGATAATAGCCACTGACTCCCCATGATGGATGGTAAAAGACAGATCATTCAGGGCAACGGTGCCATCGGCATAGATATGCTTGAGATTTTTAACCTCAACAATGTGGTGACTCATGAGAATAATCCTGTAACAACGGCACCGAGTAACCCGGTAATATCCTGGGTGCGCAGAACGATAAAAACCAGGGACCAGCCAATGACATAGAGATACTCATTGCGGCTGAATCCGTGTATCTGGTTTGAGTGAAATTCCCCGGAAAAACCCCGTGCCAGCATCGCCATATGGATACGCTCGGCCCGAGACCAGGTCCTGATCAGGAGATGGCCGATCAAGGGTCCGAAGCTGCCGATTCCCGAGCCTTTCTTGCCAAATGACCTGAGCTCCCTGGCTCGCGTGGTCCGGACGGCTTCTTCGGTGAGAACGAAGATATAGCGGTAGAGGAACAGGAGCTGGACAGTAAAGACCCTGGGGGTGCCCAGGCGGTCAAGGGCATGGCAGACAGACATGAATCCTGTTGAGGCGATCAGGATAACGGCACTCCCCACCGTCAAAGCACTTCGGACCATGATGGAAATACAGGAAATCCAGCCGCCTGAGATGGCGACAGGGCCGAGTAGCAGATGGATTTCTCGATCAAAAAAGGGGTTGAACAACCCCACGAAAAGGGCAAAGGGCAGGATTGTCAGTATCTTTTTAAGGATATAGATGATCGGCAGGTCGCTAAGGGCAATGGTGATTACCGGAAAAAACAGAAAAGGTGCCAGCTCTGCCAGGGCATATCGATCATAAGAAACCACCGCAATAATGAAAAAGAGGGTGGTGAGGACCTTGACCCTTGCGTCAAGGCGATGGATGATAGAATCGCCCGTTGCCAGCAAATCGAGGCGTTTGAGATCAAGTACAGCACCATCGATGGAATACATCCCTATCCCTCAAAAAAGAAGGGAGTGGCTTGGCCACTCCCTTGATTGCTGAATAATACAGTACCTCAGATTGATTGGCTTCGTCTCTTCAGGAAGAACCCTATAATGGCCGCCAAGACAAGGGTAAGCAGGGCCCCGACGCCTCCGGACACGCTGGTGCCCAGTCTGCCGCTGTTATCCTGCCCCCCCTCACCCGCCGTTGCAGCTTTCGCTGCTTCTCCGCCCTCCTGGGTTTTGAAGGAATAGTCAGGCAGAAAAGCGGTTTTTCCCTGAATAGCGGCCAGTGTGTGGTGTAGTGACTTCTCTGTTCCAATTACCTCTGGAGCGCCTGTGACCTTGGCGATGGACCATTCCAGGCCATCCGGGTTCTCCGAGGCAAACCAGGAAAGGACTCCTCCTGTCAAGAGGGTCAGGGCGAGAAAGGCCAGGATGATATTTCGCACGGGAATATTACCAAGAGGCCGGGTTGCCATGGCACTCTGCAGGATCTCAGGGCGGGCGGCATAGACGAAAGATATCACTGCGGCGGTGACAAGTCCCTCGACAAACCCGATAGCAAGGTGGATCGGCTGCATGAGGATAACAAAGGTAGTAAAAGGCAGAGAAGAGATGCCGGAGGCGACCGTTTCGAGAACCACGGACAAGGCCCCGAGCTGGAGTGCGACGACAACCCCGACAATAGAGGCGATTGATATCCTCATCGACGAAGGTTGCCGGCCGATTATTCTTTTGTAGATCAGAGGATAGGCAATAAAGGCTGGGAATATACCCATATTGAATATATTGCAGCCAAGCGCCAGGATTCCGCCATCGGCAAAGAACAGGGCCTGGACCACCAGGACCGAGGCTATAGTGAGGAAGGCCGCATACGGCCCGAGCAGGATGGCCAGCAGAAGTCCACCGCCGATGTGACCACTGGAGCCGGTGGCCGGGATGGTGAAATTGATCATTTGAGCGGCAAAGATAAAGGCTCCCAGCACACCCATCAGGGGAATTTTACGATCATCCAGGTCCTTTTTGACCTTTGCGGAGCAGTAGGCAATCGTCCCCGCCGTCACGCTCCACATCGTTACTCCCACTCCGGGTGATAAAAGAGCATCCGCCATATGCATAGTACGTTCCTCCTGAATTATCTTGCGAAGTGTCCGTTGCACGTAACACTATCTCAAATAGCATCATACAAGTGAATACGTTATTTTAATTTGTGTGTCAACAGATTCTTCCAGCGGCAACTCTCTTCTTTTTCATTAATGCAACAATAGCAACAGAAAAGCCTGAATACCTCTGGTCTGGCCAGCGAGCCAGGGTTTCAGGGGCGCAACAAAAGTTCTCGTCCAAATCACTGCCTTCATCTTTTCTTCATCTTTACCGGTTACCCTGTGACCTGTTGCAGAAACTTCGCCGCAGATCAATGAGAAGAGGTAACCCATGCTCCCCGTTTCAATTATCATCCCAACCCGCAACGAAGGGGAAAATATCGGCCCTTTGCTTGAGCGCATTGCCAAGGCCATATCTGAAAGAGCACAGGACACCGAGATAATCTTTGTCGATGACGCTTCAACCGATACGACCCGTGAGGAAATCCGGAACTACAGTGGTCCGCTGAACGTCAGACTGATCTGCCGGGACGATGTCTGCGGACTGGCGACCGCCGTCTGTGCCGGCGCCCATGCCGCCGGAGGTGAGCTGCTGGTGGTCATGGACGCCGATCTCAGCCATCCGCCGGAAATGATCCCGGATCTTTTGGCTCCGCTCCAGGTTGGCAGCCACGATATGGTGATCGGCAGCCGATATACCCAGGGCGGCTCGACTCCCGAGTGGCCGCTCTGGCGCAGGCTCGCATCACGGCTTGCCACCCTTCCGGCCTGCCTGTTCACCGAGGCAGGCGATCCACTGGCCGGTTTTTTTGCTGTCCGCAGAGAGACTTTTCTCTCGATCTGGAGACCGGTGGCCGGTTTCAAGATCGGTCTGGAGATCCTGGCCTCGGCAGGTGACAGGCTGCGTGTGACCGAGGTCCCGATCACCTTTGTCGACAGAAAACAAGGCAGCTCCAAGATGAATGCGGCTGTTCTGGTTGATTACCTCAGGCAGCTGGCAGCCCTCGGAGGACTGTCGTTGACTGCCGGAGGAAAGCAGGAACTTGGAATCCTGGCAGGAATAGTGCTTTTCCTTGATCTTCTGGTGTTTCATCTCCTGCTGGGCAGGGGCCTAGAGCTCGATGTCGTGCATATCTCCAGCTTCCTGCTGGCCTGCAATCTCGGGTATCTTATTATTGCTCTTAGCACAAAAGAACCTCTGACCTATTTCGGCCCCGCCGCCCTCCTGCGCTATCAGCTCCTCCTCCTCCTGGCCCTCTTTCTCCGCGGGGGCATTGTGGCCGCCATGGCTCTATGGCTACCCGATTCGCTACTGCTTCTCTCTCTGGCCGCAGCCTCTTGCAGCGTGCTGGCTGCGACAACAGGGTATCTCTTTGTATCGAAAAAGAATATTGCCGACCAAGCGGGCAACTGGCGACTGACAGCACTGCTTGTTATTATCTATACAATCCTGCTCAGGCTCCTCTACCTCGGGAGTTTTGAGCTTATTCAGGAGGAGGCCTATTACTGGAACTACAGTCAGCACATGGCTATGGGCTATCTCGACCATCCACCCATGGTGGCCCTGCTCATCTGGTTCGGCACCCATCTGTTCGGCAATTCGGAGATGGGTGTCCGCTTCGGGGCCTTTCTCTGCTGGTTCATCACCGCCTCGTTCAGTTATAACCTTACAGCCTCCGTATATGGTAAAAGAACCGCGTTGAACGCCCTGGTCCTGATTGCCGCCCTGCCCATTTTTTTCGCTACAGCCCTGGTCATCACCCCCGACGCCCCCCTTATCGCCTGCTGGGCAGGAGCCCTGTTTTTTCTCCATCGCGCCCTTGTCGATGAAAACGCATGCTCGTGGATGGGAGTCGGCATCTGTCTCGGTCTTGGTCTGGCCTCAAAATACACCATCGTCCTTCTCAGTCCCGCCATTATCCTCTTCATGCTGATCGACCCACGGTCACGCCGCTGGTTTTTCAGCCCCTGGCCATATCTCGCGGCTCTCATGGCATTATTGATCTTTTCTCCTGTAATTTTCTGGAATTACCAGCACGATTGGGCATCATTTCTGTTCCAGAGCCAAGGCAGGCTTACCAGCGCTTTCATGTTTTCAACTCCCGAACTGTTGGGCGCCATACTCCTGTTACTGACGCCGACCGGCCTGCTTGCCGTCTGGACCTCCAGCCGAATGTCCCGCAAACAACGACCGAAAGATGAATTCCTCATGACGGAAACCGATAGGCGTCACCGGCTTTTCGCCTTCTGTATGGCCCTTGTCCCCCTCTCGGTCTTCGTCGTCGTCAGTTTTTCCAGGGAAGTAAAACTCAGCTGGGCCGGACCCTTATGGTTGGCCTTCATTCCGCTGATGGCCTCGTCTTTACCGTTTCGGGGTACTGTCGGCAGACTCCGGCCTTTTGTCCTGCGCCTCTGGCCGGCAACACTTCTTTCTCTTGCCCTGAGCTATGGCCTTGTTCTCCACTATTTTTCCCTCGGTATCCCCGGTATTCCCTTTGGTACGAATGCCTTTCTCTTTGGTTTTAATGATCTGGCCTCCCAGATTGAGCAAACTGTTAAAAGCGTCGAAGACCAAAAAGGGACACGCCCTCTCGTTGCCGGCATGGATAAATACCGGATCGCCAGCGGTCTGGCCTTTTACCGCAATAAGGCCAATAATCTTTCAGAGACTCCAGCCCCGGACAGATCAATCCGGGAGACTACCGGACGGCAGCTTTTTAATATGGACGCCCTCATGTATAACTACTGGTTGTCTCCCGATCAGGCTGCTGACCGTGATATTTTGGTGGTTGCTGAACGGCGGGAATATCTTGCCGGCCATCTGTTTTTTGGAAAGACAAAACGCCTGGGGAAAATCCGCAGTTTCTCCATAAAGAAACTCGGCAAAGAGGTCGGATCGTATTATTACAGGTTTATAGTACTGTCCACCCCGGCAGGACTCACCGGTTCTGCGAGATCAGTCGCACAACAAACAATGCCCATCACGATCTCAAGGACAGAGAGCGGAAAGGAACAATGATGAATATTCTTATCGTCGATGATGAGCCCGATCTTCTTGAGAAACTCAGGTCAGTCCTGACAAGTGAGCGTTACACTATCGAGACCGCGGCTGACGGCAGGGAAGGACTGGAAAAAATCTGGAACGACACCTACGACCTGATTCTCCTCGATATCATGCTGCCGGGCATGAACGGCCTAGAGGTCCTCTCTGAAATTAGGGAGGCCGGTATCCGGACACCCGTCCTGATGCTGACGGCCAAGGGCGATATCGAAGACAAGGTGGCCGGCCTCAACCTCGGTGCCGACGACTATCTGGCCAAGCCCTTTTCCCTGGCCGAACTGCTGGCCAGGGTCCGGGCCCTGATCAGGCGCGGCAATACCGGCAGTCCGATCATGGAGACCGGCGAAATCAGCCTCAACACCGTCAGTCGTGAGGTCACGAAAAACGGCGCCCCCCTGACCCTTACCACAAAGGAGTTCGCCCTCCTCGAGTTCCTCCTGCACAACCGTGGTCGGGCGATCTCGCGCTTTACCCTGGCCGAGCATGTTTGGGGGGATAATTTCGACCCCTTCAGTATGTCCAATTTTATCGATGTCCATCTGAGCAACCTGCGCAAAAAACTCAAATCAGCGGGACAAGAGCAGGTAATCAAGACCATCAGGGGCTTTGGCTACCTCATAGAAAGAGAAGGGAAATGAAAGTCAGGACAAAGTTCACTCTGTGGATCTCGCTCATCGCCCTGTCGACGGCCACAATTTTTTCTCTTTTTGTGTATGTTGAACTCCTTGAGGAACCCTATAAACTCATAGATAGAGAGCTTGCTGAAATAGCAGGGACCGTTCTCAATAGTCTCGATTTCTCCCGGTCGGACGAGCCCGGCCACCTTCTCCAGCATGACGATCGGCACATCGAGAGGTACTGGTTTAAAATCCTGGACAGCACGGGAAAAACCATCTTTGCTTCACCCCTCACTCAAAAATATGATATCCCGTTGCAAAACGACAAAGAAGCATATTTCAGCAAAATTAAAATTCCCTATTCCTCTCTTTGGATTGATCCCGAAGATGCAGATGAACTGGACGAATTAACCGATGCCCCGGTCAGATTCAGGGTACGGGTATTGACAAGAAGCCGGGCAGAAGAAAAGTACACTCTTCTGATCGCCAAACCCCTTCTCTTTCTGGACCTGGAGCTGCGCGAGTTACTCAGCGAACTTACTGCAGGCATTTTCGTGACAATTATCCTCATCTTCCTGATAAGTTATTTACTGGCGGGCAGGATTCTTCGACCCCTGACAATTATCAATCAAAAGATTAAAGAGATACGCGAAAATTCCTTGAATCGGAGGATCCCTCTCAGCGCCGGCAAGGATGAGCTATATGTCCTGTCGCACTCCCTCAACTCGATGTTTGACCGATTGCAGTATTCCTTTACCAGGCAGAAGGAATTTATAGGTAACGCTGCCCACGAGCTGAAAAGCCCCCTGACCATCCTGATGCTGGGACACGAAGAAATGCTGGCCGCCAGACCACCGGGACACATCCGGCGGGAACTGGAAAAACAGCTCCACACCATGCGTCGTCTGAGCAAATTGGTCCGCAACCTCCTCGATATATCGCGGCTTGAACAGGATGAGGCCTGTCTCCGGGAACCTGTCAGGCTCCATGAACTCATCGAGCAGGTGCTTGAAGAGTATAAAGAGATCCTGCAAGCGAAAAATATCAGCATACAGGCCGAATTTGAGGAGATTCTTCTCATGGCCGACCCGGAAAAGATCCTGCGGCTCATTATCAATCTCATTGACAATGCTATAAAATACAACTATGCGGAGAACGGCAATATCAGGGTCACAACCAAAAGAAGTCAAGGCCAGACCGTTATGACAATCACCAACAGCGGTCCGGAAATCCCAGCTGATGATCTGCCAAGGATCTTCGAACAATTCTATCGGGTGGAAAAATCACGATCCCTGGCCTTCGGCGGCTCTGGGCTGGGACTGACTATCGCCCAGAAGATCATCGAGCTGCATGGCGGCACCGTTGAAGTAGAAAGCCATGACGGTTTGACGACCTTCACGACCACCCTGCCGTGACGTCAGCCGGAGGAAGCCGGCGTGGGCAAGCCCAGCACGCGATCAAGCCAATCAACAAAGAAGAGCAAAACATTTTAAAGAGATCAACCGGAGAAGGGAATGGAGAGAGAGAAGGGCAACGCCTCACAGGAATTGCCAAGAACGCTTTATCGAGCACCCCTAGGCACGAATGGGCTCGATGGGCAGAGGGATCTCCTCTTCAAGCGATATGCCCCGCTGTGTATTGTCGGCGGTTGTTACGTCTTTTTTTCGCTGCTGCTGCGACTCGCACTTTTTTGGGCTTTCGGGCTGCCGGCAGCCGTTCCCCTGCTGCATCTGCCGCTTATTCTCCTTGTTGGCATACTCAATGATTGTATAGAGTTGCTCTATCTACTTCTGCCTTTTTCCCTGTTCCTGCTGTTGCTGCCGGATCGGCTCTACAATTCACGAGCCGGACGGATCATGGCAGCGACCGGTCTGTGGCTTTCACTCTTTGGCCTGATGTATCTCTGCGTCGCCCAGTTTTTTTTCTTTCAGGAGTTTGATGCCCGTTTCAATCTGGTCGCGGTCGATTATCTGATTTATCCGCACGAGGTTTTCGTCAATATCTGGGAAAGTTATCCCGTCGGCAAGGTGCTGATCATGGTGGCCGTAGTCAGCAGCGCCATGCTGTATGTCCTCTGGCCGAAGGTGAAAAAGTGTTTTGCGAGAGGACCCTCTTTTGGCCGGCGCTTCATATTTCTGGCCATCCATACTTCTCTGATGCTGGCTGCTTTGGCGGGATTCAACACCCATTCCCTTGATTTTTCCAGCAACAGGGTGACAAATGAGCTTACTGCCGATGGCCTGAGCAGTCTTTTCCAGGCATTCAGGACAAACCAGCTGGATTACAACCAATATTACCGCACCGCCAATCAGGACATGCTGACGGAGCGTCTCAGGCAACAGCTCTCGAGCGGAGATGGCCAGTTTACGCCAAAAGCAGACGATCTTTGGTTGAACCGGACGTTTGCCGGGCAAAGCAGCGGCTTGGGGAAACTGAATGTGGTGATCATTGTTGAAGAATCCTTTGGCTGTGAACAGGTGGATACCTGCGGTAATGGCAAAGATATCGATTCGGCTGTAGCCTCGACCGCCGTCAGTGAAACCCCTTCCCTTAACTGGTTGGCCAAAAGAGGTTTATTCTTCAACAAGGCCTATGCAACCGGAACCCGTACCGTTCGCGGCCTGGAGGCCATAAGCGCATCTTTTCCGCCGATCCCCAGCGAATCAATCATCAAGCGGGCCGGAAATGAACATATCGCCACCTGGGGCAATGTGATGCGTGACAACGGCTATACAACCAGCTTTCTTTACGGGGGATACGGCAAGTTTGACAACATGAATGCCTATTTTGCCGGCAATGGCTTTACGATCAGTGACCGGCTCCATATTAAGAACCCAAAATTCACCAATATCTGGGGGGTGTCTGATCAGGATCTCTTTCGCCATGCCCGCGACTATTTTGATGCCTCATCGACGAGCGGCACACCGTTTTTCTCGATTATCATGACCACCTCCAATCATTCACCCTATACCTTTCCCCCTGGAATACCCGGCGTTCCCGAAAAAAATGGCGGCAGACATGCCGGTATTCGTTATGCCGATTTTGCCTTGGGCGAGTTCTTTCTGACAGCCAGGAGCCATTCCTGGTACACGAATACCGTTTTTGTCGTGGTCGCCGATCATGGCGCCAGGGTGTACGGTGAAGCACAGATACCTCTGAACAGTTATGAAATTCCCCTCTTGATTGTTGCTCCCGGCCGCCTCCAGCCCCGCCAGCTTACCGTTCCTGTCAGTCAGATGGATATTGCCCCGACTGTCCTCGGTCTGCTCGGATTACCCTACACGGCGCCCTTCTTCGGTCAGAATGTGCTGGCCGAGGGCAAAGGCCCAGGTGTTCTACTCTTTAATCACAATCACGATGTGGCCATGTATCGGGACGGCAAGCTGGTCGTCCTTGGTCTGCAACGGGCCGTCAATACGTATAAATATAAGCTGGGAGAAAGCACCTTCGAGAAGGTCGCAGGTGATGAGCAGCTGACCGACCTTGCCACCGCCTATTTCCAGACGGCCTTCAATCTTTTTGAACAACGCAGATATCATTAGAGAAGTGAGAAGACTCGAAAGCCTGTCCGGTAGTCAGTTCCTGTTGGCAAGGCAACAACTTTAGAGAGAAAGCGATGCAGGAGAATCCCGCCGCTGTCAGCGATTCGGCAAGCTTGGTAAACTCGACTGTATCGTTTTCGGGGAGGCGACACAGAGAATGGGATCAGGGGTGCCCTGACCGTAATAAAAGGCGAACTTTTCCTTGGTAAAGAGATCGAGGCAGGCATCAACCACATCCGGGTCGTAGAGCTTGCCCCTGTTCTGCCTGATCTCATCGAGGGCGGACTCGATACCAAGGGCGGGACGATAGGGTCTGAACGAGCTCTTGGCCTCGGTGACATCGGCAACCGCCAGGATTTTCGCTTCCAGAAGTATCTCATCTCCCCGCAAGCCCAGGGGATAGCCGGAGCCATCCAGGCGTTCGTGATGCTGAAAGACTATATGGGCCACCGGCCAGGGAAAAGGGATATTTTTCAGGATTTCAAAACTGATCTGGGGATGGATCTTGATGACATCATGCTCGGCAGCAAGCAGTTGCCCGGCCCGGCTCAGGATGGAGACCGGGATACGGATCTTGCCGACATCGTGAAGCAGCCCGGCGATGCGGATCCCCTCGATGACATGGGCAGATAATCCCAACTTTGTCGCAATGGCGCAGGCCAGTTGCGCCACCCGCTGCTGGTGCCCAGCCGTATAAGGATCGCGGATTTCCACCATCTGGGCCATGCTGGAGATACTGCCATCGAGCATTTCCTGCAGCTCGGCCGTTTTATGTTCCACCTTCTGCTCCAGGAGGGCATTCTGCGAACGCAGCTGGGCCTTCATCTCCTCCAGGGTGATATGCGTCTGCACCCGGGCCTTAACCTCGGCTGCGTGAAAGGGTTTGGTAATATAATCGACGGCTCCCATCTCGAAGCCCTTGGTCTTATTGCGCGTATCCTGCATCGCCGTGATGAAGATCACCGGAATTGACTGGGTCTCGGGGTTCGCCTTCAGCCGTGCACAGACTTCATATCCGTCCATCTCCGGCATCATGATATCAAGCAGGATAAGGGCGGGATGATATTTTTCGGCATAAGCGAGGGCATTTTCCCCTCGCTTGGCGATACCGAGCCTGTAGTTGTCTTTGAGGGTGTTGACCAGAAGGTCGATATTGGTGACGTTGTCGTCGACTATCAGGACAAGTGGTCGATTCGGGTTCATGGTGCTTCCTTCAAAGTCTGATGTATCTGCGCAAGCGTCTCTCTGGCCTGATCATAATCATAGCGACCGATCTGAACCTCCAGGGCCTGCATGACTGCCGGATCGAGAGAGTCCCACTGGGCCGATTGCCGCCGCATCCTCTGCAACGATCCCAGGATCTCTTCGGGATCGGCCTGATCAATCGCCTCGGCCAACTCACGGAGCAAGGTTGCCAGACCCACCGTGACCGTCGCCTGCGGGCTCAAGTCCTCCCCCACTCCCTTTTCCACCAGTACCTGGAGTGACTGCCGAACCTGCCCCAGCTCATTCTCAAGTCTTTTTGCCAGATCGGCAACCAGATCCGGAGCGGAATCAAAGGTCTGCTGCTCAAGACAGGCGGTCTCAAGGGCGCCGGCGGCCTCCTTGAGGGCATGCGCCCCGATATTACCGGCACTGCCTTTGAGGCTGTGGGCGAGCTGAAGGAGGAGCTCTCGCTTCTCACCCTGCAAGGCCTGTTGTATCCTGGCCTGGGTGTCATCATTGTCTTGGTAAAAACCGATGAGAATTCTGTGCATGGTGTTGCCGTCGATCCCGGATGCGGCCAGCGTCGCCTGAATATCGATCATCGGCAGTCTGGCCGCCAGGATCAGACCCTCAGAATCGGCTTGATTGCCGTGCCCGGGGTCGCGTGGCTGAACGGAAGGGTTTTCAGCAGATGCTTCAATGTCTTGGCAGTCCTGAATCTGCTCGGGAAAATCTGCCGGTCTGTGAGCATGCAGGACGCGCCAGATGGCATGGAACAGGCGATCCTGATTGATCGGTTTGGCGATATAGCCGTCCATTCCGGCCTCCAGACATTTTTCCTCATCGCCCTTCATGGCGTGGGCTGTCATGGCGATTATCGGCAACTGGCCGCAATCCGGCAGCAAACGGATCTGTCTGGTCGCCTCATAGCCATTCATCTCGGGCATCTGGATATCCATCAGCACACCGTCAAAGTGGCCGTCCCGGACGGCCTGTACCGCCTCTTCCCCGTTATTGGCGACGGTGACCAGGATACCGGCTTTCTGAAGGATAGCCGTGGCCACCTGCTGATTGGTCAGGTTGTCTTCGGCCAGAAGGAGCCGACAACCTTTGAGATGCTTCTGATACATCGAGGCCCGGGTGGTAAAGTCCTGACGTGAGCCCAAAGCATGTTTCCCCCGTTTGCCAAAGGCATCCATGATGGCATCAAAGAGGGTGGACTGAAAGATTGGTTTAGGAAGAAAACCATTGGTTCCGACGGCTTCCGCCTCGAAACGCTGCACATCCTTGGTGAAAGCCGTCATCATGATAATCGGCATGGTGAGATGCAGCTCTTCCCTGATCTTTCTCGAGGTTTCGATTCCGTCGAGATCCGGCATCTTCCAATCCATCATGATAAGATCGACGGGATCCCTCTGCATATTCTCGGGCTGCAACCGCTCAACAGCCTCAATGCCTGAAGACAGCGACTCGACCCTGAATCCCAGAGAGATCAGAATCTTGCGAATGATAATCCGGCTGTCGAGCAGATCATCAACAACCAGGGCATTCAGGCCTCGGATGTCTGACGGAAAGACTAACTTGCCGGCCGGGCCGGTTCCCGCCTGCACCAGCCGGACGGTAAAAAAGAAGGTGCAGCCCTTACCGAGGGCACTCTCCACCCAGATATTACCATGCATCATGGTCACAAATCTTTTGCAGATGCTCAGGCCTAAACCCGTCCCTTCATGTTTGCGGGTTGAAGAGCTGTCACCCTGAGTAAAGGGCTCAAAGAGCAAGGGCATATAGCTAGGCGGTATCCCCGAACCGGTATCCTTTACTGAAAAGGACAACTCGATCTGATCCTCCGCTTCACTGGCATGACCGACCGTATGCCCATGGACACTGATCAGGACACTCCCGCCCGCCGGGGTGAATTTAATGGCATTACTGATCAGATTGGTGAGGATCTGCTGGAGCCGCAGTGAATCACCGAGCAATATGCGCGGGGTGTCCCTGTCGATGTCCACCAGGAGTTCGATGCCCTTTTCGCCGGCCTGATAAATGAAGACATCCATAACCCGGTCAAACATCTCGTCGAGCCTGAAAATACGCTCCTTCAATTCCAGCTGGCCCGCCTCGATCTTGGAAAAATCAAGTATATCGTTGATAATACCGAGCAGGGCATAGGAAGAATTCTGGACAATATGGAGATACTGTTCGACCGGCGGCGGCACGACCTCACTCAGGGCCAGATCGGTAGCCGCGATGATTCCGTTCATCGGGGTACGGATCTCATGGCTCATGTTGGCCAGGAATTCGCTCTTGGCACGGGTAGCCGCCACAGCAAGGTCTTTGGCCTTCTGCAATTCCACGTCGAGTTTTTTATGCTGCTGAATTTCTTCAGTCAGGGAGATGTGCGAGACCTTGATCCTGCGATTGAGCTTGAGAACAAGTCCGGTGAAGAGGACAAGCAAGGTAAAAACGATACAGACCAGGGTGATCGGAACCCCATAGGTGCGCAGGACATCATGGAAGGTTATTTTCCCGAGATCCTTATAGGGGCCAAGTCGTAAGGCCCGCAGGAGATCATGGACCGGCTGGTAATTAAGGGGGATGGTCCAGCCGGCGTAATCTGCCGCCCTTGCCGCCGGAGAATCCGGTTGCATCTGTAAAAGGGTGATCGCGACCTTTTCCGCGAGTTCATCCGAAGTTTGCATAACCTTAGCCATCGGCCAATCAGGATATTCACGGGTAGTGCAGAGATAGGGTGTTTGCTGGTCCTTGCCCCGCAATCGGGGAAATGCATAGAAATCCTTAAGATCAATCTTGCCTTCGGCACCGAGTTGCTCAAGGGTGTTGGTTCTGACGGTTCCGGCATCAACGAAGCCGCTTTGCACGGCCGCCACGACCGCGTCATGGGTTTCTCCGAACACCAGTTCCTTGAAATCCTTGTAGGGGTCAAGCCCGTTCTCCTGCAACTCCCACCGGGTCATCTGCCAACCGCCGAGTGAGGTCTCCGAAACAGCCATGAATCGCTTGTTTTTCAGATCAGTGAGTTTGCGGATATCTTTTCGGTCTGAACGGCAGAAGATCACACTGCCGTATTTTGAATAGACCCGACCCAACCGCCGTTCCTTGAGGGTGGCAATCCGGTTGGCACCATAAAGGTATTCGAGCTCCACATAGGACGATGAGTTGGTGAGGATAAAGTCGACTTCGCCCTTCTCAACGCTGGCATTGATCTCGGTATGGCTGAGGGGGACGATGACGAAGCTGTGGCCGGGGATGCTTTTGCTGAGGTAATCTGCCGTGGCAGCCCAACTCTTCAGGCATTGCTCCTTGCCCCGTATGGCAAGAACACCAATTTTCTGAGGGATGTCGGCAGCCGCTGCCCCGGCCCCATAGAGCCCCTGCAAAAACAGGCAGAAGAGGAGTAGAAGAAACCGGGGCAGAGCAGTAACCGCCCCCGTACTGAGACTTCTCGCCCGAAAGTCCCCCCTCTTATTGCGAAGAGCAGCACAATCAGGTGTCAGGGGAGATTGGCCCATGCTCAACTCTCAGCCTTTTCCTGACTCCGTTGTGCCGCAAACCACTTGCCCATACCGAGCACAAACAAGGCGCCGATGGTACTTGCGACATATACTGTAGTCTGAGGAACCTCGGCCATCCCGGGACCTCCGGAAAGAACCGGGAGAAGGGCCGGGTCGCTCACCGCCATCTCGCCGGCAATCCAACCGAGGAGCATACCGCCCAGGGTGATGACGATCGGAAAGCGGTCCATGAGCTTCACCACCAGTTGGCTGCCCCAGACGATGATGGGAATACTCACCACCAAACCGAAGATCACCAGCAACATCTTATGTTCGTCTCCCGCCCCTTCAGCGGATCCGGCAATGGCGATGACATTATCGAGGCTCATGACGAAATCAGCGACAATCACCGTTTTGACGGCCGCCCAGAGCCGCTCGCTGCTCTGCAGATTGCCGTGTTTATCGCTGTCCTCGGGGAGGAGCAGTTTGATGCCGATCCACACCAGCAGCACGGCCCCGACAAGTTTCAAATAAGGGATAGTGAGCAGAGTCAGGGCGAAG
>JANOIV010000237.1:0-4232 GCA_031407875.1 Desulfobulbaceae bacterium | reverse complement strand
GGGGTCGTAAAATCATCGTAGTAAGGATGGACTTTAAAGCCGTGAAAACCTGCGATCGGCATCTCGGTCCACTGCCAGACGTTGCCGATGACATCGTAAAAACCGGCTGCGGCAAAGCGATCCACCGGGCAGGATGAGGCGCAGTATTCAAGGTTGATATTGCCGGGTGCTTTATGCCAGTAGGGTTGGTCAGGCAGATCCGCATGATCGCGCAGTCGGTAGTATTCGGCTTCGGTGGGCAGGCGCAGTTTGGTGCCCAGCTTATCGCTCTTCCAGTTGCAGAAGGCCTTGGCCTCGAGGTAGTTGACCTCGACCGGCCAGTTCCAGGGCATGTCGATACGCTCAAGCATGGTTCGCATACACCAGCGGCCGGTGTCTTTGATCCAGAAGATCGGCTGCTCGGCCTGGCGGAACTGCCGCCAGTTCCAACCTTCTTCGGTCCACCACTCTCGGGACTGGTAGCCGTGGTCTTCGACAAATTCCAGAAACTCGCCGTTGGAGACAAGAAAACGCGCGGCCTTGAACCCTTCGACCTGCTCTTCAAAGACCCCGAATTCATTGTCCCAGCCATAAAGCGGGTGCGCCTTGTCCTTGCCCAACCGTACCGTGCCCCCTGGCACCGGTAGCAGGCTGTTGGCCGGCGCCTCGCCCCATTCCCGGCAGATCTCCCACAGGAGATGGGGCCGCAGATGCTGTAAAGGCAGCTGACGGATCAGGACCGATGAGGTCTCCAGGTGGATCCGGGCATGTTCGATACCCATCACTATGGCCCAGAAAGGGCTGTCCCAGGTGATCGGCAACTGCAGGGGTAGGGTGGTTATCACCCCGTCAACGGTGGCACGGACCCGGTCGCGGAATCTCTGGACCTCGGCCACTGTCGGCCAGTCGTAGTGGGCCTCGTTCAGATCATCCCAGGACATCTCATCGACGCCGACGGCGAACATCGACTCGAAGCGGGCATTGATCCGCTCGGTCAAGATGCCGGCGAGTATCAGTTTGTTGATATAAAAGGCGGCGGTATGGCCGAAATAGAAGATCAGCGGGTGGCGTAGGGGATCGGCTCGCAAGGTGAAGACCGCATCCGTCTCCAGACTGTCGAAAAGTCGTTCGTCAAGCTCCCAGGTCAGGTGAAAATAGCGGCGGATTTCGGCCCGTTTTTCTTCCGGATCACCCGCATTGAGCACGGGGGTGGTGGTGACTCGCAGTTGCAGCATCTCCGGGCTAAAGGCTTTGGCGGTTGTATGCATGATCGATCAGAGGATTGAGGTTGATATGCCGACCGGTTCCGGTTAATGGGGCAGGTCTTCCGATGTTTCTTGTTTTTTCAGGCGGTTCTGTGTCAGAATATATGCCTGCCACAGAGAAAAATCAACGGACCGCCTGCTGTGTGATTGTCCGGGTTGACCGGGGGAAAAGGATTCTGTAACCCCAAGTTGGAATGGACGGAATTTTTTCTTTTTGAAGAATAGTGTATTAACCTGACATCTTTCCGATTAACAGCGGAAAGATGAAATATCTGGAACTGGATAATCATTTGGTCGAATTAAAAAGGAAAACAATATGCCCATACCTGATTTCCAACGCATCATGCTTCCTCTTCTTAAGTTCTGTGCAGACGGGCAGGAACACACCAACCGGCAGGCAATCGATTCTATGTCTGAAGAGTTCGACCTAACGGAAGATGAGCAAAAACAGCTTCTCCCTAGCGGACAGCAATGCGTATTCGACAACCGTGTTGCATGGGCACGGGCTCAT
This sequence comes from Desulfobulbaceae bacterium, assembly GCA_031407875.1. GTDB lineage: Bacteria > Desulfobacterota > Desulfobulbia > Desulfobulbales > Desulfocapsaceae > Desulfoprunum. The sequence goes on along the minus strand of JANOIV010000237.1, from coordinate 2,477 downwards.
ATGAAAATGGCTGACTTTATCGAAGTCCTCGTCAAAATGGGATATGGCGGTTCCCGAAAAGACGCCGGGCAAGCAATTGGTCGAAGTGGAGATGAAGGCATTGATGGTATCATCAAGGAGGATCGCCTGGGGCTTGACATCATTTATATTCAAGCCAAGAAATGGGAAAACACCATTTCTCGTCCCGAAATCCAAAAGTTCGCAGAAGCATTGCAGGGCAAACGTGCTCGCAAAGGAATTTTTATCACCACTTCTGATTTCTCACAGAGCGCCTACGAGTATGTGGCCGCCATTGAAAGTAAAATTATCCTCATCGACGGTCAACAACTTGCCCAATTCATGATCGACTTTGGCGTTGGTGTTGCTACAGACGCCACATACGAGCTGAAACGATTGGATTCCGATTACTTTACCGAAAACTGAGAACAGGGATTGAATAAGGGGCTTTTCGATATTTTACAACACCCCCAGCAAGGTAGCTCGGATGGAGCGTGAGCGTAATCCGGGGAGACGATGTTTTGGCCAAGACATGCCTTGGATTTGCGATGCGTGGTTCCGGATTTTGCTGCGCTTCATCCGGGCTACGGGCTAGTAGGAGGGCCGGCATTCTTGGCTGCGACCACGTTAATCTGCGGTCATCGATATGCGTTGCTTCTCGCAGCTCTGTCGGCCGTTGCCATTATCGTCTTCGAGACGATAATGGCAACAGGATCACCGGAAGGCGTGGCGAGGATTTTACAGATATTCTACTTTGCTGTTGGTGCTGTGATCGGGATGTTGGATCTGATGGCCAAAAAACGGGGCAATAAACCAGTGAATTCAAAGTGAGCGGGCTCCAAGGGGAACTGGATCCGTATGGACATTGTTTGCGGTCTGGGGGCAAAACCAGACGGTAACAACCACCGGATCATCGTCTTTCAGGGCGATTCGCTCTGCCGTGGCCAGATGGGGAGTACCTTTTTCAGCAACTGTTGCAACAAGCAGATGTTTGACCTTTTCGGCAAGCTCCACTGATTTCGCAAGGGACTCGGTGATCATGGCCCGGCTCTCTTTTTTGTTTTTCCGACCAAGAGGCACCATCCCTGGCTATTGGCCGGCTAATAGTCTTTCAGATGATGCCACTCCGCGTTCTCCAGCCAGTTTCCGGGCTCCGGTCTCGAGACGAACTCGACAATCGCCTCCAGGATGCGTAAATGCTTTTCCTCTTCCTTGGCCAGCCGCTGAAAGAGCATTCTTGCCGGCCCGTCTTCGGTCTTCTCAGCATTTTCGAGATAGAACTTTCTACTATCCTTTTCAATGTTGCAGGCTTTTCTGTAAGCAATAGTTTCTGCTGTTGAGTCGATATACAGTTCCTGCTTTTCTTCCTTCATTTCCACAAAGATATTCTTTACATTATCGAGGATTACCGTTTCCTCGATGTGCACCTCTCCTTTATTCCCGAGCAGCTGCTCGATTTTTTTATAATGCTTGATTTCCTCATCGGCCAGCATGGCGAAGATTCTCTTCAAACCGACCGTCTTGCAGGTAGCCATCAGCTCTCGATAATAGTTCTTTCCGTCCTCTTCCATTTGCATGGCAAATTCATAGATGTCCATCATCACCCCCTGGTGTAAATTTCCGCCGGGAAAAGGGTAAAGGTTAGCACGCACTTTTCGCCCTCACCTTCTTCAGCGTCGATCTGCCGAAATAAAAAGAGGAAGTCGGCCTGAAAAGCAATGACCAAATCGGCAGGCTAGGTCTGAGTACAGCGGATTACCTCGGTGACGGATCAGATCCGCTGCCACTGTATTCACACTGAGTAAAATCGATCTGCTGGTGACACGTTTTGCATACATGTTGGCGGTTGAACTCGTCGGAGAATATCTCTATTTCCGTACCGCATTGGCGACATTTACAGAGAAATGACTTCAGATCTCTGAATGTTTCGAATCCAGGGCAATGACTACTCGGTGTATTCATACTGTTCCCCCCAGCCTTAGCTTGATTGTCATTTTTAATAATAGAGGATTCCCAAGAAACCGGTCTTTCCTCGATGAGCTATCCTTCATTCCTTGTATGGACTGGGGGGCGTAAAGTCAAGGAGAAGTCAAAAGAAAAAACGAAAAGAGGGACAATCCCCGGAATCTGGAACTCGGTCTCCGCTCCGAACGGGCTATGAAACTTGCCTTGGTGGAGATGTATACCAAGGTGTTTCAACACGGAAAATTGTCATAATAACCGAGGACTGTGCGGGTTTGAAATAAAATAAAAAGCCGAAAAAGGGCTTTAAAAGGGGTCAAAAAGGTAAAAGGAGTCATAAAAGGGGTCAAGTCTGCCCTTGGCTTTCATTATAAAACGTGTTACAGGGTGAGAGTATGTCAAGACCATTACGCATAGAATTTCCGGGGGCATGGTATCATGTCATGAACCGAGGCAGGAGGAGGGAAGAGATCTTTTTGTCCCGAACGGACTATGAATCCTTCGTCAAAATTCTGCAG
>JANOIV010000220.1:0-9337 GCA_031407875.1 Desulfobulbaceae bacterium | reverse complement strand
GGTCGCGATTCGTTGACGCAGTCGTATTTGCGGTCGCAGAAATTACACTTGATATTGCATTTGGGGGCGACGGGCAGGTGCACCCGGCCATACTGACCCTTGGCCTCGGGATTGAAACAGGGATGACGATGATAATCCTTGACGGTGAGCTTTTTCATAGTGATATCCTGTAAAGAGCGTATTCTCGTATTTTGTATGTAAAATTCAATTCTTACGAATTACATATAGCTGTAGCCCACATCCGAATCGTCCTGTTTCTTGGCGATCATGGTGTTGGTGATGGTATCGAACAGTGTCTGCGCCCCGTGGTAGCCGAGATGGAGGATGCGCTGGCCGCCCATTCGGTCATGGATCGGAAAGCCGACCCGGACAAGGGGAACGCCCTCCTTGCGGGCAAAGGTATAGCCCTTGCTGTGGCCGACGAGCAGATCGATATTAAGGGTCTTGGCCTTTTCCTCGATGTCGTAGAAATCGACATCTTCTCTGACTTCCGGCATGGGGCAGGGCAGCCCTTCCAGGACCTGGGAGATGGCCTCCTTGAAACGACCGCTCTTACCGCCCGAGGCGCAGAGCACCGGCTGGACGCCGATCTCGGCCAGCAGCGAGGCCAGGCCGACCACCAGATCCTCTTCGCCGTAGACTACGGCCCGTTTGCCGAAGATGTACTTATGACCGTCGACCATGGCGTCGATGAGCCGTCCCCTGGCAGCCGCGTAGCGGGTCGGGATCTCTCTGCCGCTGATTTTCACGAGTTTTGCCATCAGCCTGTCGGTCTCCCTGATACCGATCGGTAGGCCCAGGCGCTCAAGGGGGGTGCCGTACATCCGCTCAAGGCTGGTGCCGGCCGATTCCTTTGGCAGGGTGGCCCCACATTCGATGGTCATTTTTGCCCCGCCCATTTTTCTGATCTCGGCCAAGGGAGTGCCGCCATCCGGGATGAGCGGATAGTCGTTGAGGGCCTGGCCATCGAGAGATTCGGAATAGTCCGGAAACAAAGTGAAGGCGATGCCGAAATCGGCGAGCAGATCCTTGAGATAGCGCAGATCCGCCGCCGAAACGAAACCGGCAAGAAAATTGATCGCCGCATGGGAGTCCACCGGTTCGGTCAACTGCTCGACCACCGCCTGCAGGGCGGCATGAAAACCTTCCATGTGGGTTCCGGAATAGCTCGGAGTCGAGACCGAGACGATTTTCGGGTGATTTGCCTCTTTATGGAATTCAGCCTCATACTCTTTGACGATCATCTTCACATCGTCGCCGATGGTCTCGGTGAGACAGGTGGTCGCCACCCCGATGAGCTGCGGGGCGTACTTCTTCGTGACGTTTTGCAGGCCGAGCTTGAGATTGGCCGAACCCCCGTAGATCGCATGTTTTTCGCCGAGAGACGAAGAGGCGATATCGATCGGCTCGTTGAAATGGCTGATGATATAACGGCGCATATAGGTGGCGCAGCCCTGGGAGCCGTGGAGAAAGGGCACGGTGCCCTCGATGCCGCGGAAGGCCAGACTTGCGCCGAGCGGTTTGCAGAGTTTACAGGCGTTGGTAGTCGAGGTGTAATGAGGCATTTTAGTCATGGTCTTTCTCCTGTGTTCTGCGGGGCACGAACTGCCATACCGGGCTCATCACCGAGCCGTAGACTTCTCTGGCGAAATTGAGCATGCCCTGGAAGCCGGCCAGCATTTCCTTGCGTTCATGGTTGTGGTCGCAGAAGGCGACCCCGAGCTTATAGGCGATAGGGCGTTCCTTGACCCCGCCGACAAAGATATCCACCTCCTTTTCTTTGAGAAACGAAGAGAGTTCGAGCGGATTCGAGTCGTCGACGATGATGGTGCCCTCGTCGGTAATCTCCTGCAGTTCCTGGTAATCCTCCTTAGTGCCGGTCTGGGAACCGACCATGACCACATCCATACCGATGAGCCGGAAGGCCTTGACCAGCGAGAAGGCCTTGAAGGCCCCACCGACATAGATCGCCGCCTTCTTGCCCTTGAGGGCGGCCTTGTATCTGTTCAGTTCGGGCATCAGTTTTGCCAGTTCTTCCCGGACCAGGTTCTTGGCCTTTTCCAGCATCAACGGGTCTTGAAAGAATCTTGCCACCTCATAGAGGGCCTCGGCCATATCCTCGATACCGAAATAGGACACCCTGAGAGAGGGGATGCCGAAATCCTGCTGCATCATATTGGCCAGATCCATGGTGGCCCCTGAGCACTGGACGACGTTGAGGGCGGCCCCATGGGACCGGCGGATATCGTCGACCCGGCCATCGCCGGTGATATTGGCTACCACCTCGACGCCGATGCGGTTGAAATACTCGCGGATAAGCCAGATCTCTCCGGCCAGGTTGAAGTCCCCGAGGATGTTGATGCTGTAGCGGGAGATGCCGCTGATATCGCCAGTGCCGACCAGCTGTCTCATGGCCTTGCAGGCCGCCTGGTAGCCCTCGCGTTTGTTGCCCTTGAAACCCTCCGACATGACCGGCAGAACCGGGATGCCCTTCTCTTTGGCGACCCGCTTGCAGATCGCCTCCATGTCGTCGCCGATCAGGCCGACGATGCAGGTTGAATAGACGAAGGCGGCCTTCGGGGCATACCGGTCGATCAGTTCGATAAGGGCCTCGTAGAGTTTTTTTTCACCGCCGAAGATGACATCCATCTCCTGCAGGTCGGTGGAAAAGGACAGGCGATGCAGTTCCGGGCCCGAAGAGAGCGCGCCGCGGATGTCCCAGGTATAGACGGCGCAACCGATGGGACCGTGCACCAGGTGCACGGCGTCGGCAATCGGATAGAGCACGACCCGAGAACCGCAGAACACGCAGGCCCTCTGGCTGACCGCCCCGGCGAGACTGTCCTTATTGCATTCCATGACGAAAGGGGCTGTGCCCTTGCGATGGATCTGACTTTCTCTGGCATGGAGAACGGCTGCTGGTTTCATAATATATCCTCGGCTTGGTGACAGACGCGGTTGGTTACTGAACAAGCTGGTTTATCTCCTTAGAGCAACCACTGTGCCAAACGAGGTATATTTATGAAAAATGAATAAAAACGGTATGTTGAACAGTATTGACCAGAGGGGTCGTGCTAAGGTGGTGGGAGATGATGCAGGATATGTCGACGATCCTACAATAATGGCGGAATGGCTACAATTATGTAGCGTATGGCATTGAAAGTGTTCGGTTCAGTCTGAACGAAGAGGCAGAGGTTCGATGCAACCGGCTGGGTCAGCCGGTTGCATCGGTCGTGGTGGGTGAAAAGATGGATTGTGGCAAGAGGGAGCGGGTTATTATTGAAATATCACTGTTTCCAGTGTCTCGGCTCAAGTTTGCCCAGGAAAACCTTGGTGCAGATAAGGACGTTTCGCGGTGTGTTTCCGGCCTGTATCCTGAGCAGGCCTTCGCGGATGATGATCTTCTTCATCAACTGCCGGCCGTTGGATTCGTTGTAGTAGATATCCGAATCGAGGATATCGCCGATATTGTCAGCTTCAACCCGGTCGATTATCAGCTGAATTCCCAGATTAAGAAAGGGGTCAGAGATATGGGCCAGTTCGTTCTCGAGGGCCAGAAGCCCCGATTTTGTCGCCTTTTCCGCCAGATCCCTGAGCTGAAAGACCAGTGGCACAAGTGATTCCTGATCTTCAATGCTGCATGCCGCCTTGGCGGCAAGGGCTAAATCACGTATCATATTTACTCCATCGAAAATGAATTGTTCACCGTCTGCGGTGTCGTTGCATCGACACAAACCCTCCAGCCACTGTTGTCGGGAGTTGATCACATCAAGAAGAAAAAATCCAGAACTTTAAAAGGAAGAGAGCCGCCATTATTAAACATCACAAAACCAGAGGGCGTCCTCTGGTAAGCCGTCGTGCAAAAATAACCGTGCTCTTTCAATGTATCGGCGGTCGGCCTTCGTGATATGTCTTGCTAAGACAAACCTGGAGAATGTCAGGCCGGGCGGGCAGTTCCTTCTCCCCTCACAGCGGCTTGCTGTTTTGACCCAGGCGTTGGATGAGTATCAAGTCGGAAGCGGCCGGTTTCTTTCTGGATCTCCAGGACCACGGAATTGAGCATCTGCGAACCGACCTCCACCCGTACACTGCATTGGCGGGAGCTGTTGGCATGTTTGGAAACTTCACTGATATCTTGGGCGATTTTACCGGCAGCGACGGAACTGTTGGCAACATTGTAATTTACCGAGGCAATGCCTTCGGCGGCCTCGGTGATATTGTGGGTGATTTCGGCAGTGGTTGCGTTTTGTTCCTCTATTGACCGGGAGATGGAGGTGACGATTTCATTGACATCGTGGATCACCTTGGAAATCATGCTGATCTCGGAAATTGTGTCATCGGTCGATCGCTGGATCGATTCGATTTTTGCCTTGATTTCTCTCGTGGCCCCGGCTGTCTGTCTGGCCAGTTCCTTGATCTCATTGGCGACCACGGCAAACCCCTTGCCGGCATCGCCCGCCCGGGCGGCCTCTATCGTTGCATTCAGGGCGAGGAGGTTTGTCTGTTCGGAGATGGCGGTGATCACCTCCGTGACCTTGGAGATCTCGGTGGCTGCCAGACCAAGGGTATTGACCTTCTCCGTTGAGCTCCTCGCGTAATTTACGGCGTCGTTGGTAATCCTGTTGGCCTTCTCGGAGTTGGCGGCGATTGTATTGATTGCCCCGGTCATTTCCTCAAGGGAAATGGCCACAACGTTGACATTATTGGCCGCCTGTTCACTGGCCAGGGCCACGGCGTTCATATTGACGCTCATCTCTTCTGTCGCTGTCGCTACCGTGGCAGTCTTTTCGGCGGAGAGTTCGGCATCGCGGGACATTTCGCTTGCTGTTTTCTGCAGATCACTTGATGTTTCGGCCATCTGCGTGCTTTCCGTCAGTAAAATACCGATCAGATTCTGCAGATTGGTAACCATTTCCTGCAGTGACACCTGCAGACTGTCTTTCCCGGCGGCAATGGCTGTCTCGGGGAAGCGGATATTGAGGTCACCCTGGGCAATGCGTTTGGCCATCACCGCCATGGCTGCCGGTTCTCCTCCGAGGATGCGCTGAATCGATCTGGCATTGAGGAGTAGGATGGCGAGGATGAGAGCGAAACAGAATATCGAACCTATGAGGAAGAAAAGATTGATATGTGAAGTCAGTTTCCTGCTCGATTCAGCGAGTTCTTTGGCGGTTACGTCTGCGGCTGAGGCTGTATGTTTCTGGATTTCTTCGACTGATGTGTTCAACGAGGTTATCATCTTCGCTGATTCCGTGCCGAGTATGGAATCGATGGTTTTGCCGTTCTGGGCGATCAGGTCATTGAAGTGCGCCGCCATCAACGTGCCTTCCTCGCTCACCTTGGAGGTGTCCATGGCCAGATAGATATAGCCTGCCGGCTCGTCCTCGCTGCCGACCGGTTGCGTGACAATCAGGAAATTCTTGTCATTCATGGCGGTCTTGATGATCTCCAGCGCATCACGGCCGGATTTTTTCAGCAGGGCGGCGATTCCGCTGTGGGTTTCGTGGATATAGCTGGCCAGGGGTTGCCTGTCCGCATCAAGAAAGAAAACGAAGACAATGTCGGGATTGGCCTTGGCATTGCCGGCATAACCGGAAAGGGCGATGGCGTCATGTGCGATCACTGCCGGTTGCGCTACCTGGGCAAGGAGAAAGGCGAAGTTGTCGGCGGAGCTCTCATACATTTTTTTCATCCGCCAACTCATGGATTCGGCCGCCTTATTCAGCGAATCGCGGGAAGAGTCACTGAGCACCGTTCGGGCGGAGGTGTTCATCGCCTGCAGTTTTTCCTCAAGCTGCCGGGAAAGACCGGTCATGCTGGAATTGATCTCCTCACCGGTCCGGCCGAAGGCAGTGGCGATCAGCTTGTTGAGTTGAATATTACCCCTGTTCTGGGTGAGGATGATAAAAATGATTGCCGCGACAACGGCTGTTGCCAGGGCCATAGCAACCGGGACGATGAGCTTGAAACGAAAACTGCTGGTGAACGATGCGGCAGGCATGACTCCTCCTTGTGACGTTGGACCGAAAAGAAAAGATCTGTTGAAAAATCATATCATCAGAAAATGACATCGACAAGGGCATCACAAAAAAAGAGCCATCAATGAGAAAGAAAATGAAGGGTTTCGGCTGCATCTGGTGCACAATGCGAAGTCGGCAGCAGGCAAAGTGCTCGGCTCGAGGGCAGGAGAATTTTGCCAGGGCGTAATTCTGCAGGGAGGATTATAAGAGGTCCATACGGGGCGTCGTTGATCCGTTGTCGAGAAAACGGGGATTCATCATTAAGCCGGGGACATGCCGATGACTGAAATTTTTAGGCAAAAAGATATCAGGATAACTCTTGATAAGCGGGGGGCCGATCAATATGCCAAGGTGAGCTATCCGCAGCGATACGGGGTTTTCTCGGAGATTGAGACCGCCGATGCCGTTCTGCAGTTCAATCTGAACCATGAGATTGTCCACCTCAGGGGCAAGGGGCGGGGGTGGCCCCATCCCCAGGAATGGCTCAAACGGACCATGGGCAATGACTGGATCTATTACTCGACCGGCGGCTATACCGGGGTCTTTGAGGCTATCGGTGAATACTATCTGGCCAATACCCCGTATCCGACCAATTCTCTGCTTGGCGGCCAGCCATTCCTCCTTCCAGCCGTGAGCGGCATAACGAATGGCTGGTATTCTCTGCTCAGGGAAGCGGCGGACATGGTTGAAGCCGCCCCTGACAGCATCCGGGATTTTTTCACCAGGGTTCTTGAGAATGATCCCGATACTCTGCAGAAAAAGGCCGAGGCCCTTTTCGAGATTTCCGGTGGCAGGGTCACGGTGCTGCCACCGGATAGCCGCCATGTCGACTATGATGTGATCCCGATACACATCGCTGAAGGCTGTCTCTATAAATGCCGGTTCTGCCGGGTGAAGACGAATCTGCCTTTCCGGCAGAAAAGCCGGGAAGAGATTGATCTCCAAATTAAGGGGTTACAGGAATGGTACGGCAAGAACCTGGCCAACTATAATTCCATATTTCTTGGCGAGCATGACGCCCTGTGCGCGAGCCCTGGACTGATCATAGAGACCATCGAAAAGGCCCATGCGGCCTTCGGTTTTCCGGCAGCGAACATGAAGGGCGGCAACGTCTTTCTGTTCGGCAGTATCGACTCCCTGTTAAACGCCCCGGAACAGCTCTTTGCAGACATGGCAAGACTGCCCTGCAGCGTCTATCTGAATGTCGGGCTCGAATCAGCGGATCAGGAATCCCTGGACAGACTGGGTAAACCTGTCACGGTAGCGCTGGTTGTCGAGGCCTTTGCCCGGATGCAGGAGATCAATAGCCGCTATGCCACAATCGAGGTGACCGCCAATTTTATCATGGATGAGAATCTCCCCGACAATCACTATCCCGCCTTTTTGCAGCTGGTTCGCGACGGGCTTTCGCGGGTGAAATCCAAGGGCTGTGTCTATCTTTCGCCGCTGCGCATCGGCCATCCGTCGCGGTCTCTGGTCATGGAGTTCCATCGCTTGAAGATCCTCAGCCGACTGCCGACCTTTCTCTATATCATCCAGCGCTTGTAGGCTTGACTCGCCACCTTTTGCGCTGAGATTGCAGCCGGCTTACAGGGTCCTTTCCAGGAATTCGAGATCAAAATGTGCGCTGCCCTCTTCCTGGGTTACCCTGAAGGTCCCGAGGCGCTCGATATTGAGGCCCTGTTTTCCGCCCTCTTCGGCCAACCGCCGGGCGATATCATCCCGCAGAGCGACCGTTGATTCGCTATTGAAGTAGAGGCGGACCTCTTCGCCACGGTCGCCCATCTGCAGGAGAAAGGTATTGTGTTCTATAAAAACGAGATCCTCGAAGACATGGGTGATTTCAAGTCCTGTCGAGTCGATCACCTCTCTGATGAGGCCAAGGGGGCGGAAGGGGACGGTCATGGTTCTCTCTTATCCTGAAGGGGTTGTTTGTTCGAAGGCTATTTAGGAGCCGTTACGAAATAACCTGGCCATATTTTTTATTTCGTTACGGCTCCTTATGCCGTTCCCGAAGATTGAATTGACCATGTTATTTTCTGACAACGGCCTAACCATCCTGTTTGCTCATGGTGCGGACCGAGACTATCTTGCCCCAGCCGTAATAGGTGTTGATCGCTTCGGTTTCCAGATTTTCCGAAATTCTGAGGAACTCGTCGCCAAGGAACAAGACGGCCTCGGCATAGACCCGATCCTCGTTGATCTGGACCTTGACACCCTTTCGCAGTTTTCTCGACAAGGTCCCGTGTACCGGCATCGAGGCGTATTCAAAGACTTTTTCCAGAGTAGCTTTATTCATTCTCGTCTCCCGTTGTGGTGGTTTATGGAAGAGGTCTGCACCGAAGGCCCCATTCCGGCGTGGCGCAGAAACCCTTCATTCAAGGTGTGGAGCCAGCAGCCGCTGGACATCCAGGCCGATGGCCACGATGGTCGCTATTTCATCTGTCGTCGGGGCCTGCCGTCTGTAGGTCTCTATCTCGCAGATCTCCTGAAATGAGTCAAGATAGGAGAATTGTTCCGTCATTTCGGGGTGTTCGCCGACATGCTTCTCTAAGGCATGAAGAAGATCGATCATGGTGTGGTTTTCCGCCAGATCGCCTCGCCTCATGAGAAAGGCCATGATCAGTTTCTCAATGGCCATGGCCACCAGGTTGTAGAGGATCTCCGGGGTGAACCTGCTGTTGCCCTTGCGCAGAGCGCTTGCGGCGGTGCCCAGAAACTGTTCGCCATCTCGTCGATAGTCCTGCCAGTTGTCGATCGGGATGATGTTCTCCCGCGGCTGGATCTGTAGTATGCGCATGTCGTTCTCCTCTGTGCCGATAGCTCGGTCCGGGTGTGCCGTTGATACCCTGCAATACACCAAGGTGCCGGCAATCATTGTGGTCCAGTGTCGTCAATTTCTTGATACTTTCGCAGGCAGATCAAACCCGTGGTCTGCCACCCGAGGTTTGTGTAAAACGACAGGGCAGCACTGTTTTTTCGGTCGGCGAGGAGCTGCAGACGAAAGGCGCCCTGGCCTGCCGCCCACTCGCCCATTCCCGAGACCAGAAGACGACCGGCACCGCAGCCACGAAAGCCAACGGCCACCACCACGTCCTCCATGAGCAGGGCGGGACCGCCCTCGGCGGTTGAAATGGTCAGCTGCCCCGAGCACATACCGATCACCCGGCCCTTCGCTTCAGCCACCAGAATCAGTCCACGCGGATTGTCCAGCAGCATTGCCAGGCCCCGCCGCTGCCGGCCCTCGTTGACCTGAAAATCCTCTTCGATTTCAAAGAGGAGACCCAACAGGGCGATCAGCTGGTCGATATCTCCTG
>JANOIV010000216.1:0-1895 GCA_031407875.1 Desulfobulbaceae bacterium | reverse complement strand
ACGGCCTGATGATCCAGATCCTGTCGGGGCTTATTACCTATCTTCTTCTGGCGATCTACTGTCATGAGCAGCATGGAGAACCGGTCAGCATCAGAAGGGTTCGGCAACTGCGCAACAAAATACTCAATGAAAGCCGTGAAGCTGAATCCCGCTCGCTTGAGAAGGAACAACACGGCAACAGCACAATACAAAATCTCCATGCAAGTCCTTAACCGGACATTACTGAAAAAAACAGCTGGTGGCATGGTCGGCAATGGCGGTTGCCCTCGGTATCGTCCTGCCACTGCTGATGATCTTCAAGATCTTCCAAACCCTGATCATTATCAAAAAGGCCACCGAGGATATCGCCCTTGGTCGCTTCAACAGTATTGAAGTGATCAACACGCGAGACGAGATGCAGCAGGTCATGGAGGCCTTCAATACTATGGTGCGCGAGCTGAACGTAGGCAGGGTTAACTGGTGCAATCGAAAAAACTCTCCTCCATCGGCACCTTCACCGCCGGAGTCGCCCACCAGCTCAACAACCCGCTCCATAATATATCGACCTCCTGCCAGATCGCCGCCCAGGCTATCAACGGATTTGGGCGGATCATCATATCTGCCCGGGAGGATGAGAGCGCCGATGAAGTCATCATCGAGGTACACGATACAGGGCCAGGTATTCCCGAAGAGATCCAGAGGCAGTTTTTTGCCCCCTTCTAATACCACCAAGGAAGAAGGGCAGGGGACCGGTCTTGGTGTCTCCGTGGTCTTTGGGATTATTCAAAAACATCAGGGCAATATTACGGTGGAAAGCAAACCAGGGAAGGGAACTTTAATTTTGGTTCAACTCCCTTTGACACACCAATAGCCGAAAGCAGAGATGGTATATTGCACAAGGCACAGGCGCCACAGAGGAGTGACTGGTATGCCTTTTTTCACTGCTCTGATCTGGTAGGGCGCGAACCCACTCAGCGGCAGACTGTTTCTGACCCACAAGACCGCACTGCCCGGATCCCCGGCCCGGCAAATCATCAACAAACGAACTCCGGCGTTCAGCCAAACGTTCCGGGGCCAGACTGACTCTCTCGTGATGCTTCATCACCTGCAGACATGGGGCTTGAGATATGTCCCCGTGTCTGCAGGTGACCTTTCTCGGAAGATTACCAGTTCTCTGCCAGCACCTCGAAATGATCCTTGGGGTGGGCGCAGGCCGGGCACATCTCGGGGGCCGATTCGCTTTCATGCAGATAGCCGCAGTTGCGACAGCGCCAGGTCACTTTTTCTTTCCTGGTAAAAACCCTTCCTGACTCAATATTGGTCATCAGGGCCTTAAAGCGTTTCTCATGCTGTTTCTCGGCCACGGCGATGGCCTCGAAGATCATGGCGATATGGGCTAAACCCTCGGCACGGGCCGTAACGGCAAAGTCCGGATACATGGTCGTGCGCTCATAATTCTCACCGCCTGACGCCTCTTTGAGGTTTTCCAAGGTCGTACCGATCACCCCGGCCGGAAATGCAGCGGTTATCTCCACCTCGCCACCTTCAAGGAGCTTGAACAGTCGTTTGGCATGTTCCTTCTCCTGGCTGGCCGTCTCCTCAAAGATGTGCTGAACCTGGATAAACCCATCTTTTTTGGCCTGGGAGGCAAAATAGGTGTATTTGTTGCGGGCCTGTGACTCGCCGCAGAAGGCGGTCAGGATGTTCTTTTCGGTCTGGGTTCCTTTAAGACTTGCCATGTTGGTTGATCCTCCAAGTTTGAATTGATATGAAAATGGCTCGTCAGCAGAATCTGTGATGACATAACGGTTCTGGCAAGTCGCCAAGTGTATGATATAAGGCCACTTGCAGGCATTTCAGTGATTTGAAGCCATACGCTTTTCTGATAGTCAGTTTTGCTTTGAGGTTGAGACCCT
>JANOIV010000206.1:0-13808 GCA_031407875.1 Desulfobulbaceae bacterium | reverse complement strand
GTCGAGTTCATCGTTGCCAACACTGATAAGCAGGCCTTGAATCTTTCGAAGGCGGATATCTGTATCCAGATCGGTCCCGGCATTACCAAGGGCCTGGGGGCGGGTGCCGACCCTGAGACCGGGGCCCAGGCCGCCCTGGAGTCGCTGGAAGACCTGAAGGCCGCCCTCAAGGGCAGTGATATGGTCTTTGTCACAGCAGGCCTGGGAGGCGGCACCGGTACCGGTGCTGCCCCGGTGGTTGCGCGGGCCAGCAAAGAGCTCGGGGCCCTCACCGTGGCGGTGGTGACCAAACCCTTTAGTTTTGAGGGGAAACACCGGGCAAACAATGCCGAGGTGGGTTGGAAGGAACTGCAGAAGTACGCCGATACCATCATCACGGTGCCCAATGATCGTCTGCTCTCCATGATGCAGAAGACCAGTAAGCTCTCGGATATGCTGGCCATGGCCGATACCGTACTGCTACAGGCAGTCAAGGGGATAACCGATCTTATCAATATGCCGGGTCTGATCAATGCCGATTTTGCCGATCTGCGCACGGTCATGCGGGAGGTTGGACCGGCTGTCATGGGCTCCGGCAGGGCGGTCGGCGAGAACAGAGCCCTTGAGGCGGCAAAACGGGCTATCGATAACCAGCTTCTTGAGGACATAGGAATTGACGGGGCGCGCGGTCTGATCATCAATATCTCCGCTTCCGAGGACACCTTCACCCTTGCGGAATTTATGGAGGCCTCAGCCCTGATTCAGGAAAAGGTTGACGAGGATGCCAAGATTGTTGTCGGTGCCCTCTATGACAATTCCCTGGGCGATGAGCTGCAGGTAACTGTCATTGCCACCGGTGTCGGGGATGTCTTGAAGAAAAAAGAGACTATAGCCCAGATGGATGATCTGTATAAGAAAAAACAAGCTCGCGAGCCCGAGGCGATAACGACTGCGGCCCCTGCTCCAACGAATCGTCATTCGCACCTGGCGCCTCTGCCGAAATCTAATTTTGATGCCTTTGATAATCTGGGTGTTTCCAATATCAATGATGGCGAGAGGCCCCGCAAGGGCCAGGGCTGGAACGAAGAGTATCTGGAAACGCCCACCTATCTTCGGAAAAAGGCCAATTAAGGCGGAGTGGCTGGCATCAGAAAACGGAAAACTCTCTCAGGCGGGACTTCATCACAACGTCAGATTCTGCTTGAGAGGGAAAAAGGCAGCTATCTGAAGAAATGGACAGGGCGTCTGCCGGTGGCCCTGATCTACCCTAACACCTATAAAGTTGGCATGTCGAGTCTCGGCTTCCAGCTTGTCTACAGCCTGCTCAACGAAGAGGAGGCTGTTGTCTGTGAGCGCTTCTTTCTGACCGAATCCGGAGAATCGCCGCGCTCAATCGAATCGGCGAGACCGCTTGATCACTTTTCCCTCATCTTTATCTCCCTCAGTTTCGAACACGACTACCACCATCTCCTCGAACTGCTTCTGGCTGCAGGCATAGAGCCTTTTGCCGATAAACGGGGCGGCGGGATTTCAACCGCCGCGCCTCTTCTCATCTGTGGCGGGGTCATCGCTTTCATGAACCCCGAACCCGTTGCCCCCTTTATCGATCTGTTCCTGGTGGGCGAGGCGGAGCCGGTCCTCTCCGATCTTATGGCTTTTCTGGCTCGAGGTCTTACTGCTGGTGAAAAACGCCATGAGCTGCTTGCCGATATCGGCCGGAGCCTGCCCGGTTGTTATGCGCCGGCCTTTTATACTCCGCAGTATGATGCCGATGGCTGGCTGAAGGCCTACCAGTCCCCTGATGACCTGCCGAAAAGGATCAAAAAGGTCACCCTTGCGGACTGTAGCCTGGCCGGGCATTCGCAGTTGCTGACCAGTGAAGCGGAGTTTTCGGAACTCTATCTGACCGAACTGGGGAGGGGCTGCTCCCGGGGCTGTCGCTTCTGTACCGCCGGTTTCATCTACCGGCCTCCCCGTTTGTGGGATGCAGAGGCTGTGATCGCAGGCCTTGCCGAGCGCGATGATGCTGTCAATCGGGTTGGGCTCTTGGGGATGGAAATGGCCGATAGAGATGTCCTGGATAGAATTGCCGCCCATCTCAGCCAGACCGGATGCGCCCTGTCATTTTCTTCCCTCAGGGCCGACAGGATCACCCCGACACTTTTGACATTGTTGGCCGGAAG
Organism: Desulfobulbaceae bacterium; assembly: GCA_031407875.1. Classification (GTDB taxonomy): domain Bacteria; phylum Desulfobacterota; class Desulfobulbia; order Desulfobulbales; family Desulfocapsaceae; genus Desulfoprunum. The sequence continues at coordinate 11,646 of JANOIV010000206.1, read as the reverse complement.
TCATCTCAAGACGGTCGCCATCGCCCCGGATGGGTCCTCCGAGAGACTGCGCAGGGTCATCAATAAGGGTCTGACCGAGGAAGATCTCCTGCGGGCCGCGGAACAATTGGTGGAGGCAGGCCTCTACACCTTAAAGCTCTATCTGATGATCGGCCTGCCGACCGAAACGGATGAGGACCTCCAGGAGGCCATAGCGCTGATCAAAAAGATTAAAGGTCGCATTGATCCCGTGGGTCGCGTGCGAGGGCGGCTCTGTGAGATACGCCTTTCGATCAACTGTTTTGCACCAAAACCCTGGACCCCTTTCCAGTATCATCCTTTCGGCATGAGCGAACGACTGGCAAAAGGGGAGGTCGGCTCGGCCAGGGAGGCAGTCGGTGAACTCAAACGCCGACTTAAAACTCTGCGCCGGGGGTTGGCCGCGGAGGCCAATGTCCACCTCAGCCATGACAAGCCCGAACAGGTACTGTTCCAGGCCATCCTGGCTCGGGGAGACCGCAGGCTGGCGCCCGTTCTTTATGAAATGGCCAAGTACGGGACAGCCTGGAAACAGGCAATGAAGCGGCATGATCTGACGCCTGAGCAGTTTGCGATCTGCGGGTTTGATGAGACATCTTGCTTCCCCTGGGATATCATCGACCATGGAATCGAGCGCAGCTACCTCTGGCAGGAATATCTGAGGGCCTTTGCAGGCAGGCTTTCCGCACCCTGTGATACCAAGGTTTGTCGTCGTTGCGGGGTGTGTTGTGGGCAGTAACAAACAGCCGCATGAAGTCCTGGATTGGATCCGTCAGCAGAAACTCGATGCCGGCCTGCAACCGTTCAAGCTGGTGAAATATTTCTCTTTTACCAGCCTGGGTGTTATTCTCATCTTTACCCTCTTTCTGTCCTGGGCCATCTCCAACCATGCCCGTCGGGTCATGCTCGAACAGAGCAAAGAGTATTCCATGCTCCTTGCCGAGAACCTCAATCAGCAGGTTTTTCGCAGATTTGTCCTTCCGGCCGTGGTCCGTTACGGTGGCATTGCCCTCAGCAATCCTGAGCAGTTCGACAATCTGGATAAGATCGTCCGGGGCGTTATCCAGGGTTTGAAGATTGATTCGGTAACTATCTACGATTCACGAGTCAATATCATCTCCTATTCAACTGTGAGTGAGTTGGTCGGCAAGCGGGATATGGGCGGTGTCGAATACAAGAAATCTTTGACGGGAGAGGCCAATTCGAAGTTCATTTACAGCGGTTCCGTCTTCAGTCTGCTCTCGGTCACTCCGGCCGTCAGTTGTCAGCTCAGAACCTATATTCCCTTCCGTCAGATCCGTGGTGAGGAGGAGAGCGAGGGGGCGGTCATGGGGGTCATCGAGATCGTCAAGGACCTGTCGAAGGGCTATGCCAATATTATCGACCTGCAGGGCCGTATCATACTGGTCTCGGCGGCCGTTATGGCAGTGTTGTTTGTGGTGCTGCGCACCATAGTCTCCCGGGCCGGCAAGATCATGGAGGGTAAGGCCCTGGAACGACTCAGGCTCGAAGAAAAGTTAAATCAGACAGAGCGGTTGGCCCATCTGGGCACCATGGTGGCAACGGTTTCCCATGAGATCAAAAGTCCTTTGGGAATAGTACGCAGTACGGCCGAGATCCTCGAAAAACGTATCCAGAAGGTCGCCCCGGGCAATGAACATCTGGCCCGTATCATCGTTGACGAAACGATGCGTCTCAACAGGATTGTCGTAGAATTTCTTGATTTTGCGCGTCCGCAGAAGATGAATCTGGAGAAAGGACATGTCAACGAGATTGCGGAAAAGGTCCTGGCCTTTATCAATCCGATGCTGAGAGAACAGCATGTTGACTTGATAACCGACCTAGCACCGGACCTGCCGGTCGCAGAGATTGACCGGGATCAGCTCTATCGGGCTCTGCTTAATATCCTGCTCAATGCCGTCCAGGCCATGGAGGGCGGGGGCGTCCTGCAGGTAACCACTCGTCGTCTGGACGAAAAACGGAAGATTGAGATTTCCATTCGTGACAGCGGTGTGGGCATGACGGAGGACAAGATTGCCCAGATCTTCGAGCCTTTCTTCACTGACAAAACCAAAGGAACAGGTCTGGGACTTGCCATTACCAAGAACATTATCGAGAGCCATTTGGGCGAGATTCTTGTGGAGAGCAAGCCGCAGGTCGGGACAACCTTTACCATTTATCTCCTTTTGCGGCCTGAAAAGGTTTTCGTCCGGGCTTGAGGGATATGTAAACCAATTCCAAATGAAGCATCATTATCGGCTGCGCTGTGCGGCTCCTGCCGTACTTTTATGTACTGTCTCGTCGCTGCTCGCTTGCCTTCGCATTCTCATCTTGATTTGGAAATGGCATAAAGCGCGCATCTGGGGGTCCTGACCGGTCAGTTGCTCAAAAGGAGGGTCGATCCATCAAGGAGAAAATCCTTGGCCAGTTCACGCCGAGCGACAGTTACCAGCCAGTAGTCTAGAGTACACCCTTGTCCTTCAGAAAAGGGCCATATTTTTTATCGTCACCGGAGATATGGCCAATCCACCACTGACGCAGGAACGCCGATATATTCTGGGCTGCAGCCAGTTTGTCCACCGATTTTCCGGCAAGCAGTTCCTCGATTTTCTTTTTATAACCGTGATGGGCGATCTGTTGATCGGCAATACCGGAATAGGCATGCTTGAGCAGAAGATCTTCTTCGTCGTGAAAATGCTGTCCAGCATAGTCCGACATTTCTGCGAGCACTGTATCGAGGGCTTCATGCCCCTCTTTGTCCCGAAGAATCGTATACATCTGATTGACGGGGTAAATTAGGCGCTTCTGTTGGCTGTCCATTGCTTCAACCCCCGTCTCGTATGCCTCCCGCCATTTCAGTATTTCCATATCGTTCTCCTGCTATACCTGCAAAAAAACCATAGACAGGTGTCTTCTTCGGCAAACTGAAGTCAGAACGCCGTTCCGAGTGGATCCTCTCTTGAGTTTATGCCCATACACAGTGAAAAGTGAAAAGAAAAGGAGTAATCCCTGTCGATATGAAGTGGGCCCACTATTCAAAACACAATGGCGGCTTTTTAACGGAAAATACCGGGAGGATCAATTTTTTATCGGCCCACTGAAACTGACTTTTGCAGGCAGTCTGACTTCCTTCGGAGAAAAGGGCGATCCGGTCTGGAGCAAGCTTCGTAAAAAGCAAAAAATCTTGTCTTTTCTCTCCGATAGTGTTCATATGCCAATATCATGCTCTTAAAAAAGTGCATAACTTTACTGCAATGGAGGTTGCCGATGGGCAAGCGAATAGTCATTATTGGTGGGGTCGCGGCCGGACCGAAGGCGGCGTGTCGTGTCAAGCGAGTCATGTCGGAGGCCGAAGTGACCTTGATCGATCAGGATAATCTGATCTCCTATGGTGGATGCGGTATTCCTTATTATGTGTCGGGTGATGTCTCCGACGAGAAGGAGCTGAGATCCACCAGTTTTCATATGCTGCGTGACGAATATTTCTTTGAAAATGCCAAGGGCGTCAAGACACTGACTTCCACCCGCGCCTTGTCCATCAACCGTCGAGAGAAGACGGTGGAGGTCGAGGATGTCAAAACTGGCGAGAAAAGCCTCATCCCCTATGACAGCCTGATGCTCGCTACCGGCAGTCAGCCCAAAGTCCTGCCCATCCCCGGGCGGGATGCCGATGGGGTGTTCACCATCAGCGACCTGCACAAGGCGATAGAGATCAAGGAGAGAATCGCCAGAGGCGAGGTGGGAAAGGCAGTGGTGATCGGCGGCGGGGCCATAGGCATTGAGATGGCCGAGGCCCTCACCGACCTCTGGGGCGTGGAGACGTCGATTGTCGAGTATAAGGATCAGCTATTGCCGCGGATCGTCGACTGGCCGATGGCCGAGGCCCTTGCCAAACATCTGCGAGACCACAATGTCGAGGTGTATCTCGGTGAGGCGGCCACCGAGATCGTCGAACAAGACGGCAAGGCGGTCGGCGTCAGGACCGGCAAACGGACGCTTGCGGCGGATATGGTGATCATGGCGGTGGGTGTACGGCCCCGCTCGCAGTTGGCACGAGACGCCGGGCTGCATGTCTCGGAGATCGGTGCCATTATCGTCAATGAGCGGATGCAGACCTCTGATCCTGCCATCTATGCAGCCGGGGACTGTATCGAGATCCGCCATCTCGTGACCGGCAAGGGCTTCTATGCGCCCTTGGGAAGCCTTGCCAACAAGGAAGGCCGGGTAGCCGCCGACAATATGGCCGGTATTCCGTCAGTCTTTAAAGGTGGGATCGGCAGTTTCATAATGAAGGCCTTCGATATGTCGATCGGTGCCACCGGTCTCAGTCTTGAGGACGCGAAAACCCAGGGTTATGAGGCGGATGTCTCTCTGACCGCCCCCTCCGACCGAGCCCATTTTTTCCCCGACAGCGATATCATCTGCCTGGAGCTGGTTTTTGACCGGAGGACGCGAAAGATCTTGGGTTTTCAGGGCATCGGTCCGATGAACGATGCCCTATCGGTGCGGATCGATGCGGCTGCGGTCGCCATATCCGCCGGGGCGACAATCGATGTATTCGCCAATATGGAGATGGCCTATGCCCCGCCGTTTTCCACCGCTATCGATGCGATCAACGCCGCAGGCTATGTCGCAGAAAATCTTTGTGATGGCAGGATGCGCCAGATAAGCCTGCGCTCATACTTTGAGTGGATGGCGGATTTTTCCTCAAAACCGGACTGGATCGCCTTCGATGTCAGGCATGTGAAACAGGCGCAGCCCTTTGTTGCAAAATACGGCAGGGAGAAATGGCTCTCTATTCCTTATGATGAGGTGCGGGAGCGCTACCTGGAACTGCCACATGACAAAACCCTGATCATCATCTGCAATGCGGGCTCACGCTCCTTCGAAGTCCAGGTGTTTCTCGATTCCATGGACTGGAAGAACAGCCTGGTGCTGCCCGGTGGTTTCAACCTGATCCGACGGATGGACGCCAGTCTGATGGCCTGATCTCCCGGTTTTTGTCCTCTTTCTTTCTTATGAAGGCCGTGCCTGCAGGCGGTATAAGCCCCTGAGAGGTCATGGTCTTCTCTAAAAAAAATCTGCAAACATATTAGACAAGCCGTGTTATTCTGTGATATTATGAGCCACAAGTTGAAAATTTAATTCATATCAGTATGTTCGATTATTATTATCAGCAAGGAAACTTTCTGAGGTGGAGCTGTTATGGCTGATTTGAATCCCCAGCACATGGTTGAAGAGATACAAGAAAATATCAAGACAGGCGATTCTCTCAAGGCCCAGCTGGTCTTGTCGCATATCGGCGATGTCGACGTCAAGTCAAGGAACCGTCTCATATACGCCCTGTCCAAGGGTGATGTCGAATTCTCCGTACCTCTCCTCCTCTATCTCTTAACCGAGCACCAGGCAGTTGCTGCAGAAATGCCGGTCATACGCGATACCCTGCTTTCCAATCTTTTGGCCTATCCGGAAAAGCTCGAAACCTTTCTGCGCTCAACCACGATGAAGGATAAGACTGAACTGATCAAGGTGGCCGGAGAACTTCGCTATGACGAGGTTACGCCTGCTCTTCTGGAGATCATCGCTTCCTCGCAAGATGATGCGGAGATACTCCTTATCATCGAAAATCTCGGTCTGATCGGCGACCCCGAATGCATCAACACCCTGACGGATTATCTCTATGCCGCCAATCGTGAGCTGATCATAGCTGCCGTCCAATCCCTCGGACAGGTCGGCACCCCTACAGCCATGCACCGGTTGGCCGAGAGGATGGGCACGGACAACGAGATCGATTATCTGATCCTCTCCATCTTCGCCGAGGTCCAGGACCAGGTATCGCTAGAGAAGCTCAATGCGACCATCCGCTCACACTATGCCCACATGCGGACCTATGCCAAACAGCAACTGGTTCACATTGGCCCGAAGGCGGTGCCCAATCTCATCGAGAACCTGCAGCAGGATGATCCGGATTTTCTTATCCACACCCTCAATGTCTTGGGCGATATCGGTGATGAATCGGCCATTACGCCGATCCGCAAGCTTCTAGTCAACGAGCCCAGGAGTGCTAATGTGCGTTTCGCAGCCTATGAGGCACTGGCCCTCCTGCCCCTGAAAAAAGGGGCCTATACCCTGACGGCCGGCCTTACCGATCCCGAGGATCATGTCTGTGTCGCGGCCGCCCGGGCCATTGACCAGAACCATTCGGATATCCTTGTCGCAGGCATCAGAAATCTTCTGCGCGGGCCGGAAAATGAAGCCCGGCATATCGCCAAGATCATCGTCAATGCCCAGGTCGACAAGATTTTCATGAGCTTGTCTGAAGACCAGGTCTTTCAGAGCCTGGCCCTTGTCTATCTGCCGCACGCCCATAAGGATATCCGGGAGCACTACCACAAACTCCTCGACGATGCCGGCATAAAAGATTTTGCCCGCAAGATGATCGGTAAGGACGATCAAACGGTACGTCTCAAGGTCGTGGCTGTCGATGATTCGAGAATGATCCTCAATATCTACAAGGCAACACTCTATGAATTGGGCTATGAACCGGTACTCTTTGAGTTTCCGGCCTCAGCCATTGAATGGCTGCAGAATAAGAAACCGGCCATGGTCCTGACTGATCTGAATATGCCCGATATTACCGGTATCCAGCTGACCAAGAAAATTCGGGAAAAATATGCTGCCGAGGCCCTGCCCATTATCATGGTGACGACTCAGAATGAAAGCCAGGACAACGAAGCGGCCATGACGGCAGGGATCAATGCCATCCTGCATAAACCCTTCAACGCCAAGTCTCTCGGGGCTGCTATGGAGAAATTGCTGAAGTGATATAGTCCTCCAGCATGTCGAAAGAGCGGCCGACATCTTCAGGCCGATGGGCGTCTGATCCGGCGACGAGAGGAATTCCGTGATCCATGATCATCCGGAGGACGGTAAGAGAGGGGAAGGGCTCACCCCGGATAGGCAGACCCGAAGTGTTGATCTCAGCGGCCATGCCCCGAAGTTTAACGGCTCGCAGCAACTGCTCAATCTGGCGGAGATGCCCGTCCGAATACTTGAGATCGGGGAGATAGCGTAGCGCGGCATCGAGATGGCAGAGGACGGTTCCCGGTAGGACACGAACGGCCTCGGTCAGGATCTCGAAGTAGTGCGAGAGAATCCATTCGGGACCTGTCTCCCGGGCCCGTCTGATGCTTTCTTCCTTGCGGCTGAGCAGATTGAGATGGTGGCGGTGACCGGGGATATTGGCGTAATGAAAAGATACACCGATCCTGTCCCATCGCCTGCCCGAAAGTCTTTCCAGTAGCTCTGCTGAGCGATCCGGATTATAACCGACTTCCACCCCCAGGCCGATGGCGACCTGCCGCCGATATTGTCCCCGTAGTTTTTCCCCTTCGGCAAAATAGAGATCAAAATCTTCTTCAGTCAGCCAGGTTATTTCGGCATAACGGATTCCTGCCTCCATATGTTCGAGAAAGCAGATCTCCTTCAGGCCCATGTTGATAGCGGCCAAGACGTATTCTTCCATCTCGCCGATGGCATGATGACAGAATCGGGTATGGATATGGCCGTCGGAGAGAAGGTCGATGGGCAAAACCGGCAGAGACATCTTTTCCCTCAGGGCGGCAGAGGTGTGATGGGGAATGAAACTGCAGGACAGCCCGAGACTGTGGAGGTTTTGTTCAGGCGTTTCCTTTAGGGAAGAAATGGACAACTCCGTCGATTGCCGAGGTGTCACAGATATGGCCAACTTCCAGTCCCAGGTCGATAAAGTCTTCGAGCCCATCTATCTTGAGCGACAGGACAGGTCCGTCCGGTAGATGATAATATATTGTATTGACAGCAGATAGATCGATCGGTTGGACAAACAGTTTCATGCAAGCATATCCTTAGTAGACTACGGGGCAGGGCTATGGCCCCTGCTGAGTGTAAAGCAGGGTATGGAACAAGACATATACGAATTTTTCAAAAAAACTGCAAGGAATAAAGGAAAGACCGATGCTGTCCTGGACTACTCGAGGGTTGCCGGCAGCATGAGACTGTGGCGAGGACGGGTCGAGCAGCGGATGACTCTCTCCTTTATGGGTTTGACACAAGAGTCCCTGGTGGCTATTATATTAGACTCTACGAATATACCACAAACTACCAGTCCGGCAGTTTATAACCAAATTAAGACAAGGTGATGTAATGAGTACAGAAGAGATGAATATTAAAGGAAAGCCTCTCTTTGGTAAGGACAATAACCCCTCCAATATCCTGCCCCAGAAGCTGACCCTCGAGAACAAAATCAAGTTTCGCTGCCATCCCGGGGTGCGCTGTTTCACCGCCTGCTGTGGTGGTATCAAGATCATCCTTACGCCCTATGATATCCTCATGCTTACCAAAAGGCTGGATATCCCCGCCCATGAATTTCTGCAGCAGTATACCCTGCCGACCTATCTTGAAAAAACCGATATGCCCGGAGTCATGATCAAACTCCGTGAGGATGACAACAAGTGTCCCTTTGTCACCCCGGCTGGCTGCACAATTTATACCGACAGGCCGACGGCCTGCCGCTACTATCCGGTCGGCATGGCGGATTTTCACGAAGGCGGCACCCGTGATGGCCAGGGCAACGAGATCAAAGGCGACGATGATAAGTTCTTCTTCGTAGTCAAAGAAGATCACTGCAAAGGCTTTGAAGAGGACAAGGAATGGACGATCCGGGAATGGCGGGCGGACCAGGGCGTCGATGTCCGTGACGAGATGAATAAGGAATGGCTCAGGCTGGTGATGCGCCGAAAATCCTTCGGTCTGCAGGCCACCCTTTCCGAGCAGGCCAAGCGCATGTTTTTTATGGCCTCCACAGATCTGGCCCATTTCAGAAGGTTTATCTTTGAGAGCTCTTTCCTTGACACCTATGAAATGGATGAGGAGACCATTGCCAAGATTAAGGAGGATGATGTCGAGCTGATGCATTTTTCTTTCAAATATCTGGCGGCCACCCTTTTCGGGGTGGCGAACCTCAAGATCAAGGAGGAAAAAGTCAAGGCTAAGATTGAGCAGATCAAAAAACGCCAGGAGGAAACGGTGCTTGAATCGATCAGGGAGTATGAGGAGCTCAAGGCCGAGACTGAGCGGCAGAAGGCCGAATCCCCTATTAAATAGGGATTTTGCCGCCTTCCGAGAGGTTTGCAGGAAGGACAGGGAAACGAAAAGGGGCTCCGGTGTATAACCGGAGCCCCTTTTTTTATACTAAAAAGCAGAAGCACATAACCTCCCGGTCACAGACCGGGAGGGTTGATATACGATTATTTACTTCCTTCAGCCTCGTCAGCCTCGGGCTCCAGGGCCAGAGCCCGACCTTTGAGGAACTTCCAGCTCTTCAGGACGTCTTTTTGCGACTGGGCCATGAGAGAATCGGCCTCGGTCGGATTGACCATTTTCAAGGCCCGGTAGCGGTTCTCGCCGAGGGCATATTCCGCAAACGTGATAGTGGGATCCTTACTGTCGATGGTCAGCGGATTCTTGCCCTGGGTCTCGAGATCCGGGTTATACCGGTACAGGGGCCAGTGCCCGCTCAATACCGCTTTTTTCTGCTGCTCAAGCCCTTTGGCCATATTGATACCGTGGTTGATACAGTGGGCATAGGCGATGATCAGAGATGGACCGTCATAGGCCTCTGCCTCGGCGATGGCCTTGATCATCTGGTTGGGATTGGCACCAAGACTGATTCTGGCGATATAGACATTGCCGTAGGTCGAAAAGATCATGCCGATGTCCTTTTTCGGCGTCTTCTTGCCGCCGGCGGCAAACTGGGCGGTGGCCGCACGCGGTGTGGATTTAGACATCTGACCGCCGGTATTGGAATAGACTTCGGTATCGAGCAGCAGGACATTGACATTTTCGCCGGAGGCCAGAACATGATCGAGTCCGCCGTAACCGATATCGTAGGCCCAGCCGTCACCGCCGACGATCCAGACGGACTTCTTCACCAGATAGTCCGCAACAGACGTGAGGCGCTTGGCGATGACATTGCCGCTGCCTTCCAGCTTGGCCTTGAGCTTGGCAACCAGGTCCCGCTGCAGTTCAATGGCAGCCTGGGAGGACTGGTCGGCGCCGGTGAGATCATCGGCCATCTTTTTGGCGATGAGTTTGGCCGCCACTGCCTCCTGCAGCAGTTCAGCAGCCTGGGACGCGAGTTTATTGACGGAAAAACGCATACCGAGGCCAAATTCGGCGTTGTCTTCAAAAAGTGAGTTGGCCCAAGCCGGACCGCGGCCGTCTCCCCGCTTACAGTAAGGGGTGGTGGGCAGATTGCCGCCGTAGATGGAAGAACAGCCGGTGGCGTTGGCCACCAGCATCCGGTCGCCGAACATCTGGGTGACGAGCTTGACATAGGGGGTCTCGCCACAACCGGCGCAGGCCCCGGAGAACTCGAAGAGCGGCCGCAGGAGTTGGCTGCCCTTGATGGTCGCCGGGTTGATCTTGGCCGGATCGATCTCCGGGAGAGCAAGAAAATACTTCACATTTTCAGCCTGGACCGTTCTGTGGGCCTCGGTGTTCGGGATCATCTGCAGGGCCTTGGTCTTGGCCGGACAGACGCTGACGCAGAGGGTGCAGCCGCAGCAGTCCTCGGTGAAGACCTGGATGGCGAACTTCGAATCCTTGAAGTCCTTGCCGACGGCATCGAGCGACTTGAAGGTCTTCGGGGCGGCCTTCAATTCGGGCACGATCTTCATGCGGATCGAGGCATGTGGGCAGACCAGCGAACATTGGCCGCACTGGATGCAGTTTTCGGGCAGCCATTCCGGGTTGTGGACGGCGATATTGCGCTTTTCGTACTGGGTTGTACCGGTGGGCCAGGTGCCGTCATCGGGGATCTGCGAGGCCTTGAGCAGGTCACCCTTGCCCTCGATGATCTTTGCCGTCACTTCCTTGACAAAGGCCGGGGCGTCTGCCGGAACGGTGTCAGGCATGTCATGACCGGTCGCGGTCTTGCCGAGTTTGACCTCGACGATATTCTTGACTGCGGCCTCCACTGCGTCGTAGTTCATCTTGACGACCTTTTCGCCCTTGTTGCCATAGGTCTTCTGGATCGCTTTTTTGATGGCCTTGATCGCCTCTTCCTGGGTCAGGATGCCGGAGATGAGGAAGAAGGCGGTCTGCATGATCATATTGATGCGGGCTCCAAGGCCGAGGGCGATACCCAGAGAAACCGCGTCAATGATATAGAATTTGGCCTTCTTGTTGATCAGATCCCGCTGTACGGTCTTGGGCAGTTCTTTCCAGATCTCCTTGGCGTTGAAGCTCGTGGTCAGGAGAAAGGTGCCGCCTTCGTCCAGGTTGCGCAGCATGTCATACTGGTTGAGGAAGGTGGAATTGTGGCAGGCGATGAAGTTGGCCTTGTCGATGAGGTAGGGGGCCACCACCTGATTTTTGCCGAAGCGCAGATGGCTGGTAGTGATGGAACCCGATTTTTTCGAGTCGTAGACGAAGTAGCCCTGGGCTGAGTTGTCGGTCTCGGTGCCGATGATCTTGATGGTGTTCTTGTTGGCGCCGACCGTACCGTCCGAGCCGAGACCGTAGAACAGGGCCCGGTAGACATCCTTGCCCTCGATGTTCAAGGAGCGGTCATAGTCGAGACTGGTG
>JANOIV010000152.1:0-22458 GCA_031407875.1 Desulfobulbaceae bacterium | reverse complement strand
CTCATCGACCGTCATGATACCTTTGAGGATAAAGGGCAGGCTGGTCGCACCGATCACCTCCCGCAGTTCGGCAGGGGTCTTGGGGCCGACCGGCTGACCTTTCAGGGCCATGGTCACAAGACCTGCCCCGTCTATATCCATACCTACTGCCGGAACACCTGCAGCCTCGGCCTTTCTGAGCAACTTGATAATCTCTTTCTGAGCCCGCGGCTTGATGATCGGGATGCCCCTGCCGCCCATTTTCATGATCGACTCGATGCCGCCGAGGTACATGGCCGGGTCGGCGCCGTCACCGATCAGGCCTATTGTCCCGGCCTGCCTGGCACCAGCGATCATGATATCGCTGAATTCACCCTCGGCCATACCGCCCCCGAAGTTGTAGGAAACACCGGTCATCGGCGCCGCAAGTATCGGCACCGCAAGCTCCATGCCAAAAAGAGACAACCGTGTCTCGACCGCCTTGACCGCATGGATGGTCCGCATATTGAGCCGCCATTCGACCAGGGCCTCGATATTGGCGGTAAACGAGGAGCCGCTGCCGACGCCACCCATGCCAGGCACCTCACCGGCGCAGACCAGGCCGTTACAATTCGGGCATACCCGGCAAGAGCCCTTGAGCCGTTCTTTCGCCGCTATCCTGAGTGACCTGAGATCCATTATTTATCCTCCTGAGACGATGATTGCATTGACAGAACACCGGCAAACCGGCCGGCCGTGGCGTCTGTCCGACTATTCGACACGACAGCCCCCTCACAACAGGGAATTCTACCTTTTTTACTATTCATTGGACACCTTGGCCAGACTTATGTTAAACAGGGCCATATTTGGGCACCACGGTTCCCGCCTGCACTGCACATCGCACCAGAAACCAGCCCCCGAGCAGCCGCCCAACCCGCACAGCATAATTTTGGAGTAGCCAATATCAGAGCAGTTGGCCGGGCGAAATGGCCGATGCGATTTCGCCTGGCGCAATCCCCATCCAATCTGACTCCACTCAAGAGGTTGATCACTATGAAGGTACGTGTTTCCGGCTCCCTGGCCTATGACAGGATAATGAATTTCCCCGAGTATTTTTCCGACCACATCCTGCCCGATAAAATCCATGTCCTCAACGTCTGTTTCCAGGTGGATGGCGTCACGGAAAACTATGGCGGCACGGCCGGCAACATTGCCTACGCCCTCACCCTGATGGGCGAGAGGCCCCTTATCACCGCCACCATCGGCAGTGATAATCACAAATATTTTGAATGGCTGGCTAAAAATGACATTGCGATCGAAGGGATCAAGGTCATCCCACAGGAGTTGACAGCAGGCGCCTATATCACCACAGACAAGGCCGACAACCAGATCACCGGTTTCAATCCCGGCGCCATGAAGTACTCTTCCGGCCTTGACTTCACGAGCCTCGACCCGGCAGAGACCCTCCTTCTCGTCTCTCCCGGCAATCTGGCAGACATGATCAACTATCCCCGCCTCTGCCGTACCGCAGAAATTCCCTATATCTTCGATCCCGGCCAGGCCCTGCCGGTGCTGCAGGCTGAGGACCTCCTCTCGGCCATCACCGGGGCCAAGATTCTCATCGTCAACGATTACGAGTTCGACCTCATCCTCGACAAGACCGGCCTGAAGAAGGAAGAGCTCCTCGGCAGGGCCGAGACCACCATCATCACCCTCGGCGAGTCCGGTTCAATGATCTATGGGACCGAGGGTGAGAAGAAGATCCCGGTCTGCCCGGCGAAAAAGGTACTGGACCCGACCGGCGCCGGCGATGCCTATCGGGGTGGCCTGGTCAGCGGCCTGATCAACGGCAAAAATCTAACGGAAAGCGCCATGCTGGGCAGCGTCTGCGCCTCCTTCGCCGTCGAATGCTACGGTACCCAGGTTTATCACTTCAGCCCCGAGGAATTCGCCACCCGCCGGCAATCCCTGAAATGATCCTTTCTTCTGACCTGGGGAACCCCTCTGCATGGTGTTTCCCAGGACGAAGAAAGCTCCACACTCACAGCGGGAGGTGTCATCCTCAACCATTAAGCGGTTCTGCCTGCTCTCGCAACGTATCTCCAAAGACTGATCTCCCTCCTCCCTCCCCTTTCTGCCACCTCGCCTTTTTCTGATTGCATTCCACACCGGATAACGGACTGATAAAGATCTATTATGGGCATATGAACGCCAAGGCAGCCCAGGTCATTACCGGTCAGGGCGTCCAGGAACTGCGGGGCAAGGACGGCAAGCTCGTGGCCGCAGTCCTTCAGGATGGCCGGGAAATTCCCTGCCATCTGGCGGTGCTGGCAGTCGGCGTCCGCCCCAACTCAGAACTGGCAGGGGCCGCCGGACTCGTCATCGGTAACCTTGGCGGGATCCTGGTCAATGACTACATGCAGACCACAGCCCCCGACATCTATGCGCGACCTGGACCTCTGCAAGCGAGGCCGACATCCTGGCCAAGGCCGCGACCGGGGCCGCCGGCTGGCTGGAGATCGCAGACGAGGACGAACGATCACTCAAGGCCACGATCCAGTACGGCCTCAAAGGGATTTCCGCCTATGCCGAACATGCCTATCAACTGAAGAAACACAGCCGGCCGATATTCGGGTTTTTATGGAAGGACTCTCTGCCGTGGTCGACCCTTCACTGACCAAGGGCGACCTTCTGGCCCTGGTCATCAAGACCGGCAAGGTCGGGTCGACACCATGTCCCTGCTCGACAAGGCCAATGCCGACGGCTACGGTATCCCTGAGATAAGCACAGTCAATCTCGGGGTGGGCAATAATCCGGGCATCCTCACCACCGGCCATGACCTGGTCGATCTCCATGAACTCCTCGAACAGACCAAAGGCACCGGGGTGGATATCTACACCCACAGCGAAATGCTGCCCGCCCATTACTATCCTAAGTTGAAAGAATACGCCCATCTCGTTGGCAACTACGGCAACGCCTGGTGGATGCAGAAAAAAAAGATCGAGTCGTTTCACGGGCCGGTTCTCTTTACCTCAAACTGTATCGTCCCTCCCAACCCCGAGCACATGGACCGGATATTCACCACCGGTGCCGTCGGTTTTGAGGGCTGTGTCCATATTCCCGATCGCCGGGACGGTAAACCGAAGGACTTTTCGCAGATCATCGCCAAGGCCAAGACCTGCAAGCCCCCCGAAGAGATCGACAAAGGCTCCATTGTCGGCGGCTTCGGCCATCTCCAGGTAATGGCCCTGAAAGATAAGATCATCGACGCCATAAAATCCGGGGAGATCAAGCGCTTCGTGGTTATGGGCGGTTGTGACGGACGCCATAAATTCCGTGACTACTTCACCCGGGTGGCGGAACTGTTGCCCAAGGACGCCGTCATCCTCACAGCGGGTTGTGCCAAGTACAAGTACCTCAAACTCGATCTCGGCGATATCGCCGGCATCCCCCAGGTGCTTGATGCCGGGCAGTGCAACGATTCCTACTCCCTGGCCGTGATCGCCATGGAACTGCAGAAGGCCTTCGGCCTGGGGGACATCAACGAACTGCCGATCTCCTTCGATATCGCCTGGTATGAACAGAAGGCAGTCCTGGTGCTGCTGGCCCTGCTCTCTCTGGGCGTGAAGGGTTTACGTCTCGGACCGACTCTGCCGGGTTTTCTCTCCCCCAATGTGGCGAAAACCCTGATCGAAAAATTCGATATAAAGGGCATCACGACACCCGAAGAGGATGTCGCGGCCATGATGGCCGGGCACTGAGCTCTGGAAGAGACGTGCAGTGCGGATTACCGCTTTTTTTATCTCGACAATGGCAGGAGCGAACTGACGGGCAGCGATTCATGGGAAATCAGGTTGCAATAACGGAGACCGCGGCAGTCGACTCCGTTACTCTACAGGCAGCATACGGAACATCGAGCGATAAGGTAATAAAAAAGGGCTGTCCGAATTGAACAGCCCCTTGGGATCTTTTTTTACTTACAACGTGGAGGATGATGAAAACAAGGCCGGGATAAAAACAGAAAGTCTTCTGAGGTTCCTGTTATTCCAATTCTAAATCAAACGTTAACTTTGTCGGCTACGCTGTGCGGCTCCTCGCCGTACTACCTGTACTGTCTCATCGCTGCTCGCTTGCCTTCGCGTTCTCATTTTGATTTAGAAACGGAATTACTCCATCTTTTTCAAGCCGATGGGATTCGGCGCCATGCGAACAAATCCCTTGCCCTGGGCCACGATGTCGAGCGGAAGGCTTGCCAGGTCTGCCAGGTCCACCCCCATCTCACCAAGAATCGGGCTCTCCACGACCTTCACATAGGTTTGACACTCATCGCAGGTCACTACCCGGAATCCAGGTTCATCCTCAGACATGATGGTGTTGAGCCTTGAGGCATCGACGGTTCCGCAGTTCGGACAGCCGATGAACCGGGGTGTCGGGCCGGAAGTACCGCAGAAGGAACAGTGCAGGCGACGCTTAGGTCCTTCCAGAATGGATGCGAGCGCCGGCCGCGCCGAGCAGAGAGGACAGCGTCCCTCCTCCCACTGGTTGCCGTCCAGCGGAAAGGCCTCTCGCAGTGCCAGAAAGTAGGGCCTGCTCAACAGGAACAGGATCGTGGCCAGTTCCTCTTCGGCATAGGGAGGGGAAAGGGCCGGAAGTTCATTGAGCGGCAACCGCATGAAGTCAATATCACCGTCCTCCAGCGCCCGACCGAGCGGTACAAGTTCCTCACGAGGCAGGTCGAAGATGGAGACAAACAATTGAAAAACAGGGCCGGCGCTTTCCCGCGGATATGCCTTGGAGTCCTCAGTCGATAGAGCCGATCTCTCTTTCGGCAGAAGTCCCGCAGCCTCGTGGTGAAAGCCCTGCCATCTGGCGTAGAGCTCGAGCGGGTCCTTGAGGTGGGGCCGTTGTTCGATCAAGGCCTGGACATCGATGGTCATGGTTCTCCTTATGGAATTTTTGGGTAGGTAAAGGTGATCGGCGCTCCAGTCAATCCTTCTTCAAGAAAAACTCTGAGCTGTCTCTTCTCCGCGAGGGTGAGTTGCAAAGGCTTCAGCGCGGTGTTGCCCTTCCCGCCACCCCCGTTGAAGAATTCGATTACCTGGTCCAGGGTCGCGTGGATGCCGTTGTGCATGTAGGGGGCAGTACCGGCGATCTCCCTGAGCGTGGGTGTTCTGAATGCCTTCCAATCTTTCTGGGCCTTGGTGATGAGGTACCTTCCGGGATCCTCGGCCAGGGTCCGATACTCCTCGAAATGATAGACCTTGGCGACGAACCGGCGCGTTGCTGCAATTCGCGGGTCTTTCAGGTGCTCGGGGTTCTCCTGGACCTGGAGGACGTGGAACTGGTCGTCAGCCAGATTGACGCCGTAATGGCAATCGGAACACTTCCCTTTGCCCGTGAATATTTTATAGCCCTGCAACGCTTCCGGCGAGAGAGCGTGCGTGTCCCCGCTCAGGTGCCGGTCAAGTGGAGCATCGCGCGAAACGAGGGTCCGCTCGAATGCGGCGATTGCCATGGCAATGCGTTCCCGGTTCACGTCGCCGTCGCCGAAGACCTTCGCAAACTCCGCTACGTATTCCGGCACGGAGCGGATCTCTTCCTCCATGAAATCCAGGTTCTGATTCATCTCGAAGGCCGACATCATCGGGAACAGCGCCTGTTCCTCAAGGGTTGATGCCCGCCCGTCATGGAACAGGCGTTTCTGAAATGCGACGCCTATCAGCGTGGGAGAGTTGCGCCAATTCCGGGTCGTGGGATAGTTGAGCGAGATCTCGAGTCCGTCGCTGTAGCCCTGCTTAGGATCATGGCAGGTCGCACAGCTCATGGTCCCGTCGCCGGACAACCGTCGGTCGAAGAAAAGCTTCTTGCCGAGTTCAACTTTCGCCGGCGTCTGGGGGTTCTGCACCGGGATAGGGACGTCCTGGAACGGCTCGAGTTGGCCGGTAAACCCGCACACCGGCAGGCAGAGCAGCCCGATGATCATCCATAGTATTCTTCTCATCCGGTTACCTTCCTGCCTGATGCAATTCCTCGTCGATGATCTTCTTGAAGTAGTCGAAGGGGCGCTCACCAACAACTTGCCGGCCGTTGATGTAGAAGGTCGGCGTGTTGTAGAGGTCCATCGATTCGGCGAGCTTTAAATCGCGGTCGATCTCCTTCGCCTGCCGGCCACTGTCAATGGATTCGGTGAATTTCTTCACGTCAAGCCCCAACTCACCAGCATAGGCTATCAGGCTGGTCCGGTCAAGCTTCGGTGAGCGGGTGATTAAAATATCGTGCATCTCCCAATATTTTCCCTGGTCTCTCGCCGCGAGTGAGGCCTCGGCCGCGATCCTTGCGAAATCGCGGTATTTATAGGGATAATTCTTGATCACCAGTCGGATTTTGCCGGGGTAGGTCTGGAGTATCTGTTTGACGGTCGGACCGGCCGCCACACAGTGAGGTCACTGGAAATCAATGAACTCGATGATGGTGACCGGCGCGTTGGCCGGTCCCAGAGATGGAGAGTCGCCGATAGGGACATCGGTCTTCTTCTGCTCTGCGTGCGCCACCCCGAACACAAGCAGGGCGAAAACACAGATCAGTATTCTTTTCATCAGATTAGATAGAAAAGGGGATGCAGACGTATCCCCTTTTCTCCTCATGATAGGTTGGCAATAGGTCGTGATTACATTTTCCCGACCGCTTTCATCCATTTTGGGTGTTTCTTCTTGGCATCACTCAGTGGCATCATACCGTTTACCATAATCTGGAACGTCCCCGGATTAGCCAGAGTCCCAAGATAGATATGGATCGGCACAGCAAGAACAAAGATGATGAACGCCACATTATGGACAATGTGCGAAACCAACATCACCGTCGTGTTCTCCTTCATCAGCCAGATGCCGAAGCCGGAGAGCGCGATGGCAATCCCTGCCCCGACAATGGCCAGATAGAAGAGCTTCTGACCAGGATTGTATTTTCCCATCGGCGGCACCGTCACCTTGTGGGAAAGGTACCCTCCCGCCACCTTGAACCATCCCAGGTCGTCGGCGTCGTATTCAAGGGATTCCTTGAGATAATCGCGCATGGAGTACAAGAGCGACAAACCAAAGACCACTCCCCCCCAGTTATGTACTGTTGCCATAGTAGTGAAGCCGCCGAACACGGAGGCGACAGGTTCCAGATGAAACAGGAAGGCGAATCCCGTGATGCTCAACAGGATGCAGCTTCCGGCCAGGATCCAGTGGTTCAGGATCTCGTCGACTCTCGATTTTCTTACCATCTCCGCCATATCACACCTCCTCTTCCTTTTCCTTGTGGGGGCCAATGGCCAGATAATGGATCGCCGCCGCGGCAACCACACCGCCCAGACCGATCACCGAGAGCGGTTTCAAATAGTTGTGCCAGAAGACCACACTACTCGGGATGGTCGGATTCTCCTTCATCCCGTAAAGCTTGGGCTCATCCTTGAACGCGTAGATCGTGCCCAGGCCGTCCAGGTCCTTTTCGCCATAAATTGTGCCGAAACCCTCTTTTTTGGCGGTCCCGATGAGCTCATCCCGGTCGCCGTACTTCAAGGCGCCGGTGGGGCAGGTCTTGGTACAGGCCGGATGCATAGCCGCGGCGATCCGGTCGAAACAGAGATGACATTTCGTCACCTTGTTGTCTGTATCGTAGCGGGGTACATCGAATGGGCATGCGGTGACGCAGAGTTTGCAGCCGATGCACTTGTCGCGGTCATAGGCCACGGCGCCCTCCGCCGTCCTGTACAATGCGCCGGAAGGACAGATCTTCATGCATCCCGCGTCCTCGCAGTGCATGCACCGCCTGCTGACAAAGAGCCAGCGCACGGGATTTTCCTGCGACGGCACTTCGTTGTACTGGATAATGTTGAATGCTGCACTCGCCAGGTCCGGCGGGTTCTGATACGTGCCGTTGTTCTTGGTCTTGATGCCCGGCAGCTGGTTCCAGGACTTGCAGGCAACCTGGCATGCCCTGCAGCCGATGCAGGCCTCCGGGGTAACCAGGATAGCTTTGCGGTTTTTGGTGTTATCGTTTGCCATGGTTCTCCCCCCTATGCCTTTCGGACGTTGACCATGAAGGCCTTCGACTCGGGTATCATTGTGTTCGCGTCGCCCACATTGGGCGTAAGCAGGTTAACGCTGTCATACCCACTACCGTCCTCGGGAAACTGCCAGCCGAAATGCCAGGGAATACCAACCTGGTGCACAGTCGAGCCAGCGATCTTGAAGGGCTTGAACCGTTCGGAGACCATCGCAACCGTTTTTATCTCTCCGCGGCCGGAGGAGACGATCACTGTCTCGCCGTTGCTTATCTTCAGGTCCTTTGCCAGTTCCACGCTCATTTCCACGAAGTTCTGGGGCTGCATTTCCAGCAGCCAGGAGCAGTGTCGAGTCATGACGCCGGTCTGCCAGTGCTCCGACACCCGGTAGGTGGTGCACACGAATGGATACCGTGCATCGCAGGAGAAAGAGGCATCCATCTTGTCGCCGAAGATCTTGATGGTCGGGTTGACCCGCTGCTTGGACATCGGGTTTACCTCGAGCGGACACTCCATAGCCTCGTAATGCTCCGGGAACGGACCTTCCACGAGTCCGGGGCCGAAAATCGAGGCAATGCCGTCAGACTTCATGATGAAGGGTAACTTCCCGTCGGTGCCCATCGGCGGTGCCGGGCCGTCGGGGACATCACCCTCCCAGACTCCCGGTGTTTTAGTGGTGGCGTTAAGTTTGGTCGCATTCCATTTGAGCAGCGGCCGTTTCGGATCCCACGGCTCTCCCTGCGGGTTTACCGAGGCCCGGTTGTAGATGATTCGCCGGTTTACCGGCCACGCCCAGGACCAGCCGGGGAAGAGCCCGAGGCCCGTTGGGTCGTCCTTGCCGCGCCGCGCCATCATATTGATCTCTTTGCCATCCTTCAGGATATAGGAATTGCAGTAGATCCAGTTGCCGCTCGAGGTGGTGCCGTCGGCCTGCAGGGAGGGGAAGCTCGTGACCAGATCCCCTTTCTTGCCAATGAGTTTGGGCGGCTCCACCTTCATGTCGTACACATCTTCGAGGAAATAGCCGTTGATCTCCTTGGCCACGGCATGGATGTCAATGTGCTTGACCTTGCCCGCCGCGTCGCGATCTCCGTAATCCCAGGTCAGGTTCATGATGGGCTCGGGGTAGGCACCGCCTTCCTTCTTGTAGAGCTCTTTTATTTTGAAATACAGCTCGTTCATGATCTCGGCGTCAGGCATTGACTGGCCGACGGGTTCAACGGCCTTATAGCGCCACTGCGCCCACCGTCCGGAATTGGAGATACTCCCCTCCTTTTCCACCGAGGAGCAGCACGGCAGAATGAAGACCTCGGTCTGGATATCCTTGGGGTTCATGCCGGGGCCGCGCCAGAAGGAACCGGTTTCGTTGTCCCAGAGGTTGACGTTCACCAGCCACTTGAGCTTGGTCATGGCCTGGCGGGTCTTATTGGAGTTCGCACCCGAGCATGCCGGGTTCTGTCCCCAGGCGAAGAAACCCTCGAAATCTCCCTTGAACATCTTATCGAAGATCATCAGCCACGAAGCGTTCTGGCCCACATCTATCTTCGGCAGCCAGGAGTAGCCGAAATCGTTCTCCTTGGTCGCTGCCTCCCCGTAGATGGCCTTGAGATAACTGGTGATGTACTTGTTGCGGTTGGCCCACCAGTTGACGCTTCGCGGTTCCTTGGTTGTCGGGGTGTTCTTCTCGATGTACGTCGCGAGGTCGACCAGAGATGCGTTCGGCGTCGGGTTGTAGCCGGGCAGGATATGGAACAGGAGGCCCTGATCCGTGGATCCCTGCACATTGGCCTCACCACGCAGGGCGTTGATGCCGCCGCCGGCCATGCCCATGTTGCCGAGCAGCACCTGGATGATGGTCATGGCCCTGATGTTCTGGGTGCCGACGGTGTGCTGGGTCCAGCCCATGGCGTAGCAATTGGTCCCGACCCGGTCAGGTTTGCCGGTGGAGCCGAAGAGCTTGTACACCTCTAACAGTTTGTCCTTGGGCGTCCCGGTGATGTCGACCACCTTTTCCACGGTGTAGCGGGCGTAATGCTTCTTCAGGAGCTGGAACACGCAGTTCGGGTCTTCCAGGGTGGGATCCTTCAAGGCTATGCCGTTCTCGTCCATCTGGAAGGACCAGGACTTCTTGTCGTAGTTCCGCTTCTCCGCGTTATACCCTGAGAACAGGCCGTCCATATCCGCCGGTCCCTTGAAGTCCGGGCTCACCAGGAACGAGGCGTTGGTGTAATTGAGAACGTAGTCATTGAAGTAGAGGTTGTTTTCCAGGATGTAGTTGATCATTCCGCCCAGGAAGGCGATATCCGTTCCGGAACGGAGCGGGGCGTAGAGATCCGCCTTGGCGGCGGTCTGCGAAAAGCGTGGGTCAACACAGATCAGCTTCGCGCCCTTTTCCCGGGCACGCATAATCCACTTCATTGAAATGGGATGGTTCGAGGCTGGATTGCCGCCCATGGCCAGAATAACATCGGCGTTTTTCAAGTCAATCCAGTGGTTGGTCATTGCACCGCGTCCGAACGACTCTGCCAGAGCCGCAACAGTTGCAGAGTGTCAGATACGTGCCTGGTGTTCAATGTGCACCAGGCCCCACGACCGGACAAGTTTTTGCATCAGGTAGCATTCCTCGTTGTCCATGGCGGCGCTGCCCACATGGGCGATGGCGTCCGTCCGGTTGACCACGAATTCCTTTTCGACCTCAATCTCCGTGCCGTCGGGTTGTTTCTCCTTGACCTTGGCCTTTTTTGTCGTCATGAAGCTCTTGTCACGGCTGTCTTTGACGAGGCGGGCGATTCTGTCCAGCGCCCAGTCCCATTCCACTTCTTTCCACGCCGTCCCGCCGGGCTCGCGATACATCGGTTTTGTGATGCGCGTGTCGCTGTTCGCCATCTGCATCAGGGAAGCGCCCTTGGCGCAGAGTGTACCTTCACTGATCGGATGATCAGGATCGCCCTCGGTATTGATGACCTTACCGTTCTCCACGTAGACGATTAAGCCGCACCCTACGGAACAGTAAGGGCAGATCGTCGTAGTCTGCTTGGCGTTCTTGATCCTCAATTCCTGGGCATAGGCCTTTGCAGGATCAAGGTTCACGCCGAGCGATGCGAGCAGAGCGGTTCCGCCTGACAGCTTCAAAAAGTTCCGCCTTGATACTGCCATTGAAGCCTCCTCCTTATTGTCAGGATTTGTCTTCCGGGGTTTATTATTGCTCCGGTGATTAATCATGGTGCTCCTTTCTTGTTCATCAAGTGAGGTAAGAAGAGTGAAGCCCGGCTCAAACAAACCGGACCGTATCCCGTATGCAGCCGCGCGTTCCAGCCCCTGCTCCCTTGGCACGAGGAGACTGGCAAGGCGCTCTTGTCATGCACGTTGAGCATAATTCTCGCGCATGACAAGATAGCCAGGGAGCCGCCCCCCGACAGCAAACAGATCAGGACAGCACTCCAACTATCAATGGATTACTATAGGAGAATGAGAGTGAGAAAAAAATCAGGCAATTACTTTTTTTTATGTAAGAAAATTACCCAGATAAGCGTAGGAAAATATCTCAAAAAAAGGCCGGTGGAATGCTGAAAAACCAGTAGGGAATTTGACGAAAAGAACGTGGGCTTTTTCCTTATAATTAAGTAGGCAAAAAACCTACATAAGTACTTGAAAGGTTTTGAAAAGATCCATTACGAACCAAAATAGGCGATCATGTCGGCATGTCAACAATGAAAACAAGAAAAAACTAATACTAACTAAAACAGACAGGAAAAATGAGGGGAGGGGCAGGAATCTGCCACAGATTCTCAAGCGAAATCGTCTTTCCCAGAGGGTACCGGTACATAACGCTGCTTCAGGCCTATCATCAGTACGGCCGAACTATCTTACTCTGCCTGAGACAGGAGAAGATGGACATGGTGGTCATCAAAACGTAGGCATGTCTCGCAACCCGCTGGAAATCTTCGCGCAACAGATAGGCCTTAATCGATGAGAGATTCAGTTTGAGTAAATCAGCCAATCGTACTGTCTGCTTCTCGAAAAGATTCACTGATCGTTTCAGGAGTAACCAGCGGCCCTTTTCGAGAACATTTACTGCCTCTTCCGCCGAATCTGTGGCAAGAGGCTAAATTCGTGGAGCCGCGCAACGTAACTGAAAAGAGCGCTTGACCTGGGAATGGCCTACGACAGTCACCCCGCACAGCCCATCTCTGTAGCGGGGCGACCGAAATCGGAGAGAGGCTGGTGCTACGCCTGGCAGCTGTTTGCGGTAAAGGTCATCTGGTTGAGCCACTGAATCCCTTCCCGAGTGATCAGGGAATACTGGCCTTCCATATTGCTGATTATCACTCCGGAGGCGTGCAAGGCCTTGAGTAGTTGTTTTGTTTCCGACAGACTGATATCCAGCGCGCTGGCAATGGTATCGGTATCCATAACCTGGGGAGAGGTATTGTTGGTCGCATTTTCAGCCAACAGCCTCAAGACCTTGTGCTTTAACGCCTGTAAGCGCATGATAACCTCATTTCTAGTATTTCTCATAGCCGGCCGTCATCGGCATACCGACATTGGCAAACCCGGCGCCACGACGCAGTTTTCGGCAGCATGGCGCCTACTCTCTCAGACAACACCCTGGTCGATCATCGAATCGACGACCTTGACAAAACCGGCGATATTGGCGCCCACCACATAGTTGCCGGGGGCCCCGTACTGCTGGGCAGTTTCCATACACATCTTATGGATATTCTTCATGATACCCTTCAGGCGTTTGTCCACTTCCTCACGCGGCCAGTTCAGCCGCATGCTGTTCTGCGACATCTCGAGCCCCGACACGGAAACCCCGCCGGCATTGGCCGCCTTGCCCGGTCCGTAGAGGATCTTATGATCCAGAAAGATATTCACGCCATCCGGTGTGGTCGGCATATTGGCCCCTTCCGAGACCACGGAGATACCGTTATTGACCAGATTCTGGGCGTCTTTCTCGTTGACCTCATTTTGGGTAGCACTCGGGAAGGCGCAATCGGCCTTATGATTCCACAGCGGATTATAATCAAGCTCCGAATCGACAGGGGTGAAGGTGGCATCGGCATACTGCTCGGCATACTGGTGCACCCGGCCACGCCGAATATTTTTCAGCTTCATGATGAAATCCAGTTTCTCCCGATCAATACCGGCAGGGTCATAGACATAGCCCGACGAATCGGAGAAGGTGACGGGCCTTGCCCCCAGCTCGATCAACTTTTCCAGGGTGTACTGGGCGACATTGCCGGAGCCGGAGACCAGGCAGGTCTTACCTTCCAGGGTTTCATTCCTGGTACCCAGCATCTCGGCGGCAAAGTACGTGTTGCCGTAGCCGGTGGCCTCGGGCCGGATGAGACTGCCGCCCCAGTTCAAGCTCTTGCCGGTCAGAACGCCGGTGAACTCATGGGCCAGTTTCTTGTACATACCAAAGAGATAGCCGATTTCCCTGGCTCCGACGCCGATATCTCCGGCGGGAACGTCGGTGTTGGGACCGATATAGCGGAAGAGCTCGGTCATGAAACTCTGACAGAAGCGCATCACTTCATTATCCGATTTGCCCTTGGGATCGAAGTCCGAGCCGCCCTTACCGCCGCCCATGGGCAGGGAGGTCAGGGCATTCTTGAAGACCTGCTCGAAGGCCAGGAATTTGAGGATGCTCAAATTCACCGAGGGATGGAAGCGCAGTCCGCCCTTATAGGGACCGATAGCACTGCTCATCTGGATGCGAAAACCACGGTTTACCCGGACCTGACCCTGGTCATCGATCCAGGGTACGCGAAAGATAATAACCCGTTCCGGCTCAACTATGCGTGCAAGGATCGCCTCTCGGCGATAGTGGACATTCTTCTCAAGAACAGGCCGTATAGACTCCATAACCTCACTTACCGCCTGATGAAACTCCCGCTCGTGAGGGTCCCTGTCAGTTACAAACTGGATGCTGCTCATAACATTTCTCCTTTGGTGTTCCAGATTCTTAATAACGATCCTTGACGTGGTGTTCAGACACTGCAAATCAGATTTCCGGCGGAATCCCCTGTGCATCCCAGCCTCTCAGGCGGTAATAATCGCTCAGCATGTATTCCATTTCGTCGGCAGAAAGCGCGGCACCGCCGGGCAGGGCCTGTTTGTGCAGACGGGAAGGCAGCCGATCATCTTCGGACTGGAGACCTTCCTGCAGATTGAACCTACGGGTCATCGTGGCGATATGGGCGGCGGTCCCGACCAGGCTCTCTTTTGTAACAGTTTCTCCCGTCACCATGGACAGGATCTTGATCAGCTCGTCCCAGGGATAGAGATCCCGGTAGAAACGACACAGCACCAGGGTATCGAAGATATTCAGGCGATTTTCATAATCGGTAAGCATCTCGGCCTTGCCTTCGATTCTCTCCGGTGGAATGAGCCCTGACAGTTCCGGCTTGTAAAAGGTGGTCCGCAGATGGCAGGCACCCCGCGGCGAGGTGGCGAAGGTCAGACCCATGCCCTTGAGCACCCGTGGGTCGTAGCCCGGCGGTTCCAGGCCCTTGACATGGATGGCCAGATCCTCAACACCCCAGTGGCTGGCAGCGGCCCGGATACCATCGGCCAGGATATCGCCGATGCCTTCGCGAGCGGCAATCTTTGCGAGGAGCTCGGCAATGGCATCGACATCGCCGTAACTGATGTCATAATCAATCCGGCCCAACTCTCGGGCCTCCATGGCCAGGGCACAGATGTTGCCGGCAGTGATGGTGTCCATGCCGAGGCGATCGCAGAGATCGTTGAGATGGGCGACCTCCGCCATATCCTCGACCATGCACAGGCCACCGAAGGAATAGATGGTCTCATACTCGGGACCTTCGATTTTCAGGTCCTTATGACGGCCCTTGCTGATTTTGGCCAGACGACCGCAGGCCATGAAGCACTTGGCACAGGCATGCGGTTTCACCTCATGCTCGGCATGATAGGTCTCGCCGCTGATCTTTTCCCAGTGTTCACAGCTTCCCTGATTCCAGTACTTGGCGGGAAAGGCCCCGGCAGTATTCATCAGGGCCACCATCATCGTGGTGCCCATGGCCCGGTAGGCCTTGACCCCGGGGTGCTGCATATTGGCATGGGAAAAGGCCTTGGCATACTCTGCCACACCGGTCGGATCGGCGTACTGCCGCTTGCGGTCACCCTGAAAGACCACGGCCTTGACCTGCTTGGAACCGAGAACCGCACCTACCCCGGTGCGCCCGGCACAACGCCACTTATCGTTGGCGATAAGGGCGAAGCGAACCATTTTCTCACCGGCGGGACCGATGGTAATGGCCCCCGCCTTTCTGAATCCCTCGGTATGATGGCCGAATCTCTTCACAACCTCCTCTTCGGCCGTAATGCTGTCCATGCCCCAAAGGTCTTCGGCAGCATGGAATTCGGCACCGTCCGGATGAACGGAGACCACGGTCGGCCTATCGGCCCTGCCGACAAAGATGACGGCATCAAAACCCGTGGAATCGATGGATTCCGGCACCTTGCCGCCGGAATAGGACTCGGCATAGAGACCGGTAAGAGGTGATTTGGTGTACACCCCATAGCGGCTGCCACCCCAGAGGGTGCCGCCGCAGAAGGGGCCGGTGGCGACGATGAGATGGTTTTCCGGGGCCAGCGGATCGACACCAGGGGGATTGCGGTCAAGCAGCAGGCGGGTGGCGATACCTTTGCCACCCTGACACTCGGTGAGGAGGGTATCCGACAGTTCTTCGATGAGGAACTGTTTGCGACTCAGATCGACGGTGAGGATACGATTGTAGTAGCCGAACATAGGCTCTTCCTTTTTCATCAGATTGAATGCTGACCGGGCGCCCTATCCTGCCTGGGGCGGCCGTAATATCATCCCTTGGGGTCTGCCGATTGTCCGACAGACACCAAGGGGCGTCAAAACAAGGGAAAACGTGCTGCATGTATTACTTGCCAAGGGCAGCCAGGCCTTCTTCGACGATCGCCATACCCGTTTCCAACTGTTCGTCGGTGATGACCAGCGGCATCAGAAAACGGATGACATTGCCATACGGGCCACAGGCCAGTAGAATGAGATTCCTGCCGAGGCAATATTTAACCAGGGCCTTGGCCTCATCGCCCGCGGGCACTTTTGTCGCCCGATCCCGCACCAACTCCATGGCGATCATCGGCCCGATCCCCCGGACATCGCCGATCAGGGCAAATTTCTCCTGAAAGCGGTTGAGGGTCGCGTGCAGCTTCTCTCCCAGCTTCCTGCCCTTCGCCAGCAGGTTCTCCGTTTCAAAGATATCAAAGACCGCCAGGCCCGCTTCACAGGCCAACGGGTTGCCGGCGTAAGTTCCGCCGATGCCGGAGGGATGCACCGAATCCATGATCTCTTTCTTGCCGACAACGGCACTCAGAGGCATGCCGGCAGCAAGGCTCTTGGCGGTGGTGGTGAGATCGGCCTCGATACCGTAGTGCTGCATGGCGAACATCTCGCCGGTCCGGCCCATACCGCTCTGGATCTCGTCGGCTATAAAGAGGATGCTATTCTTCTCGCAGATCGTCTTCAGTTTGGTATAGAACTCCTTGGGCGGGGCCATGAAACCGCCTTCGCCCTGCACCGGCTCGATGATGATCGCCGCGGTCTGCTCGGCTGCAACATTATTGACGAAGAAATTCTCGAGCTGGTCGGCACAGGAGGCGCCACACTCGGGATATTTCAGATTGTAGGGGCAGCGATAGCAGTAAGCATAGGGCATCCGATAGACTTCCGGGGCGAAGGGACCCATACCGAACTTGTAGGGCTTGACCTTTGAGGTCAGGGTCATGGTCATCAGGGTCCGGCCATGGAAGGCATTCTCAAAGGCGATTATGGCCGTTTTTTTGGTGTAGTAGCGGGCGATTTTGATGGCATTCTCGACCGCCTCAGCACCGCTGTTGGCAAACATCACGCGTTTCTCAGAGGTCCCGGGCACGGCAGCACAGAGTTTCTGCGCAAGTCTGACCGGCGACTCGTAGGGGGTGACCATGAAACAGGTGTGGGTGAACTTCTCCGCCTGATCCTTGATCGCCTTGACGACCTTGGGGTGGGAGTGGCCGACATTCATTACCGCTATACCGCCGCCGAAATCGAGATATTCCTGGCCTTCCACATCGACCAGAATTGCACCCTGTCCATGCGAGATATAGCGGTCCGTGCCACTGACGTTTCCTTTGGCGATCACCGTGTTGCGCAGTTCGTGCAACGCGGCATTGGTCTGAGAATTTTCCATATCCTTTCCTTTGTTGAATAGATTTAGATTTTCGCATATCCGGCCTGTTCTGCCGGAAGAATTCACTCACTGTCGATACCCTTGTCTAGCAAAAGCCGGGCCATCCCTGTCTACTATTATCAATATACTGAAAATTCAGACCATTACAAGCAACGGGCAATCACAACGCAGATCAATTATTGATTCAATATATTATCAAACCATAAATATATAATTAAAATACAGCGTGTTATCTTGATCAAATAATGAATCATGCCTTCCAGAGACACAATGACTCAAAAAAAATGATGTGGAAAGAGGATGAAAAACAAAAAGGGAAAGACCCTGCAAGACGCAGGAAAAAAGGGAAATTGACCGACTTCAGAGCGGGACAATATTTGTGCCAAGACAAGAAGAGTGCCGATCAAGCCGCCTGCCAGCTTGATCCATTATTGAATCGTCTGCATAGGGATGGCATGCTTGCGTAGCTTTCTGACCACCGATGGCTGGCTGATCCCCAGGATTTTTGCCATCTCCCTGGTGGTGCGGCACTGTTTCCGGGCCGCAAGCAGGATTGTCTTTTCCGCCGTCTCCAACTGTCGGGTCAGATTAAACGATGTGCTTTCTGCAGGCAGATGCGAAGCTGCAAAGGAAGTCGCCTGTCCCTCTGCTATACTGATCTGGATATACTCATCGATCTGGTTGCTCGGGCTCATAACCACGGCATTTTCGAGAATATTCTTGAGCTCGCGGACATTGCCGGGGAAGGCGTAGCGGCTAAGAAGCGCCATGGCCCGTGAATGGATGGTCCTGCTGTAGTTGTACTTCTGGTTGAAACTCTGCAGGTAAAAACGGACCAGACCGGCGATATCCTCGGGCCGCTGACGTAGCGGCGGGATCTCGATGGTGAAATTCTTCAAGCGGTAATAGAGATCTTCCCTGAACTGTTTGGCTTGCACCAGGCTGTGCAGATTCTGGTTGGTAGCGGCGATAGTCGAGCAATCAACCTGGATCGACTGGGTGCCGCCAATGCGCCTGATCATCTTATCATCGAGATACTTGAGCAGTTTCACCTGCAGGGGCAGAGGCATATCGCCGATCTCGTCGAGAAAAAGGGTCCCACCTCGGGCTAGTTCAAAGAGACCGACTTTGCCCTTGTCACTGGCCCCGGTAAAG
This sequence comes from Desulfobulbaceae bacterium, assembly GCA_031407875.1. Classification (GTDB taxonomy): domain Bacteria; phylum Desulfobacterota; class Desulfobulbia; order Desulfobulbales; family Desulfocapsaceae; genus Desulfoprunum. The sequence goes on along the minus strand of JANOIV010000152.1, from coordinate 4,068 downwards.
GCCCCCTTCTCATAGCCGAAGAGTTCGGCTTCGAGCAGATTCTCCGGCAAGGCGGCGCAGTTGATTTCGACAAACGGGTTTTCATGCCGGAGGCTGTTCTGATGGATCAGTTTTGCCAGAAGTCCCTTGCCAACCCCGGATTCGCCCAAGATGAGGATATTCGACGCGCCGATATGGGCGAGCTTAAGCGAGGTCTGCAGGACATGGCGCATCTTGTTGCTCTCGGCGATGATTTCATTGCGCTTGAGCTCCATGAGGGCCAACTCAGAGAGTTCGGCCTTGAACTTTTCACCGATCTTCTGACTCTGCTCGAACTGCTCCTGCAGGATATTCAGCTCGGTCATATCCCGTTCGTTGACCACAATGAGGGCGATATTGCCGTTGGTGTCAATCGACGGCGTGCCGGTGGCCAGGAGATAACGGCCGGTCTTGGCAACATGCTGCATGACGGTCTGCCGCCGACCGCTGGCCATGACCTTGGTGGTCACCGATTGATCAAAGACCTTGTGCTCCACCAAATCGTTAATATTTCTGCCGATCACATCCTTTTTTTTGATGCCGTTGAGCAGCTCCGAGGCCCGGTTGATGCTGATCACGATCCCCTGTCCGTCGCAAACCCAGATGCCGTCGGAGGAGGCGTTGAAGATCGTTTCAAGTTGACGATTCAGGGTCTTGTAGGAATCGAGTTTCCTGGCGGAGGTCTCAAAGCTGCTGAGCTCCTGAAAGCTGCAGATGGCGCCGATAGTCTGCCCTTCGCGGCTTATGGGGGCGACATTGAGAACCAGCTTGGCCCGCTTGCCGAGGATCTGGTGCCCCGGAATACCCTTACCGGTCTGGAGACACTGATGGGTTGACCTGCCGATGAGCGGCAGGATGCCGGCGATATCCTCGCCGACGTGCTGCTTGGCGTCAATGCGCAGAATCTTGCGGGACTGGTCGTTGACATGGGTGATAACACCTCTCCTGTCCGTGACAATGATCCCATAACTTGCACACTGAAAAATATCATAAAAATCAATATCTTCTTTCATCAAAACCCTTTTCAACGGAATCGTCAATTACGGACAGCAGGATGGCAGGACTGGGGTTCTCAGAGAGCGCCACGAGACGCCGCAACCGAAAACATAAGGGGGAATAAACGTTGGTCGCACGGGGAACAGTTCATCTCATCCCCATGCTGGTTATGCAACCTGCCCCGGTTTTGCCTCCGGTCGGTGCAGACTGCATATATGTATCAAAGCCTCCCATGGTGGGAAGCTCTCAGTGATGGTGATGATGGTGATGATCGGGACTGTGCTCCTCGCCTTCTTTCACTTTGCCGCCCGCCTCTTCCAGGGCCTTTTCGAGATGTTCATTGACCCGTCCCATCTCCTGAACGGCAGCGCCGATATATCCGGCAAGTTCCCCGTATCCATCATCCACCATCGATTCCTGCCATTTACTGTATTCGCCGGCATGTTCTTTGTTATGATCTATCCAGTGCTGCAGCAGTATCTTTATCTTGTCGGTATTTCTCACTCTCTCATTCTCCAGGCAGGTTGTTCATAAACAGCTCTGGGTAAACCAGATCACCTTCGCACATCGCTAAGCTCAGGCAGGGACCAGAAAGATCTTGCCCGAGAGGAAATCCATCCGGCGAATGACAGCGCCGGCGATCTCACGGGATCCCTCAAAAAGGGTGCTTACGGCGATCCCGTTTTCCAGGATTTCGATACTCGTGACATTTTCGAGTATCACCTCTTCGCTCCCATTTTTTTCCTTTACCACACGCATCTGGCACATATAGCTCCTCTTTCTACAACTGCAATGACACAGAGGTCAGAGTAATTGAACGATTATCCTACCACCGGCCTCGGATAAAGACCGGAGCGTTCGACAATCTCCGGCACCTTTTCTTCCCACTCGATGGCCATCACATGGAAGCCGCTCACACCCTTGACCTCCTTCAACCGCTGGATCGTCTCGACCGCAATGGTGATCCCTTCCTCCGACTGTTTGGCTTTTTCCACACCCGACATCCGCTTGATCAGCTCATCAGGCACGTCCATCCCGGGTACGGATTTTTTGAGATACTTGGCCATACCGACTGAGCGCATCGGCGTTATTCCGGCCAGGATATAGATCTTCTTTTCGAGCCCCCTGTCGCGTACGCCCTGCATCCACAGTTCAAACTTGTCGATATTATAGATACACTGGGTCTGGATGAACTCGGCGCCGGCCGCGATTTTTTTCGCCAAGCGCGGGACCCGGATCTTGAAAGGATCGGCAAAGGGATTAGCGGCCGCCCCGACAAACATGTTCGGTGGCGCCTTGATCTCATCGCCGCTGAGAAATTTTCCCTCGTCGCGCATCCGCCGCACCGTCTGCACCAACTGCATCGAGTCGAGATCGAAGACGTTCTGGGCCTGGGGATTATCGCCAAAACTCTGGTGATCGCCGGACAGACAGAGGACATTGTTGATACCAAAGGAGGCGGCACCGAGGATATCGCTTTGCAGGGCGATCCGGTTTCGGTCCCTGACCACCATCTGCAGGACGGGATCGAGCCCCTGCTGCTTGAGGTGGATACAGGCCGCCAGGCTGCAGAGCCGAGTTACCGAGGTCTGGTTGTCGGTGACATTGATCGAATCCACGTGATCCTTGATCAGATGGCCTTTTTTGATAATCCCTTCCGGGGCGCTCGACCGGGGTGGACCGCATTCACTGGTGACGGCCAGCTGGCCACTCTTCAATACTTTTTCCAGCCTGCTGTTTGTTTTTATCTCCACGGTTAAAAGCCCTCCAGTTTAAATGATCGTGGTCCGCCGGCTCGATCTTTCGACCAGTCTTTCAGGGGGGGAATCTTCTCATACTCATCAAGCCTGCCGAGGGCCTCCAGGCGGTCGACAATCAGCTGCCAGGCACAGTCAATGTCCTTTGAGATCTCGCATTTGCCGTTCGAAGAACCGCCGCAGGGGCCGTTCGACAGGCGTTTACAACAACGGCTGACCGGACAGACACCACCGGTGATTCCCAGAACGCAGTCACCGCAGGCCTGACACTTCTCCATAAAGTGGCCGGGCGCTATGACATCGCCCAGAAAGGTGGTGTTCAAGGCAGGATAGGCGGGCGTGGTAGGATATTTAGTGGCCACGAACTGGACCCCGATGCCACAGGCAAGACTGAGCACCGCCTCGGATTTCTCCAGGAGATCGCGCGCCGAGTCGAAAAACTCATGCTCGCACTGCCGCTCTATGCCGCTGTCGACAATCTCGATATCCACCCCTTCCTGACTGGCCTTCATCCTGAGTAGCGAAGCCAGTATCCCGGCCTCTTTGTTACCTCCCTGATGACAGACCGCAACACAGGTGTTGCAGCCAAAGACTGTGAGCCTTTTGTGCCTCTTGACCATATCCCAGATTTCTTCAAACGGTTTCTGTTCTCCTACTATCATAGCTCCTCAACTCCTTGTTCGATAATAAGGCGGGACTATCGGTAAACACGCTGACAGTGCAGGTTCGTTGCTTCTTGTGCTACCCCTTCTTTTTCCGGAGGGCCAGCCAGACAGGCGATGGCCCCAATTTAATGATCCGCTCAGTGAATTCGTTGCAGATCTCGGCCCATCTCGGTCCCTGGGCCGCCGAGAGATTGAAAAAATGCAGTCTCTCAGGGTCTACCCCGACCGTCGCCAGCAGGCCTTTTATACGTTTCACTCGTTTCGCCGCATTGGTGTTTCCTTCCAGGAAATGGCATTGACCCTCCAGTCAGCCAGCGACAAAGACGCCGTCTATGCCCCGCTCAAAGGCCCGCAGGACATAGATATGATCGAGCTTACCCGTACAGGGCAGCCGGACGACTTTGGAATTGGGCGAATAGGACAGACGCATCACCCCGGCCAAATCGGCTGCGGCAAAGGCACAATAATGGCAGGCGAAAGCGACAATATTCGCCTGCCAGCCGGCGGGAGTCTCCTGCGGCTTTTCCGGACTCTGCTGTTCGTGGATCTTTTCTCCATCAGGTATCATTGTTCTCTTTCCCTTACTCTTGACTTTGATAAGGAGTTGTCACTGAATCAATCATCGCCAGTAT
>JANOIV010000202.1:0-2283 GCA_031407875.1 Desulfobulbaceae bacterium | reverse complement strand
GGCACAACGCTCATCCTCAACAAGCAGTTGTCCTGCACCGTTGTTGAACTGCTCGAAGGAGGCAAGGCCAGGCTGGATCTGCACTTCAGCCCTGATCAGGATATCACCGCGATACTGCAGTCCTGTGGTCAGATTCCGCTGCCCCCCTACATCAGCCGTCAGGAAGGCACAACTGCCGAGGACTGCGAGCGCTACCAGACCGTCTATGCCGATCAACCAGGGGCTGTGGCCGCCCCGACAGCCGGGCTGCACTTTACCGAAGAGCTTCTCGAATCCCTGGAAAATCGAGGTGTTGAACTGGGCAGGATCACCCTCCATGTCGGCTACGGCACCTTTGCCCCGGTCCGGACCGAAAGAATCACAGACCACAGTATCCACGAAGAATATGTCATGGTTCCGGCCGATACGGCCGAGAAGATCAGAAAGACCAGAGAACGGGGGGGGAGGATCTGGGCGGTGGGGACGACCACAGTGCGTGCCCTGGAATTTGCAGCACAAGGCCGGAAGGAGATCGGACCCGTGGAAGGTTGGTGTGGAATCTATATCTATCCGGGATTCAGGTTCAAGGTGGTCGACAACCTGATCACCAATTTTCACCTGCCGAACTCATCCCTGATGTTTCTGGTCGCTGCCCTCTGCGGACGCGAAACCCTCCTTGCCAGCTACACTGCGGCAATCAAGGAGGGCTACAGGTTTTATTCCTACGGCGATGCCATGGCCATCGTGACAAAATCACCGGCCCCGACAATCCCTTAAGAAAGTGGGAAAAGCGCGCGTTCAGCTGGCAGCTGCGGCCGGACAACCGGCACAACTACCACCTGACGGGCAGGGTATTGCTGGAGCGGGTGCAGCCGCAGCGGGAGGAGCAGCCGGCTTGTCGGCCCCGCCGGCAGAACTGGAATATCCATCGGCGTACCAACCCCCGCCTTTGAGCTGGAAGGAACTCATGGACATCAGTTTCTTCACCATCCCCTCACATTCAGGGCAGACCGCCAGCGGTGCATCCGCCATTCTCTGTTGAAGTTCAAAGACCTTACGGCAATCGGTACATTCATATTCGTAAACAGGCATTGTCAATTCCTCTGCTATTGTTGCGCGGATCAAGGATCCGTATCAAATAAAACTGCATACATCCAGGCCGATGCTTTTTCCTCAACCGGCCAATCCCAAAACTGCTACTAACATAATTCTCCGGCATCTCCCTGTCAACAGTCAGCCGAGGATGAAACGAGATTTCCCAGGGCGCATTTCCCTTCCATCTTTAACATGGGGGGCATCCTTGGTTGTCAGGTTTCATGTAATCTGCTAGTCTGCAGATTATTCTTCAGAAAAGGCCTTTTTATGTAGTGGCGGAGAAGTCTCAAGTTCACACAATGAGAAATCAAGAGCCTCTATGATTTCCCCCATACCACCCAATATCCAAGTTGTACACAATGACAGAAATACCAATTGTCAGGAGATATGCGTGACTGTAAACAATGAATTGGAAAGAACTCTCTGGGCGGCGGCGGATAAACTTCGCTCAAACATGGATGCCGCCGAGTACAAGCATATTGTTCTTGGCCTGATCTTTTTGAAATACATCTCAGATGCCTTCAGTGGTCTGCATGAGCAGCTCAAGACAGGCGAAGGCGAATTTACAGGGGCAGATCCGGAGGATGCCGACGAATACCTGGCCCATAATATCTTCTTCGTGCCGGAAAAGGCCCGTTGGCAGTATTTGCAGGATCGAGCCAAACAGCCGGAAATCGGCAAGTGGCTCGATGAGGCGATGGACGCTATCGAGAAGATCAACCCGTCGCTCAAGGGCGTGCTGCCCAAGATCTACGCCGACCCGGAACTGAACAAGCAACGCCTGGGCGAGCTTATCGACCTGATCGGCACCATCGGTTTCAGCCAGAGCGGCCACAAGGCCAAGGACCTGCTGGGCCGGGTATACGAGTATTTCCTCGGTCAATTCGCCGATGCCGAAGGGAAGAAGGGCGGCCAATTCTGGACTCCGCAAAGCATCGTCAAGGTGTTGGTCGCCATGCTCGAACCCTACAACGGCCGGGTCTATGACGGTTGCTGCGGCTCGGGCGGCATGTTCGTGCAGAGCGAACGATTCGTGGAAGAGCATCAGGGCAACATCAAGGACCTGTCCATTTACGGGCAGGAATCCAACCCCACCACTCTACGCCTGGCCAAGATGAATCTGGCCATTCGCGGCATCGACGCCCGCATCGAGCTGGGGGATACCTTTCTGAGCGATAAGCACAAGGATCTGAAGGCCGACTTCATCCT
>JANOIV010000086.1:0-24501 GCA_031407875.1 Desulfobulbaceae bacterium | reverse complement strand
GACCATCGGTGGCCGAGGGATTCACCCGGTCACCGCCGTCGCCGGCGGTATCTCCTTTAAACTGAACGATGGCCAGTTCACCAGGCTGCAGGAGCTGACCGCCGAGGCGGTTATCCTCTCCAACGAACTTGCCGGCAAGGTTAAGGGCCTGCTCTTCGGCCTCTTGGATAAGAATCCGGTTCTTCTCGAAAAGCTCAATGCGCCCAGTTGGTATATGGGGACGGTGAATGGCGGCAAACTCAACCTGTATGACGGTGATCTGCGGTTTATGGATGAGCAGGGCACAATCCAGGGGGAATTCAGCAGCGACAGCTATCGCGATTATCTCGTCGAGCGGGCGGTGGCCAAGTCCTACGCCAAAGAGGTATATGTCAATCACGCCGGTGCTGAGCACATGTACCGGGTCGGCACCCTGGCCAGACTCAATGTGGTCGATGGTCTGGAGACCCCGCTGGCCCAGGCCGAATTCGAGCTGTTCCGCCAGAATTTCGGCCGACCCTGTCATAATGCCGTCATCCAGATGTATGCCAAACTCATCGAGCTGATCTATGCCTGCGAAAAGGCCCATGAGATCATCAATAATCCGGCCCTCCGCGGAGAGACTCGGGTTCCCGCGACCTTTAAGGGCGGACGCGGTGTCGCCCACATCGAGGCCCCCCGCGGCACCTTGATCCATGACTATGAGATAGATGCCAAGGGTATTGTCCGGTCCGCCAATATGATTATCGCCACCCAGCAGAACACCGCGGCCATCAACAAGTCTCTGAAGGAAGGCGCCAACAATCTCATGAGGGAAGGGAGCGATGAGCTTATGCTCAATGCCCTGGAATTCGTGATGCGCTGCTATGATCCCTGTCTGGCCTGTTCAACCCATGCCATCGGACGGATGGCCCTGGAGGTGGAAATGCAACACAACGGCAAGACGATCCGTCACATCAGGAGGAGTTGAGAGATGCTGGAAATGACCATTCAGGAAAAGGCCTGCCGGGGTTGCCGACTGTGCCTTGACGTATGCCCCACGGACTGTTTCACTTTTAAGGAAGAGACCGGCAAGGCTGTGGTGGCCGAGGTCGGCAACTGTATTGCCTGTCTGAGCTGCAGTTATATCTGCCCCTCAGGCGCCATCAGCCATGCCAATCATCATGTGGTCCAGAATTTTTACCGGAATATTCAATTCAGCAAACGGATGGAGAAATTTCTATGATTGCAAATTCTGAGCTGCGTCTGACCTCGGAAGATTATGACAAGGCCTTCACCGAAGTCTCCTTCCTGCTGGATATGTTTGTCGATGCCATCGGGTTCTTTATCGGCAAATCCACCCCTGCCCTGGCGGTGGCGGCCGGCCGGAAGATGGCCAATAACATGCCTATTCACTTGGAAAATCCCAACCCCGAGAATGCCCTTGATGAATTGATCCGGGTGTTCAAAATCCAGCAGATGGAGATTGAGGGACATTTCGCGAGCGGTGAGGCGGTGATCTCCATCGATCACTGTCCGATCCGCAGTGTCTGCCTGCAGCGCAATATGCCAATCGATGGCCCGGCCTGCCAGATGTTTCATTACTATATTGCCGGCATCATGGCCGAACTCGCCGGTTGTCCGGCCCGGCCCAAGACGATTGCCACCGGAGAGCGCTGCACCTTTAATCTGGCCTTCAGCCGGGCCCGTCAATAACCGTGACCCGCGCCCTGGTTGTCTGTATCGGCAACGATCTGGTTGCCGATGACGGGGTAGGAAAGGCCGTCCATACGGGCCTGGAACTGAGCCGCCTGCCGGCCGACACGCGGCTCAGCTACCTTGGCCTGGGCGGCATTGATCTTCTCGACGAACTCGATGGCGAGGAGCGACTGGTGGTGGTGGATGCCGTGCAGCTCGGTAGCCTCCCCGGTACAGTGCATGTTCTGGACTGGGCCGGGCTGCCCTATATGGAACCGCGCCCGGTGAGCGGCCATGGCATTGGCATCCGGGAGGCCATTGAGGTCGGCCGCAGGTTGTACCCCGAGAGATCCCCGCAGCATATCCACCTGGTCGGTATCGAAGGTCAGTGCTTCGATCAGCTCGGGCAAGGGCTGACCCCCGAGGTCGAGGCCGCCGTTCCCCATGCTGTGGCGGTGGTCCTGCAGCTCCTGAGCTGAGTGGACGTAAATTCTCCCCAGCCGCTGACAAAGTGGCTCACCTCAGATCGTGTAGCCTTTCCCATAGAGCGGGATAGTCCTGTATGATCCCGCCTTTTTCCTGAAAAATCCCTTCACTGCCTTTCTACCATCCGTTTTCGGGCGTTGCCCCTGATATAATCCTCTACTGATTCCATTTTCAAATCAAGATGGCACCGGCAGGTCATTCCCGCGAAGGCCGGAATCCAGAAATGAAACTGGATTCCGGGTCGCGCTGCGCTTGCCCGGAATTACACCTTGGATGCAGAGTGGAATGAGAAAAAGAGTGCAATTCATTGGGGAATTTGTATGCTGCGGCGGTGGCTGTTATGGGTATTTGCAAGTAACAGATAGGAGCAGAGCATGGCCGAAGAGTCGATAGTGTACCAGGAGGTGGAGGGATTTGTTAACAGCTGGCAGGAAAAGGAACCCGGCGTGAAGGCTTGCTTTACCAGGTTACTGGGGTTAATCAGGAACCTGGATGGAGTTACCTGCACCTTCATAGCCCGGCCCGGCATCAGTTATTCGCTCAGGCCAAAACACCACCGGCAGCAGGCCCGGGACTTTTTCATGGTTATCGATGTCATAGATGATACTCCCGAAACGAGATGGCTCTCCGTCTGTTTCTATGACGATCTCATCACAGACCCCGATGGGCGGGGAGAGGTGATTCCGGGCGGGTTGGCCGGCGGCGACGGCTCTTGTTTTGATCTCTTTGCCGATGATGAAGGCCTGGTTGATTATCTGGAAAAACGCTGTCTTGAGGCCTATGGATCTGTAAAGGTACGAGCGGTTGGATAATCAATCCCTCTCTGTTACCTTGGGAAAAGTCTTTCCAGGCCAAACCTGTGGGCGTCACTTCAATCAAGCATTGGAGGATTTGCATCGGCGAATTCTTCGAACAATGCCTAGCATTCTTTTTTTGCTGAAAACGGTTTGCTGGAGAACCAGTGTAATGCTAGGAGGGTTATCGGCACCAAGAATTTGCAAAATTCTGCATGAACAGGTATCCTAACACCAACGGTTCAAATGGCCCTTGGTTGGGGAGGCCTTTCGGGGAGTATCCCAAGAATCGATTTTTTATCACCCAATAGTGCCTAAGGTGTGTCAATCTGTGATTTATTCAAGCTGGTTAATATTATCTTAAATAGGATTGCATGCAGCCTTTGTCGGAATACTATTCCCTGATCATCTATACCGTTGCAACCCTTCTCCTGGTTGGCGGGATGCTCATCGCAGCCTGGTGGCTCGGGGCAAAAAAAACCAACCGCAACAAGGAGCTTGCCTACGAATCCGGTGTTATCCCGACCGGCTCCGCCCGTCTCCCCCTGTACATTCCCTTTTATCTGATCGCCATATTTTTTATCGTCTTCGACGTGGAAACCGCCTTTATCTTTACCTGGGCCGTTGCCTGGGACCAATTAGGACTGGGCGGTTTGATCCACATCACCTTCTTCATCGTTGTGCTGCTGCTGGGACTGGTCTGGATATGGCTGAAGGGAGGATTGGAATGGGGGCCTTCCAGCATGCGAAGGAGTGTCGATGAAGAGTGACATCCCCGACAACATCATGCTCGCACGCCTCGACGACATGATCAACTGGGGCCGGGCCAATTCGCTCTGGCCTATGTTCTGGGGGCTTTCCTGCTGCTTTGTCGAGATGATGACATCCTTCACCTCCCGTCTCGACATCGCCCGCTTCGGCGCCGAGGTGCTGCGCGGTTCTCCTCGCCAAGCAGACCTGATGGTGACTTCCGGGACGATCTTTAAGAAGATGGCCCCGACCATACTGCGCCTCTACGAACAGATGCCTGAACCGCGCTGGGTGATCTCCATGGGAAGTTGCTCCAACTCGGGCGGCATGTACGATGTGTACAGCGTCGTGCAAGGGATCAACCAGATTCTGCCGGTGGATGTCTACATCCCCGGCTGTCCGCCGCGACCTGAGGCATTCCTCCAGGGGTTGATGTTGCTTCAGGAAAAAATCCGTACCGGTGAGAGCCCCGCCCGCCCGGTGTTGCACCTGGCAGGTGGCTCGCAGGGCAGCACGGCGCCTGTGCTGGTCGATGGAGTAACCAAATCACGCGACAATCGCGGTCCCGGTATGGCAGGGATCCCAAAACGCGGTACCTCCGTCCATCATCCGCACTTCTGGATGCCCCGCTCCGACGAGATGTGGCGGCCACCGGCGGCACGTCACCCCTTTCCGGACTTCGGCCTGGTCGGAGAACTTGAGGCTGCCTTCGCGGGACGCGTGACGGTGGACGCTGCGGCGACGGACATGCTCACCTACCGCGCCCCGGCCGAAATCATACCTGAGGTTCTGGCGTTCCTGAAAAACCGCCAGAGCAACCCATTCCGACGACTGGAGGATATCGCCGCCGTAGATGAATCATGCCGTCGCGAGGCCGCCAGATATCCTGATTTTACTCTTAACTACCATCTGCTCTGCTTCGATACGCCGGGCCATATCCGCATCAAGACCGACCTGACTGGTAAGTATCCGGAACTGCCGAGCATATCAACAGTTTACCCGGCAGCAAACTGGTACGAGCGGGAAGTCTTCGACATGTACGGCATCCGTTTCGCCGGGCACCCAGACCTCAAACGAATACTCCTGCCGCCGGATTGGGAAGGCCATCCTCTACGCAAAGACTATCCCTTCCGGGCCACCGAGATGGCCCCCTACACGACAGACGACGCGCGACGCCACCAAGCCCTGCCTGCTTCCGACTACTTCGAACGCCTGGACGAGGAAACTCTGATCATCAACCTGGGACCGCAGCATCCCGGCACCCATGGTATTATCCGCTTCATGCTCAAACTGAAAGGTGAAGAGATTGTCGATATGGATACCGAGATCGGCTATCACCATCGCGGCGCGGAAAAAATCGGCGAGCGGCAGCACTGGAACCAGTTCATTCCCTACACCGACCGGATCGACTACCTGTCCGGGGTGCAGAACAACCTGGCCTACGTGACCAGCGTCGAGCGGCTCTGCAGCATTACCGTGCCGGAGCGGGCAACCGTTATCCGGGTCATGCTGGCTGAACTTTTTCGAATAGCCAGCCACCTGGTCTGGTTTGGCTCCTTTGCCGCTGATGTGGGGGCCATGACCCCGGTCTTCTATATGTTCACCGATCGGGAGAAGATTTTCGACATCGTCGAGATGATCACCGGCGGTCGGATGCATCCGGCCTGGTTCCGCATCGGCGGTGTCACCGAGGATCTGCCCGAGGGGTGGGAAGCGCCGGTACGGCATTTTCTCGACTGGATGCCCGGTCGGCTGAAAGAGTATGACGATCTCCTGAAAGGTAACCCCATTTTCACGGCCCGCCTGAAGGGCGTGGGCGCGATCAGCCTCGATCATGCCATGGAATGGGGCTTGAGCGGTCCCAACCTGCGTGCCTGCGGCTTTGCCTGGGACCTGCGCAAAAAGATGCCCTATGGAGGGTACGACCGTTTCGACTTCGAGATTGCCACAGCCGAAGGCGGAGATTGCTGGGCCCGTTATCTGGTCCGAGTGGAAGAGATCAGGCAGTCGTTGCGGATTGTCGCCCAGTGTCTCGACAACATGCCGGTCGGTCGCTGGATAAGCGATGACTACCGGTATGTGCTGCCGCAAAAACGCGACACCCTGCAAGACATTGAGTCGCTGATTCATCATTTTGTCAACTCCACCCGCGGCATGGCGCCGCCACGCGGAGAGAATTACAGCGCCATCGAGGCGCCAAAAGGTGAAAACGGCTATTTTGTCGTCTCCGATGGGTTGAACATCCCCTATCGGATGCGTATTAAAACGCCCAGCTTCCCACACGTACAGGCCCTGCCGATTATGAGCAAAGGGTGGCTTGTGGCGGATTTTCTCGCTATCGTCGGTTCAATAGATTTTGTGCTCGCCGATATAGACAGGTGAAAAGAAAATAAAAAACATGATTCCGGATCAACTCAAAAGAGCGCTTGAGCAACGTGTCGCAGCAGCCATCACACCGCGTGAAGCAGCGGTGGAAGTGATGAAAGAACTGCAGCGTCATTACGGCTGGCTGACCGACGAGGCGCTCACGGAAGCGGTGCAGCTTCTCGGTCTGACACCGGTGCAGGTTGAGGAGCTGGCCACATTTTACGAGATGATCTACCGCCGGCCGGTAGGGAAACGGGTCATCCACGTCTGCGACTCCATCTCCTGCTGGGCCATGGGGGGCGAAAGCCTGCTGCAGCAACTCGCGGCCCAACTCGGCATTGCTGCCGGCGAGACCACCAGTGACGGCATGTTCACGTTACTGCCCTGCTGCTGCCTGGGGAATTGCGGCGAATCGCCGACGATGATGGTCGGGGACAACCTCTATGGTCTGTTGACGCTGGAAAAGGCCTTGGAAGTCTTGCAGCGGGAAATCGAGTTGACGACGGAAACTTAACAATGGAACAACCACTCTTCCGACATAACAAGCCCGGACGTTGCGTCACCTTTGACGAATATCGTGCCGAGGGGGGCTTTTCGGCACTGGCGAAGGCATTGATTGAGTTTTCGCCGGAACAGGTGCAACAGGCGGTTATTGACTCCGGCCTGCGAGGTCGCGGCGGCGCCGGCTTTCCCACCGGCAAGAAGTGGTCCTTCGTCCCCCGCAATCTGCCCGGCCCGCGCTGGCTGATCTGCAACTGCGATGAGATGGAGCCGGGCACCTACAAGGATCGGGTGCTGCTGGAGGCCAATCCCTATTCGCTGCTGGAGGGGATAGCCCTGGCATCTTACGCCATCGGTGTGCGTCACGCCTTTATCTTTATCCGGCGCGGATACGAGCAGGCAGCCGCCAACCTGCAGCGGGGCATCGCCGAGTGCATGAAGGCCGGCTTGCTCGGAGAGAACATCCTGGGCAGCAGCTTTTCCTGCGGCATCGATGTGCATATCTCAGCCGGCCGCTACATCTGCGGCGAGGAGACCGCCCTGATGAACGCACTGGAGGGGAAACGGGCCAACCCGCGGTCAAAACCGCCATTTCCAGCGGTAAAGGGACTCTGGGGTGGCCCGACAGTCGTCAACAACGCCGAGAGTCTGGCCAACGTTCCGGCCATAATCGGCAACGGACCGAAGTGGTTCAAAGAGTTGGCGCGTACGTCGGAGGCAGCCGGGATGAAACTCTTCTGCATCAGCGGTCATGTCGCCAGGCGTGGCTGCTTTGAACTGCCGCTGGGTATGCCGCTGGGCGAGATCATCGATGAAACGTGCGGCGGTATGCGGCCGGGGAGCCGTTTCAAGGCCTGCCTGCCCGGCGGGGCATCCACCCCTTTCTTTACTGCCGAGCATTGGCACATTCCGATGGATTTCGATACGGTGGCCAAGGCCGGATCGCGACTCGGCACCGGCGGCATAGTTGTATTCGACCAGGGCACCTGCATGGTGGCAGCCACCCTGAACCTGACGCGCTTCTATGCCCGCGAGTCGTGCGGCTGGTGCACGCCTTGCCGAGAGGGGCTGCCCTATGTAAACCATATCCTTTCGACCATCGAAGCGGGCAATGGCAGCGAGGAACATATCGCCATACTGCAGGCGCATATCAAGTTGTTGAACAACGCTTTCTGCGCCCTGGCCCCAGGTGCGATGGGTCCGGTGGATGGACTGCTGCGGCATTTCATGGATGAGGTGCGGGAACATATCGTCAAGCAAAAGTGTCCATTTAGATAGGATTTATGCCGAAACTCATCATCGACGACATAGCGGTTGAAGTGGCCGAAGGCGTTACCGTGCTGGAGGCGGCACAGAGCGTGGGCATCCCGATCCCGCATTTCTGCTGGCATCCGGCCCTGGGCAAGGCAGGCGCCTGCCGGGTTTGCGCCGTGAAGATGGTGGACGGCCCGGTGAAGGGCATACAGATGTCCTGCATGCTTCCGGCCCAGGATGGTATGGTCGTATCCACAACCGACCAAGAAGCAATGGCTATGCGGCGGCAGGTCATCGAATGGCTGATGATCAACCATCCACACGACTGTCCGGTCTGTGACGAAGGCGGCGAATGCCAGCTGCAGGATTTCACCATCGCCGGCGGCCACGGCCTGCGGCGTTATACCGGCAAAAAACGCACTCATCTCAATCAATATCTGGGAACGCAGATCGAGCATGAGATGAACCGCTGCATTCAGTGCTACCGTTGCGTCCGTTTCTATCAGGAGTTTGCCGGGGGGACGGATTTCGGCGTCATGGGGAGCGCCCAGCGGATTTATTACGGGCGAGTCGAAGACGGGCCGCTGGAATCGCCTTTCTCCGGCAATCTGGTGGATATCTGCCCCACCGGCGTTTTTACCGACAAGACCGCCCGTTTCCGGGCCCGCTACTGGGATTACGACATGGCCCCGTCGGTCTGCCCCCATTGCTCACTCGGCTGCAACACCGTTCCTGCCGCCCGTTATCGTGAGCTGCTCAAGATCGTGGCACGCAGGAATGATGAGGTCAATGGCTGGTTTATCTGCGATCGGGGGAGGTTCTCCAATAACGCTGTCAACGATCCGATCCGCCCGAGGTATCCACTCGTGGACGGTCGGCAGGTTGAGTGGGATGAGGCCCTGGATAATCTTCAGTTGCAGATTAGCGAATTCGGCAAGGTTTACGGCCTTGAAACCCTGGCGATTGTTGGTTCCTCCCGTCTGGCGATGGAGGCGGCGTCGTTACTCCACCTCTTGCACGGCAGCACAGCCGCAGGGTCGCTCTGCTACTTTGTCGATGAGCAGGAAGCGGCTCGAACCGTAACAGCAATATCGTATCTGAACGAGACAACTTCCGCCTCCATGGCGGATGTTCAGGCGGCTGATCTGATCGCCATTATCAACTGCAACCTGCTGCAAGATGGGCCGATGATGGCCCTGGCGGTCAGGCAGGCATGGCGCAAGGGGGCGAAGGTCTGCCTGATAGGAGATAATCCCATGCCGGAAGCGCAGCATGGACTCCCCTTTGAGTGGCACAGTGTGCCTTCACTGGAGGACATCCCTCTCCGGGATGCCCTGAATCCGGTGATCATCTACAGTATCGGTGACGACGCAGCAAGGGGCATCGCACAGGCCCAGGAAAGCGGTGCAAAACTGGCCTGCCTGCTGGGCGGACCCAATGCCTTCGGCGCTGCGCTTCTGACCGGGGAACATGGTGCGACCACGCTTGCGCGGGCCGTCGCCGATGGCAAGGTGAAAGGAATCATTGCCGTTGAGGCCGATATCCCGGCCGAACTCCTCCAAGGAATTTCCTTTGTCGCAGCGCTGGATTGGCGCAACACAGCCACCGTCAAGGCGGCCCGGATCGTCCTGCCGACCACCGCCTGGGTAGAGATGGACGGCACCTACATCAACAATGAGGGACGGGCTCAGCGGTTTAAAAAAGTGATGAACCCCGGGCTGCCGATTATGGGGCTTGATCCGTCGCTGCATCCGCCGCGGCAGCATACCAACATGGTTCCGGGCGGAGATTTGCGCCCGGCCTGGAAAGCAGTGGCAGATATCATCGAGCGGTTGGGGGCCGAGCGAGGCGCTGAGCCACTTTCCGGAAAATGGGCAAGGTTGCGGGAGCTGGATGCGCCAGGTAATGGCCTTATGATCTTCCGTAACGATACGGATACACAAGGTAATCATACTAAATAAAATGATCTTCGAGCCAATCGACATAGCACTCTCTGTGGGCAAAATTGCCCTGATTTTCCTGGTTGTCCTGCTCTTGGCCGCCTATCTGGTGTTGGCCGAGCGCAAGCTGCTGGGGAGGATACAGGACCGCTTCGGACCCAACCGGGTCGGCCCCTTCGGGCTGCTGCAGCCTCTGGCGGACGGGATCAAGATGGTCACCAAGGAGGACGTCAAGCCTGCCGGGGCGGACAAGTGGCTGTTCTATCTGGCCCCTGCCATGGCGGCGATTCCGGCCATCATGATCGTTGCGCTCATACCATTTGGCGAATCGGTTACCATGTTCGGGCGCCAGGTCGAGATGCAGGTTGTCGATCTGAACGTGGGGCTTTTGCTCTTCATTGGTTTTTCCTCCATAGCGGTTTACGGAGTGGCCCTGGGAGGCTGGGCGTCCAACTCCAAATATTCGCTGCTGGGGGCCGTTCGCGGGCTGGCTCAGTTGATTTCCTACGAGATTCCCATGGGTTTGTCATTGGTGCCTGTGGTAATGCTGGCCCGCTCGTTTCAGCTCTCGGAGATCGTCAATGCGCAGGCGTCTTGCTGGTTCATTGTCTACCAGCCATTGGCCTTCCTAATCTTCCTGATCAGTATAATTGCCGAGTGCAAGCGGATACCCTTCGACATCCCCGAGGCCGAGGGCGAGTTGGTGGCCGGTTTTCACACCGAATACTCCGGCCTGCGTTTCGGTCTGTTCTTTGTCGGAGAGTATATCAACATCATCGTCCTGGGCGGGTTGGCAGCCACCTTCTTTCTCGGCGGATGGCACGGTCCGTTTCTGCCGCCGGTGGTCTGGTTTTTCATAAAGGCATTGTCCTTTGCCTTTCTCCTTATCTGGATCCGCGGGACCTTGCCGAGAATGCGTTATGACCAGTTGATGCAGTTTGGCTGGAAACTGCTGACTCCGCTGGCTCTCATCAACATATTGGCAACCGGCTGGTTCATCGTGCTGAGGGGTTAAAAAAATTGCCATGTCCCTGACCAATGACATACAAGCGATCATGCTCGGCATGTGGACGACCTGGAAGCATATGTTTCGTCGCCCTGTCACCATCCAATACCCGGAGGAAAAGCGCATACCATCTCCCCGCTTCAGGGCAAGGATTGTATTGACTCGCGATCCGGACGGTGGAGAGCGCTGCGTGGCCTGTTACCTCTGTTCGGCGGCCTGTCCGGTGGACTGCATCTCCATGCAGTCGGCTGAAATGGAGGACGGCAGGCGATATGCGAGCTGGTTCCGCATAAACTTTTCCCGCTGCATCTTTTGCGGTCTCTGCGCCGAGGCGTGCCCGACCATGGCAATCCAGATGACACCGGATTACGAGATATGCACTCGCGATATCATGAGTCTGGTCTATGAAAAAGAGGATCTGCTGATTGACGGTTGCGGCAAATCGCCGGATTACAACTTTTACCGTCGTGCCGGAATCGGCGTGACCCAGCACCGCGGCGAAGGAATAGAGGAGAACCCTCCGGTGGATGTGCGCAGTTTGTTGCCATAACCCCGATAAACGGGATAAGTCCCTTTACTAAAAATTCTTCGCAAAAAACCTGCAAATAATTTTTCTAAGGGACTAAATTCAGAAATCTATTTGCCACAGAGTCACAGAAAAAAAAATGGAACAAACCCTTTTTTACATATTGGCAGCCGTGACCGTCATCGCGACGGTCTTTGCCGTCAGCGAGAAACACCCGGTGCATGCCATCGTTTACCTGGTGACCTCCTTCTTCTCCTTAGCGGTTGTGTTCTATCTCCTGGCGGCTCCGCTGATCGCCATGTTTGAGGTAATCATTTATGCCGGTGCGGTCATGGTGCTGTTCATGTTCGTCATCATGATGCTCGACCTGGGACGGCCCGAGGACGCCAAACTTCCCTCCCTGATCCACTGTCTGCCGGCCCTGCTGTTATCCGGAATCATCCTGATTTCCCTGGTGCTGCTTATTACGAGCCGTCCTGCCGTTATTTCGGCCGATCCGCACATAGTGAGCGTCAAGGAGTTTGCCGTAACCCTCTTTACCAAGTACGGGGTGGCCATCGAAATCATTTCCATGCAACTGCTCTTTGCCGTCGTCGGCGCTCTGTATCTGGGAAGGAGGCGCAAACAATGATCGTGCCGCTCATGCACCTGCTCATATTTGCGTCGATTCTGTTCGCACTGGGTCTGATCTGCGTACTGATCTGGCGTGCAAACGTCATTATGCTGCTGATCGGGATCGAGATTATGCTGAATGCCGCCATGCTGGTATTCGTAGCAGGATCAAACTACTGGGGTGTGGCCGATGGGCAGATATTCGCTCTGATGATCATGGCGATGACATCGGCTGAGGTCTCACTGGCATTGGCCATGGTCGTTTATCTGCACAGGCGGAAGAAAACGGTGAATGTGGACGAATTCCGGGAGCTAAGAGATTGAAAACAGCCCTTGTACTGATACTCCTGCTGCCGTTCCTGGGAGGGATCATCAACATCCTGTTGGGACGCATGTTTCCCCGCCGGGTGGTTGAAGTTTTGGCCTGCTCCGTGGTCTGGGGGAGCTTTATCGCAGCGCTGTTCGCCGCGGGCGCCTATTCCGGCCCCGCCGTGGTGGAGATCGGCTCATGGTTTTCTTCGTTTGACCTCAAGGTCCCGATAACCATCTACCTCGATCCGTTGTCGCTTTCGCTCTGCCTGATGATCACCTTTGTCTGCGGACTGATTCATCTCTATTCCATCGGTTATATGCGTGACGACCCTTGCCACGTTCGGTTCTTCATTTTGCTTAATTTGTTTGTTGGGGCAATGCTGGTATTGGTGCTGGCCGAGAATCTGCCGCTGCTCTACCTGGGCTGGGAAGGTGTCGGTTTCTGTTCATACGCCCTGATCGGTTTCTGGTACAAAGAGACGAAGAACGCCACCGCCGGTCGCAAGGCATTTATCGTTACCCGTATCGGCGATATTGGCCTTGGCATTGCCATCGTCTGGATGTTCCAGCTCTTTAATACCCTTTCCATCACCCAGTTGAACCAGATGGGGCATCTGGTCAGCATGGAGGTGATCACCGCCTTGGGTCTCCTGCTCCTCTTGGGGGCCATGGGCAAATCTGCGCAGGCGCCCCTGATGGTCTGGCTGCCGGATGCCATGGCCGGCCCGACCCCGGTATCGGCCCAGATCCACGCCGCAACCATGGTCACGGCCGGGATCTATCTGCTGATGCGCATGTTTCCTCTGATTGGGGTCTCAACCACTGTAACCGCCGCAATAGCGATGACCGGGGCCTTCACCGCCTTCTACGGGGCTACCTGCGCCATTGCCGAACGCGACCTAAAACGGATTCTGGCCTACTCAACCATCAGCCAGATCGGCTACATGATGCTTGCCGTCGGCAGCGGGGCGATTACCGCGGCCACCTTCCATCTGATCATGCACGCCTTTTTCAAAGCCCTGTTGTTTCTGGGGGCCGGATGCGTGATCACCGCCATGCATCATGAGCAGGATATCTTCCGCATGGGCGGGCTTCGCCGCTTGCTGCCGGGCATCTTCTGGCCTTTCCTGATCGGGGCCTTGTGTCTGGCCGGGGTGCCGGGGACGGGTGGATTCTTCAGCAAGGACAGCATCCTGGCCGCGGTCTGGGTAAAAGGTGGGATGTTCTATGGCACACTCTACGTGGTGGGGATGTTCACTGTCTTTCTCACCGCTATCTACACGTTCAGGATGATGTTTATCGTCTTCGGAGATTCTTTGGCCCCCATTCCGCCAAAGCGAGATGCGCTCCATGCAACCGTGAAGCCGTTGCCCCGGATCATGGAGATTATGCTCATCCCTCTGGCTCTTCTCGCTCTGGTGGGTGGAATATTCAACATTCCTGCATATATGGGAAACGGCCTGCTCGATTCCTTTCTGGCCCCGCTGAATGCTGGAGGCGGATCTCTTTCCCACGCAACTGAACTGGCTTTGCAGGGATTGGCTTCCGTGGTTGCCTTATCCGGGATCGGCGTCGCCTGGTGGTACTACGGCCGGGAACGCCGTGAAGTGCGTAGAGTCCGGGCAGAACAGCCGTCGGCAGGGGTGGTAGCCTTTCTCCAGGCGGGATGGTATATTGATAACCTTTACCTCTTCCTTTTCATCCGTCCGTACAAATGGCTGGCAGCCACCCTGTGGGAGCGTGTGGATGAAGGCCTCATCGACGACTCGCTCGATCGGATGGCCGTCCAGCTCGGTCGCACCGGACAATTCCTGGGCGGGTGGGGCAGCGGGCGGCTATCTGCCTACATGCTGAGCCTGGTCGGTGGTGCGGCGCTGATGATCGTCTGGTTCGCATGGGAGATTCTATGACGACGCTGCCTGTGCTGACAATCCTGATCCTGCTCCCGCTGGCAAGCGCCATCTGTCTGATCCCGCTCCGAAAATCTGAATCATCGGCCAAGTACGTCGCCCTCGGAATGGCCATTCTGGAGCTGGCTATCGCCTTCTGGGCCTGGTCTGCCGCAGGTATACATCCGGTCGGTGCCCCTCCGGGCTTCTTCCTATTCGAGGACTTCTCCTGGATAGATGCCCTCGGCATACGTTTCACCGTGGGAATGGACGGTTTCAGCCTGTTGATGGTGATAATGACCGCATTCCTCACGATTATTGCCATGCTGGCATCCTGGCGCACCATCACCGAGCGCACGGCACTGCACTATATCATGCTGCTGGTTTTGGAGAGCAGTATCTTAGGGGTATTTCTCGCTCTGGACCTCTTCCTGTTCTATCTCTTCTGGGAGGCGATGCTGATCCCGATGTTTTTCCTGATCGGCATCTGGGGCCATGGCCGAAAGATTTACTCGGCGGTCAAATTCTTTGTCTTCACCCTGGCCGGCTCCCTGCTCATGCTGCTTGCCATCATCGGCATCTACCTGATCCACGGCAACCAGAGCGGCGTATATACCTTCAACCTGACCGCACTCATCGGAACCAGTCTCGATCCGGTTGTCGGGCTCTGGCTGTATGCCGCGTTTCTCTTAAGCTTTGCCATCAAATTTCCGCTCGTGCCTTTCCACACCTGGCTACCCGATGCCCACACCGATGCCTCTACGGCAGGCAGCATCGACCTGGCCGGTCTGCTGCTGAAGACCGGGGCTTACGGGCTGATTCGCTTCGGCTATCCGCTCTTCCCCGAAGCGGCCCGCACGCTGACTCCGCTCCTCATCATCATGGCGGTAACCGGCATCCTGTATGGCGCTTGGATCGCCTTTGCCCAAAAAGATATGAAGCGACTGGTTGCCTACTCCAGTGTGGGGCACATGGGGTTCGTGGCCCTGGGCATCGCGGCCTGGACGCCGCTTGCGCTCTCCGGCTCTATTGTTCTGATGGTTAGCCACGGCGTGACCACCTCGGCACTCTTTGCCATGGTCGGCATGCTGGCCTCGCGGACCCAGACACGAGAAATCAGCGACTACGGTGGTCTATGGGGCAAAGCTCCCGTTCTTTCCTGCTTCTTCATGCTCTTTGCCATGGCCTCGGCCGGACTGCCCGGCCTGAATAACTTCATAGGCGAGTTCCTGATCCTGATCGGTTCCTACAAGGCCCAGCAAACGGCCACAATCCTGGCTTTTTTCGGCCTGATCATGTCGCTGGTCTATACCGTGCGCCTGGTGCAGGCCCTGCTGTTCCAGGAAGAACGGCAGCCTTTGGCGATTCCGGATCTGACCTCCCGGGAGATCCTGATTCTGACGATTCTGGCCCTGGGTGTGATTTTCATAGGTCTTCACCCCGGACCGCTGCTCGATATGCTGGCTATACCGATAGGCATTTTGACGGGAGGAGCATCGTGACCCTGGCTGATATCTGGATAGCCCTTCCTCTGCTGATTCTGGCGTTCGGGGCGTTACTGACACTGATCAACGGCGCAGTGACGCGCAGTCAAACGGCTGGAACCGTTATAGCGGTTGTCGCGGCAGTCGGGGCAGGGCTCTGGTCAATGCAGACACCGGATGTTCCGCTCGCCCCCACCCTGGGTCTTTCGGGCAGCGGTCTGACGCGGCTGTTCACGGCGTTTTTCGCGTTTATGGCTGCCGCGGTGCTGGTGCTCGCCAGTGGCGATACCACCCATCGCCGCATCCGTGGCGAGGAATATCCGGCCACCATCCTGTTCGCCACCTTCGGTATGGTCGCGCTGGCCGCAGCCACCAATCTACTGATCATTTTCCTTGGCCTTGAAGCCATGACCTTCGGTTTCTATATTCTGGCAGCCATCGACCGTGAACAGATAGTCTCCGGCGAGGCCGGGCTCAAGTATCTGCTGATGGGGGTGCTCAGCGCCGCCTTCCTGGCATTCGGCATCGCCCTGTTATTCAGCGTTGCCGGGACTCTTGACATCGGCAAGGTAATGCAGCTTACCCTGGCTGGAGGTGTTGTCGTGCCGGTGGTGCTGGCCGGATGGGGGTGCGTGCTCATCGGAATTATCTTCAAGCTCTCACTGGTGCCGGCCCATCTCTGGACCCCGGATATCTATGAAGCTGCACCGGCGCCGGTAGTCGCCTTCCTCTCGGGCGGGTCAAAAGGTGCGGCGGTTTTGCTGCTGCTCCTGCTGTGGCCGCATGCGGGTGACCTAGCGATACTGCGCATCCCGCTTTTTGCCATGGCGCTGCTCTCCATGCTGGTGGGAAACCTGGCGGCTTTGCGGCAAAACCGGGTCCGCAGGATGCTGGCCTATTCTTCCATCGCCCAGATGGGATATGTCGTGGTGGCGCTGATCAGTTACAAGGGGGACGGATTTCAGGCTGCCGCTTTCTATGCAATTGCCTACGGGATAATGAGCCTGGCGGCCTTCGGGGCCATCGGCATACTGGAACGCAATGGCTGTGGTGCAAGTCTTGACGATTATCGCGGTCGCGGATTCACCCATCCGGTTGCCGCCGGCGTGCTGGCCGTGGCGCTGTTTTCCCTGGCAGGTATCCCGCCCTCAATCGGTTTTACCGGCAAATTTCTGATATTCGCATCGGCTATTCGTGCCGGTGAATTCACACTGGCAATCATCGGCATCCTCACAGCTGCTGTATCGATTTACTACTACCTGCGGATTGTAACCGCCTTATACCTGCAACGATCCAAATATGAAGAACGAGAGAATATCAGTGTCTTCGAGACTGCAGTTCTGGTACTCTCTTCCGCCCTCATCGTCCTGTTGGGTCTTTTCCCTTCACAATTGCTGGATTTTCTGAAGACGCAGCTGCCATAGTCTTATGCCATCCCTTCCCTTGAAGCCCTTTAGCAATCTGAAGTTGTTGTAAATGAATCAATTTTTCACTTCTCCCCCAAAAGAATCGGCAGCCAGGGTCCGAGAGGCGTTGAGGTGTTGAAAAATTAAACAACCGACCTTAGAGGGGCCGGTATCGGTTACCCCCGGAAAGGAGATGAATTAGTTTGCCTCTCAAAGAGTCCAAGGATTTCTTTATTGGCTTAAATTATATGATTTTAATCAAATCTCAGCTAACATGTTTGAATGTGCAGCAATACATTCAGTGGATAATATGAACGGTGTCGAACAGAGTGAATATTCAAGAATAAAGCTGTTCATGGCTCTTTCCAGAACTCCGCACGGCCTGCTCGATATGTGCACACCCTTATTAGCGGCTCTGCTGTGGCTGGGTCATCTACCTGCACCGCAGGTTATCCTGACAGGCATAATTGCCGCTTTTGCCGGATACACTGCGGTCTATGCCCTGAACGACATAGTCGATTATCGAAATGATAAGAAAAAGATCGGCCAAGCTGGATTTTATCGGGAAACCGGCTATCTTGATGCTACCTATATCCGGCATCCTCTGGCCCGAGGGTTATTAAACATGTCGGAAGCAGTTGCCTGGACGGGCGGCTGGATGATAGTTTCCCTGTTGAGCGCCTACATGCTCAATCCGGTCTGTGCCCTCATCCTGGTCAGTGGCTGCATCCTTGAAATTCTGTATTGCCTGCTGCTGCAGATCAGCCACCTGAGGGCGTTGGTGAGCGGGATCGTCAAAACCCTCGGTGGACTTGCGGCGGTATTCGCGGTTGATCCCTCTCCTGAACCCAACCTGTTGCTGTTGATTTTTTTCTGGCTGTTTTTCTGGGAGATAGGCGGCCAGAATGTACCGGCTGACTGGCATGACATGCAGGAGGATATGGCCACACAGGCCCGAACCGTACCTGTTTCTCTCGGCCCAAGGATCGCAAGCGCCATTGTCCTTTCAACTCTCTGCGCAAGCCTCGTTCTGAGCGGAGTACTTTTCCAAGTCGCTCCGCTGCAATTACCTTTCCCTCTCTACCTGGTCACCATTTTCGTTGGGGTGTACCTGCTGATTTTACCGGCCCTGCGCCTTTTTCAGACCAGGGACAGGGATGAAGCCTCGGCCCTGTTCAACCGGGCAAGCTACTACCCCTGTATACTCCTCATTTTCGCCCTGTCAGCTCTCGCCTGGTAGTTCTAAGATCCGGGCGGGTTGACAAAACATTCGGAGAAAGCAATACTCTTAATGACACTTTTGACAGATAGGTGGCCACCAAGCCAATATGACTCGGGATCTTTCCATGCAGACGCTTACACAGCAGTTCAGTATCCAGTATACCTTCCCTGTTTTTTTCAGCCGGAATGTCTTCCAGACGGAGGACCCGTTACTGGCCTCGGTTTTTTTGCAAGGGGAGGGGAAACACCACAATGTTCTCTGTGTCGTTGATTCCGGCGTTCTCGCCGAGCATCCCACCCTGGCAGGTCAGATTGAATCTTACGCTGAAGCCCACCGGGAGGTTATGCAGCTGTGCAGACCCATTCTCATTGTGGAAGGCGGTGAGAGCTGTAAAAATAAGCCTGGGGTAATCGACACGATAATGAAGTACGTCCAGGATCACCACCTGTGCCGGCATTCTTATATACTGGTGATCGGCGGTGGCGCTGTGCTCGATGCTGTCGGTTATGCAGCGGCTGTCGCCCACCGGGGGCTGCGGCTCATACGCATGCCGACGACGGTTTTAGGTCAGAACGATGCCGGTGTCGGCGTGAAAAACGGCATCAATGCCCTGGGCCGGAAAAATTTCATCGGTACCTTTGCTCCACCGTTTGCCGTTATCAATGACTTCGCCTTCCTGGATACCCTTCCGGCCCGGGAATTGCGGGCAGGCATAGCTGAAGCGGTGAAGGTGGCGCTGATCAAGGACAGATCATTTTTTACCTATCTCTATGAGCAGAGGGTCGGTCTTGCCTCTTTCAGTCCCCGGCCGATGGAAGAGATGATCCATCGCTGTGCGGCCCTGCATATGCACCATATCGGCACCGGAGGAGATCCTTTCGAGCTAGGTTCGGCCCGTCCCCTTGATTTCGGCCACTGGTCGGCACACAAACTTGAGGCGCTGACCGGCGGCCTGCTCAGGCATGGCGAAGCGGTTTCTATTGGTATCGCCCTGGACAGTCTCTATTCATATTATAACGAAATGATTGAGAAAAGTGAGTTGCGGCAGATTTTCACCCTGCTTGGCGATCTGGGCCTGCCATTGTATCACCCGACTCTTGCCGCACTGGATGTCAGTGCGGCCCTCGATGAATTCCGGGAGCATCTGGGCGGGGAGCTGGCAATTACGCTGCTGACCGGCATCGGCAGCAAAAAAGAGGTTGACCGGATCGAGATACCCTTGATGGCGCGCTGCGTCAATGAATTGCTATTGTATGACAGCGGCAGGGGATATGGAGACGAGCAAATCGGCAGTTCCGCACCTCTATATGGAGAATTGCATTGACACCGTCCTTTAGTGCCTGCCTGGCAACGGAAAATGAAGTTTCGGGAGCCATTATCGAAGGACGACAGGGTAATGCTGTTCAACCAGCGATAACATATTGCACGAACATTCACCCGGGGGAGAGCTGGCCGGAAATTTTTTCTGCTGTCCGCCAGCATGCGCCGGTGGTTAAGGAGCGCTTGTCCCCTGACGCTCTCTTTCCTATCGGTCTGCGCTTGTCCGGCCGGGCAGCCCGTGAAATAACCCTTAAGGAAGCTGCGGACTTCCACCGCTGGTGCCTGGAAGAGGGGTTCTATGTAGCGACCGTTAATGGCTTCCCTTATGGCACCTTTCATCATGCCCCGGTCAAGCAGGCGGTATATCTTCCGGACTGGCGTTTCGTTGAGCGACTTGACTATACGAAAAAACTTGCGGAACTGCTGAGCATGTGGCTGCCGGAGGGCATGACCGGCTCGATTTCCACGGTGCCGGTGGGGTTTCGTTCCTGCATCAGCCGGGAGGACTTCCCGACGGTGAAAAAACATATCCAGTCTGCCCTTGATTTTCTGGACCATCTGGCTCAGAATACCGGCAGGGAAATCCTCCTCTCCATGGAGCCGGAGCCCGGCTGCGTCCTGGAGACTACTCGCGATGTTGTTGAACTTTTCGCCCGTCTGGCCCTACCGCCGACCCAGCAGGCTCGGCTGGCGGTCTGCTATGACTGCTGTCACCAGGCACTGCAGTTTGAGAGTCCGGCTGCATCCCTTGAGCTTCTGGCGTACAACGGCATCAGAATCGGTCACGTACAGGTGTCCTCAGCCCTTCGGCTGGCGGATCCGCAGATCTGCCTTCTCAAACGTTTTCAGGAGCCATGTTACCTTCATCAGACAGTCGGCAGGAAAAAAAGTGGAGAACTGCTGCGCTATGATGATCTTGATCTGGCCATTTCGGTCGCTCCTGCTGATGTTGAGGAGTGGCGCGTCCATTTTCATGTGCCGGTTTTTATGGATAAAACCAGAGACTGCGGGAGTACTCGTTTTTTTCTTGAGGAGATCCTGCCCCTGTTCCCTGCCCATCTGGTACTTGAGGTGGAAACCTATACCTGGACTATTCTGCCGCCCGATCTGCAGGGCGGTTCCGTTACTGATTGCCTTATGCGCGAGATCGAATGGGTGGCCGCGACTATTGGGAGCACAATATGAAAGATTCGGCCGTTAAGGCGATGTTTGAAACAATCGCCCCGAGCTACGATTTCCAGAACAGTTTTCTTTCCCTGCGTCGGGATATTTACTGGCGGCATGCCCTGGCGGAAAGCCTGCAACTGGAAAACGGGGGAACTGTCCTTGATGTCGCGGTCGGCACCGCTGAGACCGCTCTTGCCATCAGCCTCCGGTATCCTCGGGTGCGGATAGTAGGGGTTGATTTTTCCCCGGCTATGCTGGCTGTGGCAAGCAGAAAAATTGCCGCCCGAGGCCCTGAGGCCAAGGTAATCCTGACTGCGGGAGATGGTCGGCAGCTGCCGATACGAAGCGGCTCGGTAGATGCCGTGACTATTTCCTTTGGTATCCGCAACATGGAAGAGCGTTATCTGGCTCTCAGTGAATTCCATCGTGTCCTGAAGCCGGGCGGCCGGCTCTTTGTCATGGAATTTTCCTATCCGGACCAGCCGCTGCTTAACCGGTTGTATCGTTTTTATTTTGACCATATCCTGCCGCCAGTAGGTAACCTGCTTTCCCGTACTAATTATGCCTACAGTTACCTGGCCGAATCGGTCGATGCATTTCCTGATGACGAGCAGTTTATCGCTGAAATCGCTGCGGCGGGCTTCTCCGAGCCAAAAATCACCAAACTGACCTTCGGCATTGCCAAAATATTCCAGGGCCGCAAGGAGGCGCAATGAAAGTAAACTGGCCGGAGCGACTCTGGGTGAACAGCCCGGTGAGGAGGTATGTGCAGCTGCAGGAAGCCCGTTTCTTCAAAAAAATAGGTAATCTTGCGCCCGGCGGCAGATGTCTGGAAATCGGGTGCGGCTGCGGTGTCGGGGCACGAATTATCAACCAGTTCTTTGCTCCGATCTCCATCCATGCCCTGGACATTGATGTGGACATGCTAAAAGCCGCAAAAAAGAAGCAATCGGCCTGGAAAAACGTGCCGTTACACCTGCTGGTGGGTGATGCCCAGGAACTGCCGTTTGTCGATCACTGTTTTGATGCCGTTTTTAATTACGGTATTATCCATCACCTGGAAGACTGGCAGAAGGGCGTCACGGAGATAGCCAGGGTGCTCAAGGAGAGCGGCGTCTTCTTCTTTGAGGAAATTTATCCGCCGCTGTACGCTAATCCCCTGTTCCTCAGGATCCTGGATCATCCGCGTGAAAATCGTTTTCACGGCCCCGAATATCGTGCCGCTCTTGCTGCATCAGGTCTGCGACTGCTCGATGGCTATAAGGAGTCGCGCTTTGCGATTCTGGGAGCAGCCGTCAAGGGCAGTGGGGTGTGAGGCTTACGGTCGGTTGAGCGTGATGAGTAACCGCCTGGAAATATAAAGAAAATACATCAACTTGGGGAGTAGTTGGACATGGAAATTTTTCAGGATCATATTTTTCTCTCCCGCCTGCATTTTGCATTTACCGCCATATTTCATATCATCTGGCCGGTTCTGACCATCGGGCTGAGCATCTTCCTTGTGGTAATGGAGGCGCGCTGGCTCATGACCCGCGAGGTGCGTTACTACCACCATGCCCGGTTTTGGATGCGCCTTTTCCTGCTCAATTTTGCCGTAGGAGTGGTCAGCGGCATCCCCATGGAGTTTCAATTCGGCACAAACTGGAGTGTTTTTTCACGGGTGGGTGGCGATATCTTCGGGCATCTGCTGGGCTTTGAGGCGTCAATGGCCTTTATGCTTGAGGCCGCTTTTCTGGGAATCATGGCCTTCGGCTGGAAAAGGGTGTCGCCCGGTATGCATCTTTTTGCCACCTGCATGGTCGCTTTTGGCGGCTCGCTGTCCGCTTTCTGGATAATGGCGGCTAATTCCTGGATGCAGACCCCGCTCGGCGGAGAATTCATCGACAACCGGTTTTTCCTGACAGACACTTTTGCTGCAATTTGGAATCCGGATGCCTTCTGGGGCATCACCCACATGTGGCTTGCCTGCCTGGAGATTTCACTCTTTGTTATCGGCGGTATCAGCGCCTGGTATCTGTTGCGGGACCGGCACACGGAATTTTTCCTTACCTCATTCAAAATGATGCTCGT
The DNA here is from genome assembly GCA_031407875.1 of Desulfobulbaceae bacterium. Taxonomy (GTDB): domain Bacteria; phylum Desulfobacterota; class Desulfobulbia; order Desulfobulbales; family Desulfocapsaceae; genus Desulfoprunum. Next base: position 1,739 of record JANOIV010000086.1, on the reverse strand, counting down.
AGCCGCGGCTTTAATCACCACCCTCCAGGTCGTCGTCGGAGACGGGGTTGGCAAGTCGGTTTTTCACAATCAGCCGGTAAAGCTCGCGGCGATGGAGGCCCACTGGCTGACAAATTCCGAGGGCGAGGGTGCTGCCTGGAAAATCCTGGCCTGGCCTGATAAAGAATTACAAGACAACGTCTGGGCCATCGAGATGCCGTATGCCCTCAGTCTTATAACCACCCTCTCGCCGACCGGTCAGGTCACCGGTCTGCGGGACGTACCGGTTGAAGATCAACCGCCATTGCTGCTCCCCTTTTATTCCTTCAGGATCATGCTGGGCATAGGTGTTGCCCTGGTTCTGCTGATGCTCTGGTCCCTGTGGGCCTGGCGGAAGGGAGAACTGGTTCCGGAACGGGTAGGCCGGCAAAAATGGCTGCTCTATTCCTGGATGGCGGCGATCCCGCTGAGCTATATAGCCATGGAGGCGGGATGGGTCGTCCGGGAAGTGGGGAGACAGCCATGGGTGATCCAAGGGGTATTGCGGACGGAGGACGGCGTGAGCAGGCTTCCCGCCGAAACGGTTGCAGTTTCACTGCTCGGTTTCGTGGGAATTTACGCCCTGCTGTTCATTCTTTTTCTTGTTTTTGCCAAGCGCCTGCTCAACAAAGGTCCCGACTTCAGCCGTTATCCAGGAGTCAGCGGCGAGGGGTGATCCTGCCGCGAGTTTGATCAAGAGAGTTCCGCAACCATATAAACAGGACATACTCTGATGGACATAATAAATGCAAATCTGGCCACAATATGGCTGCTGCTCGTCGGTTTTTTCCTGCTCTATTATGCACTGACCGATGGGGCTGATCTCGGCATCGGCATGCTGACCCTCTTTACCCGAGACTGGGAACAAAAGAATGAAATGATGCAATCCATCCAGACGATCTGGCATGGCAATCAGACCTGGCTCGTCATCCTCGGCGGCATATTGTTCGGCGCTTTTCCGCTTTTTTATTCTATTGTCCTCTCAGCTCTCTACATTCCATTCACGCTGATGTTGTTCGGTTTTATCTTTCGTGGAGTGGCTTTTGAATTTCATGCCAATGCCAAACGGAAACCGGTTTGGCTCGTATCGTTCGGCATCGGCAGCCTGATGGCCACCCTCGGCCAAGGATTTGCTCTTGGCGGGCTACTGGGCGGTATCTCGGTCCAGTCTGATACATTCGCCGGGCATCCCGGAGACTGGGTGAATTGGTATTCGGCAATTGCCGCCGCCGGCGTCGTCTGCGGCTATCTGATGCTGGGGGCAGGATTCTTGATTGCCCGGACGACCGAAGGACTGCAGGAATGGAGTTATCGCACGGCCAGGTTATCGGGCCGACTCACCATTATTGTCTCGGCTGCAGTCTATGTCGGGACCAGCGCGCTTCACAAGGAGATGGCAGCAAAATGGACGGCCTGGCCGCCATCTCTTCTCTATCTTTTCTGTTTCTTGACGATGGGCGCTTTTATCATGTATTTCCGCAGCCTGCGCCTGAAAAAACACCTTGCTCCGCTGGTCTGGAACTGGTTGATCATCATTTTTTCATTCACCGGTCTTTCCATCGGCTTCTATCCAGGCATGATCCCGAGCATCGACTCCGCCAGCTTAACAGTTCAGGAGGTCGCCGCCAGTCCAACGACCCTCCGGTTCATGCTGGTGGTAATGGCCGTTCTCCTGCCGGTCATCCTGACCTACACTACCTACAGCTACTGGATTTTCCGTG
>JANOIV010000027.1:0-5129 GCA_031407875.1 Desulfobulbaceae bacterium | reverse complement strand
CCTTAGCGAAAAAACAAGTGCTCAACGGGTGACTCAGGCATTATCTTTTGGGCAGTGGTCGTTTATGAGTCGTTTTTTGGCTGCTGCCGACAACTGTTTAATGGCATATTCCCGCCGGCAGGCCAGAGAACGGGAGGCCATATTTTCGGCAAAGACCAGTTGCACCGGCTGCCTGGTTCGGGTGTACCTCGCCCCGCCCTTGGGGGAATTATGCTCCGTCAGGCGTCGTGTCAGATCTGTGGTGACGCCGGTGTAAAGCGTTTCGTCACTGCAGCGGATTATATAGGTAAACCAGGGGCTAGGCATTGCAATCAAGGACCTGGAGGTGGTCGGTGCGTCTGCAGAGACGCTGAATCCGCGGCTGCAGGGAGAGTCCCATCATTTTATTTTTTTCTGGAGAATATCAGTCTATTGGCACTATCTCAAATTCAGTGAGATCATCCCAGTTTTTTGTCCATTGACTGAAAAGCTCAACATTGCTGCTTTTCATGAGCTGATAGCAAATCTTATTGTCTTTGTTGACCCATGAATTAAGATAATTCAAGCCTTCAGGCAGCATTTTCCCTTTTTCATTAAATCTCTTGTAGAGCTCACCAAAACATCCTGGCCTGAAGTGCTCCACTACCATGTATTTCTTCATATGTTTTTAGCCAGTTTTCTTCCTTCCTCAATGGTCGTTGACCCTATCCGCAAGATTGCCTGGCGAAAAAACGGATTATGTTGCGCCCGCTCTCTTTCGCTTCATACATCGCTATATCAGCCCACTTGAGGATGTCTTCCTGGCAGGCTTCGTGACCGGCAAACAACACCACGCCAATACTCGACGTGCAATGATGTTCCACCGTGGCTTCTCCATCACCCTCTTGCTTGCACATCAGCAAATAAGGCTCCGCCAGAGTGATGCGGATCTTTTCAGCTACAATGCCGGCCTGCGCAACGGAGAGTTCTTTATCCACCTCCAACTCACTGAGCAGCACCACAAACTCATCGCCACCGAAACGCGCGACGGTATCCATTTCACGCAGACAACTGGTGATGCGACGCGCTACCTCGACCAACAACAAATCACCCACATCATGTCCATGCGTATCATTGAGCGGCTTGAAGTTGTCCAGGTCCAGGAATATCACCGCGCCATAACGACCGCTGCGTTTACCGGCGGCCATCGTCTGTCCCATGCGGTCGTTGAGCAGGCGGCGATTGGGAAGTTGCGTCAAGGTGTCATAGAAGGCGAAGTTGCGAATCTGTTCCTCGGCTTTCTTGCGCTCGGTGATGTCCTCCGTTATTCCCATCAGTTTTTCAACGCTGCCATTTTTGTTCTTGATGGGTACAAAACTCGATTTAAAAAACGGCCCGCGCGGCCCGTTGGCCTGAAACTCGAAGTGGCTGGTCTCGCCGGCATACGCCTTGGCGAGCAGTTCTCCCATGCGTTCCCGGTCGGTATCACAGACTGCATCCAAATATAAAGAGCCTTGTACATCGCCTTCCTCTTTAACCCCCCGCATGGCAAGACCCGCCCAGTTCATGGAGATTATCCTGCCATCCATCCCTATTTCGTGAATGCTCACGGGAGAGTTTTCGACGAGCAAGCGGTAATGGTTTTCGCTTTTACGCAAGGCACGGGTGATTTTCTCTGTTTCCAGTCGTGCCGCCTCCAGCTCCCCGGTGCGGCGGCGCACCTGTTCTTCAAGCGTGATCGCTGTATGGAACAGGTTGAAATCCGATCCCTGAATGCTTGCGTTGCGTTCGGCACGATTCATCAGCGCCTGGATGATCTTGTTCAGACGTACGATTTCGGCCTGCAAAGCCTCATCGTTTGCGCCGGATGTCGGCTTCTCGTGTTCAGGCATCGCGCACCTCCCGGATTGGTTCCGGGGCAGTGCCGATAGCGATCCCGGTGAGGGTCTGGTTGACGTGTACACCGTGGAACTGTTCGCCGTAGCTGCTAAAACCTATGGTGTTATTGCGACGGAAAATCTCACCGACACGATCTTGCAAACCGTTCTGGGAAATTTCCAGATTGCGCAGGATGCAATCGCAGCCGAAAACGAGTTGTGGCTGCCCGATTTCCGCCCGGATTTTGTCGAAAGCCTGCTCCAGATTATTCGCCAGATCCACGCCATGCGCCGCCCTGAGCACCAGTCCCTCCTCAATGGCGCAATAAAAAGTCAGGCTGCCGTCGGCATTCGCCTTCTGGATAGAGCGCACATAATCAGTGCCGTCTATCATCACCACGACAGGCGAAGCGGCGAAGCGCATGGAATTAAGCTCATGCACGTCAACACCCACCAGCCGGGCATACTCTGCGGCGGCGGACAGCCCGTTGATCTCCTTGACGATGCGCCTTTCCAGAAGAAGACTACCTTTGCAATGTCGCAAGGCGGACAGCCCGTTGATCTCCTTGACGATGCGCCTGGCGGGATCGGCTTCCGTAACAACCAGCCGTTCGTCGGTGGAAACAAAATGCTGGGTCTTGAATATTTTGAAAGGCAAGGAGGTGTTGATCAGGATCAGTACGGTGCTATCGGAATGGAAGCGTCCATCACTATAAACGTGGGTTTTGGCAAATTTCAGATCATCACCCGCCGAACCGCCAAACAGCGGTATCTTGCCCAACGCGTACTGCAATGCATGTGTCACAGGCTCTTCACGAATGGACAAACCGTCAATCAACATAAATGCAAAGCTGTTGTCCGGGTTTGCTCCCAGGACTCTGCTTTCAAGCCGCTGTAACAGAGTTTGAGCAAAGTCATGCCCTCTGGCGATATCGAATTGGCTCAAACGATCCAGCAGCCCGCTGACGGCCAGGCAACTGCCTGCAGGAAAGCTCACACCCGACAGACTATGCGTGCGATAACCAGCTGGTCCGATTTCCCCAGCCGTGGTGCAGCCCACAACCTGGATCCCGGCAAATAGGCGGTTCATTTCCGCAGCCAGCACATCAAGATTGTATTCGCTGGAGCAAAAGAAGACCACCAACTCCATATCCGGCTGCGCCACTGCCCCATGAAATTCCTTTACTGCCTGGAGCGCCTCCGCTGCACACGATTGCGCCATGCGAATATTTTGAATGCCCATATTGGCTCCCTCCGTTTGGGTGTCGATGCAATAAGAGGATCTAAGCCGTTGTCAGAAAATAACATGGCCAATTCAATCTTCGAGAACGGCATAAGGAGCCGTAACGAAATAAAGAAAATGGCCATGTTATTTCGTAACGGCTCCTAAGTTTCACGCTGACTCAGGATTGCTCAAACATCCTCCGCCCAACGTGTCAGGTCGGACCTCAATTTTTCCAGATGAAGCCACTCTATCATCTTCTGAGGCAAATTCCCAAGGGCATGACGGCAAGGCATTGCAAATTCGTCTCGCAGATGGTAAGGAACGCGGAGTTTCCCCCTGATTTATCCTCTTGCGAAGATTCTTTTTATTGAGCCGCCATGGAACAGAACACCCAGATGGAAGATTTTGAAAAACAGGCCCTGACCGACCACCTGCGGGAGCTGCGCTCCTGTCTCATTGTCTCCTTTGTCGCGGTGTTTGTCGGCTTCTGTCTGGCCTATACCGTTATCCGTCCCATCGGCATCTGGTTCTTCAAACCGCTCACCGATGTCCTGCCGAAAGACACCTCGCTCATCTTCACCTCGTACCAGGAAGGGTTTTTTTTTATCTAAAGCTCGCCCTGGTCGCAGGTCTCCTGCTGGCCTGTCCGGTCATCTTCTCCCAGATCTGGCGGTTTGTCGCCCCCGGTCTTTTCAAGCATGAAAAGAAGGTACTGACTCCCTTCATCCTGTTGTCCACCTGCTGTTTTATCGGGGGTGCCGCCTTCGGCTATCTGGTCGTTTTCCCGCCGGCCTTCCGCTTTCTGGTCGGCTATAACAACGAGTATCTGACCGCCTTGCCGTCGGTGAGTGAATTTTTCTCACTGGCCACCCGCCTCCTCCTGGCCTTCGGGGCCATTTTCGAGATGCCGATCCTCATGGTCTTTCTCGCCAAGATCGGCCTGGTCAATGTCTCGTTTCTCAACCGCAACCGCAAGTATGCCATTCTGATCAACTTCATTATCGCCGCCATCCTCACCCCGACCCCTGATGTCGTCAATCAGATGATGATGGGGATCCCTCTGATGATCCTCTATGAGATAAGCGTGCTTGCCGTCTGGCTCTTCGGCCGCAAAGGATTCCAGGGTTTTCAGGGTGAACCTCCCGAAGAATGACCCGCTGCGGGCACATATCGATATGGCCTGGCATTGTTCGCTGGATTTCTCCATCCTCGTGCATTATAAAGAGATATACTGATCCTCGTCGAGCCGATGGGCACGCAGTACGTCCTGAAGCAATATCCTGACCCCGATAAACGGGATAAGTCCCTTCACGAAGAATTCTTCGCAAAAAACATGCAGAAAATTCTTCTAAGGGACTAAATTTTCTGAAGTCGAAAAACCTGAACAGGGAGGTATAGATGAGCGCCATGACTGAATTTGACAAGGCCGTGCAGATTGGCAGGCCACCGAGTGTAAGCCGCCTGTTTCCACATTCACGGGCCCTGCTGGTGAGCGGCAAGGTCATTGACCGGGCCCTTACGGCCAAGGGCAAGGCCATGACCATTGCCGCGAACGGACGCAATATCTTTGTGATCCGCGGCGCCTTGCAGGCGGCCCAGAGGGCGGATGCGGCGATCATCATCGAGATTGCCCGTTCCGAATGCAATTACTGTCCGGTGAATTTCTACAATATGGCCCGCCAGGTGGATGCGGTCTGCAATGAAATGGGAATCACCATCCCGGTGGCCATCCACGCCGATCATTACGGTATCAAGAGCGAGGCCGACTTGCCCTTTGCCAAGATGGAGATTCCCTCGATGTTTGAAGCCGGCATCACCTCGATTGCCATTGACGCCTCTCATATGCCCGATGACCGCAACCTGCTGGCCAATATTGAATTGAGCAGCTATATCCCGACCTGGGCCGGACTTGAGACCGAGGTGGGAGAGATCAAGGGCGACCAGGGCCTCTCCAGTGTCGAAGACGCTTCCTTTTTGATCAAGGGCCTGAATGCCCACGGCATTTCCGCTGACTGGATTGCCCTCAACAACGGCTCCACTCATGGCCTGGAGGCCAGCGGCCAGGGAAT
>JANOIV010000016.1:0-5641 GCA_031407875.1 Desulfobulbaceae bacterium | reverse complement strand
TTGAAGGTTCGGTGAACAGCCGTATCTCAACTGGAGGTACTGGCTTGCAGCGTGTAGAAGAGGCGGTCAGTTATGCTGAAAAACAAATGGGGATTGCATAATGAACATTGTACGCAGGACACGTTTTGCTGGAGCATGTCTATTGATTGGGGCGTCCTTGCTGTTTACCGGGGGCTGTGGCTATAAAAATCACCCCGTTCCTCCGGATACCGTTGTCCCTGAAGCGATCAAGGATCTGCGGTTCGATGCGGATGCAAAAGGGGTGAAACTCTCATGGTCATTTCCGGTCGAGACGATCAAGGGTTCGGATATCGAAGACCTGGCCTCTTTTGAACTGTTCCGGGCCGAGATGCCTCTCAAGGATTATTGCGGTACCTGTCCGATTCCGTTTGCTGAGCCCCTTGAGCAACCGGGCGGCGTCACCAAGGAAGACGGTAAAAAGCGCAAGGCCGTCTACGTGCTTACAGGCCTGCGTCCCGGCTATAAGTATTTTTTTAAAGTCCGTTCCCGTACCAGCTGGTTTGCCGAAAGCGCAGACTCCAATATTATCACCTTTATCTGGAATGTCCCGGCCAAGGCTCCTGAAGGATTGGCGGCCAAGGCCGGTAACAGGCAGGTCGTCCTGAACTGGCAGCCGGTCACCGCCCTCCAGGACGGCGGTCTGATCGATAAGCCGCTGCAGTATCAGATCATGCGCAGCACTGGCGGTAAGGAATTTGAGAAGATCGACGTAGTTGAGAGGGGAACATCCTTTGTTGATCAAAATGTTGTCAATAAACAAAAATATGCCTACCAGGTACAGTCTCAGCTGAAAATTGGTCGTGAGATCGTGGCTGGCGGAACGAGCCGGCCGGTTTCCGCCCTCTCTGTCGATCTGACTCCGCCCACACCACCCACGGGGGTTACGGCAGTCGAGACGGATACGGGTATCAAGATCCTGTGGGAGAAATCGCCTGAAGAGGATCTTGGTGGCTACAAGGTTTATCGTCGCAGTGCGGAAAATTCCGACCCGGAAGTTATCGGGGCTGTCCAGCCGGTGTATACGATTTTTCTTGATAAGAAAGCCACTGCCGGAGTCCGCTATTTCTATTCGGTAACGGCGATCGATCAGGCCACGCCGGCCAACGAGAGCGAAAAATCTGCCGAGGTAACCACGAGACACTGACAGCCACAGCGGCTGCAGAGATCAAGCAGGCATTCAATTTGCTGGAAATATCGGCCCTCCTGCCTCTGTTCACCTCAGGCGGGAGGGCTCTCTTGTCTGCACCTGCCTTGCGGACCTTGCAAGAGTTACTTGAGAATGACCATGAAAGAACAAGCACGGATTACGGCAAAGAAGGACCTCTTTCCCCTTGCTTTTGCAAAGATGAGTGGGGCGGGCAACGATTTTGTCATCATAGACCACCGCCAGAAAAGCCTTGCCATGGCTGAACAACCTGAGTTCGCCCGGAGGATTTGCCGGCGCAAATTTTCTGTCGGGGCGGATGGCCTCATTCTGCTTGAACTGGCCGAGAATGCGGACTTCCAATGGCAGTTCTACAATGCCGACGGCTCTGTTGCCGAGATGTGCGGCAACGGCGCCAGGTGCGTCGCAAGATTTGCCTATCAGAATGGAATAGCTGGTAAAAAGATGCTTTTTCAAACCCTGGCCGGCATCATTGAAGCGGAAGTCCTGGCGGATGAGGAGACTGTCAGTCTGCGGATGACTCCTCCTGTGGATTGCCATCTCGAGCGCACTCTTGTTCTCGGCGGTCAGGAAATGGCCGTGGGCTTTATCAATACGGGAGTTCCCCATGCCGTTATTTTTGTTGACGACAAGGATTTACCCGTGAAAGAATGGGGGAGAGAGGTCCGCCATCACCCGATGTTCGGGCCTGCAGGGACAAATGCCAATTTCATTCGTCTGCTGGAAAACGGCGAGCTCCATGTCCGTACCTACGAAAGAGGTGTGGAAGACGAAACTATGGCCTGTGGCACAGGTGCTGTCGCCTCGGCGATAATTGCCGCTCTGCTTGGCAAGGTGGCCTCTCCGGTTCAGGTCCTTACCTCCGGGGGAGAACGGCTGAGAGTTGTTTTTGATCTGCGTGCAGGAACGGTTCAGAATGTCTTTCTGCAGGGTCCGGCCAGACGTATTTACGAAGGGTACCTGACCGCGGAATCGCTGCTCTGATCCGGTGCCCCGGAAAGATAGAGCAGAGAAAGCGGTAGAAGGATTTAATCGAGGGAGAAGTCATGGAAAGGTTTCATGGTGCAAATGTCGCAATTGTCACACCGTTTGTTAATGGTTGCCTGGATGAAAAAGGACTCGTCGATCTGATCGAGTTTCAGATTGGCGAAGGGACACATGGCATAGTCCCCTGCGGCACAACCGGAGAATCGGCCACTCTCAACTTTGCCGAGCATAAAAGGGTGATAGAGCTGACAGTGCAGACGGTTGCCGGGCGTGTCCCGGTCATTGCCGGCACCGGCGCCAACAATACCCTTGAGGCCATTGAACTGACTGCCAGTGCCAAGGACAGCGGGGCCGACGCCGTCCTCTCGGTGACCCCGTATTACAATAAACCCAATGCGGAAGGATTATATCTGCATTTCAAGGCCATAGCTGAGGCTGTCGAAATTCCGCTGTTTCTCTATAATGTGCCCGGACGCACAGCTATCAACATGACCCCGGAGACCGTGGCCCGACTCTCCCGGCTAGACAATATCATCGGCATAAAAGAGGCCTGCGGCAGTCTCGAGCAGATAAGCGACATACTCCGCCTCTGTCCTGATGATTTCATCCTCCTCTCCGGCGATGATTTCACGGCCATGCCCACCGTCCTGGTGGGAGGCAAAGGGGTTATTTCGGTTATCTCCAATGTCTATCCCAAAGGGATGGCCGAAATGATGGAGGCCGCTCTGGCCGGTGACCTGAAGATGGCTCAGAGGCTGCATTTTCGCATGTATCCTTTGATGAAGGCCCTTTTCTGTGCGCCGAATCCCGTTCCTGCCAAGATGGGTGTGGAGTTTTTGGGCAGGATTCGCAGTGGGCTGCCGAGGCTCCCTCTCGCGCCTCTGGATGAGGCCGGTATCGAGAAACTCAAAGCGGCCATGACAGGCCTGGAACTGCTCTAGCCGGCCTCTCGTTCGGCAACGGCTGAGTCTTTTTATCAACGAATATCGACAGGGCAGATCATGATCAAGGTAATAATCGCCGGCGCAGCCGGAAGGATGGGGCAGCGTGTGGCCCATATGGTCGCAGAACATCCCCGACTCACCTATGCCGCAGCATTTGAGGCGGCAGACAACAAATACATCGGCAGAGATGTCGGTGAGTTGATTTTCGGTAACCGGATCGGCGTTGTCATTCGGGAGGGCCTTGAGACCGTCATCGCGCAGGGAGATGTCATCATTGACTTCACCTTTCACAAGGCCACTATGGAATTCGCCAGGCTGGCGGCCAAACACAAGAAGGCCATGGTCATTGGCACTACCGGCCTATCTCCTGAGAACCTGGAGGAGCTGCAAGACTTGGCTCGCAATTTTCCCTGTGTGCAATCGCCGAATATGTCCATCTGTGTCAATGTTATGTTCAAGCTGGCCAAGAAAACTGCCGCTGTTCTGGGGGATGATTTCGATATCGAGATACTCGAAGCGCATCATAACAAGAAAAAAGATGCCCCCAGCGGTACAGCCCTGAAACTTGGCGAGATGGCTGCCGCCGGAGTCAACCGCAACCTCAGGGAGGTGGGCGTCTTTGCCCGCAATGGTATCATCGGTGAGCGTGACCCGCGGGAAATCGGCATCCAATCCATTCGGGCCGCCGATATCGTCGGTGAACATACCATCTATTTTGCCGGCCCCGGTGAACGGCTGGAGATCTCCCATCGGGCCCACAGCCGCGATCATTTTGCCAAAGGCGCTACAACGGCTGCGACCTGGATTGTCGGCAAGGAATGCGGGGTCTATGATATGTTTGATGTCCTCGGACTTCAGGATTTTTAGGGCACTGAATGCAAAGGACCGGACCGGAAGTGGTAAGGGCATTCATCGGCTTAGGCTCAAATCTGGGTGATGGACCGGCAGTACTCTCTGCGGCGTGGCGGACGATCAGCGCAGAAGACCGTATCGCCACTGTGACCATCTCCCGTCCGTATATCTCGTCGCCGGTGGGCATGAGCAGTCGGCACTGGTTCACCAACTGTGCAGGTGAGCTGAAGGCCGACCTCACAGCCCATGAACTCCTACAGGTGCTGTTGAGGATTGAGGCGGCCTTCGGGAGAACCAGAGATGGGAGGGCGGCCGGATATCAGGACCGTGTTCTAGATCTGGATATCCTGTATTACGGCAGTCTGTCGGTCAATGAGCCGGGGCTGATTTTACCCCATCCGCATATTGCCGAACGCCTCTTCGTCCTCAGTCCACTGGCCGAGATTGCTCCGGATTTGCGAGGCGAGGGATCGTTAACGGTCAAGGAAATGGAGCAACAGCTGATTAATCGCATAAAAAGCAACCAGATTCCTGCACAGGAGATTATCCGGCAGGAATGGTGAGGCGCGCGGACCCAACCATTCCTGAATTCTTGCAGAAAACTTCAAGGTTTGCCAATCTTAGTGTATACTGAAAAAAGTATATTTCTATGCTCTTGAGCATGCCTTCATTCATTGTCCGTATCATGTATCAAAGAGGGAGAGAGTGAATCCATGTTACGGTTTGTGATCCTCGCTATACTCATCTTTCTGGCCTACCGACTGCTTGTCGGAAGCTTAAAAAAAGTCAAGAATGGTGAAAAACAACAGAAAGCGGTGAAGAATGGCGGTCCGGTAAACGATGTCCTCGTCGAGGATCCGATCTGTCATACTCTTGTACCACGCCAACAGGCGATTCATTTGCACCATAAAGATTCAATCGTTTATTTCTGCAGCGAGACCTGCTGCAATATTTTCATCAAGCAAGGAGAAGGGAAATGAAATTTTTCATTGATACAGCGAACATCAATGAGATCAACAAGGGTGTCGAGATGGGAATGGTAGATGGTGTAACCACCAATCCTTCCCTCATCGCCCGGGAAAACAAGCCATTCGCAGAAATCATCAAGGAGATCTGCCGGATCGTCGACGGGCCGGTGAGCGCCGAGGTGGTCAGTCTTGATGCTGCGGGAATGGTTGATGAAGCACGCATATTGGCGGCCCTCGACGAAAAAATAGTCGTCAAGATCCCGATGATAATGGAAGGAATGAAAGCGGTAAAACAACTTACCGCCGAAGGGATCAAGACCAATGTGACCCTGGTCTTTTCCGTTAACCAGGCCCTTCTGGCCGCCAAGGCCGGGGCAACCTATGTCAGTCCCTTTGTCGGGAGGCTTGATGACATCGGGGTGAACGGCATGGACCTGATCAACGACATCATGACCGTTTACGCTAACTATGGCTACCGGAGTGAGGTCATTGTCGCTAGCGTGAGAAGTCCCCAACACGTCATGGATGCGGCTCTCATCGGTGCCGATATCGCCACGATACCTCTCAAAGTCATTGAGCAGTTGGCCAAACATCCACTCACTGATATCGGCATCAAACAGTTTCTGGCCGACTGGGAAAAGCGGAAAAAATAATAGCTGACCACCGGGATTGCTTCCATCGGAGGAATCTTGTGAAACGACAAA
>JANOIV010000234.1:0-34166 GCA_031407875.1 Desulfobulbaceae bacterium | reverse complement strand
GTGGCCTTGAAAAAGCCCAATTCTTCCGGGATATGCCAGGGAGTTTGGCCTTGTCGTCCGATGACCCGGTTGGCGGACATGGCAGCGATGAGAAGGATGTCCATTTGACGGTAAGAGAGAGAAAAATTAAAATATGTATTTTATTTGCTGACTCTGCTATTTAATAATACGATAAATATGCAATTTTTAAAGCATGAAAACAATTTAGGAGTCGGTACGAAATAACCATTACATTTCTGACCATTTCGTTACGGCTCCTTATGCCGTTCTTGCCGTTTAAATGGTATAGCCGTTTTATTTAAACGGCTTAGAGCGCCAGCTGGTTCAGGCACAGGAGAAGATTCCTGCACCGGAACTGGGGACCTGTTCTGTCTGTGGGTTTACTCTGAGCCATGCCTATCTTGAAGAAAATGAAGCAAAATTGTACTGCCGGATATGTCTGCCTGCCTGAAAACAGAGGTCGTTTGCAACATGTCTTGCCAATAGCCTGAGTCAATTGTTAACACGAAAATCGTAGCCTGGGCACAGGTCTTATCGGGAGGTTTGGCGATGAAAATGCATTGTCCCCATTGCGGGGTGAAAGGCTCAGTTGATGATTCGTATGTCGGCAGAAAGATCAGGTGTCCAAAATGCCAGGAAACATTCAGGTGTCAGGCAGATGAAGAGATATCTAGGGATGTTGCGCAACAAGAGCCAATACCGCCTCTTACCCGGGAATCTCCTGCTCCATCCCTTACCGACGAGAAGCCTGCTGTAGAATCACTGACGGAAGTAGTAGATGAGTCCTCGGAGGTGTTGGAACAGCCTGACCACATGGATGACCCCACTCCTGTCACATCTCAGGATTTTGATAAGTCTGAAGAGAGTGAAGAGGCGGAGGTTGTCGAGGATGAACCTGCCGAAGCTGCCCCGGCGACTGAATCTTTCCCTGACCTGGAAGAAGACAAGAAGGCCGAAGAGATTAAGGCCCTGCTTGCTGGAGAAGTTGAGGCTGAACTGGTTGAAGAGGCCTCGACCGAACCTGCCGAAGAGCGTGCTTCACCTGAAGTGGTGGATCAAGAACCTTCTGCCGATACCAGAGAGGCTGTTCCGGAGAAACCGGACGAGCAGGAGTCCCTGCGGTTTGAGGACGATAATCGCCCTCCGGTCCTAGAGCCGACCCTGCTGGCTGTGCCGGCTGTTGCCGTTGCTGCAGAGCAAGCCCATGGAACAACAGAACTCCCGGCAGCCTCCGGCAGATTTGCGCAAGGGATGGAGCCTCGAACAGATTTCACGATGGGCGAGGCCCTGAATGAGGCCTGGCAGTATACCAAGGGGGCCAAGGGGTCAATCTGGGCGGCGGTGGGAATGATGTATCTGGTCATGCTGATCCTGGGACTTGGGCTGGCATTTATGCAGGCAGCTCTTGGTGTTGATCCTGCAAGTGCTGTCGGAATATGGGCCGAGATAGGTGTTCAGTCTCTTGTCGGTGCCATTTCCACACTTTTTACCGCAGGATTGATGTATATCGGTGTTCGCCGGGCAGCCGAGAAGAACTTCTCCTGGAACATGGTTTTTGTTGGCTTTCCCATGGCCTTGAAATTGTTGATCGCCTCGATCCTTATGACGCTCCTGGTGATCAGCGGCTTTGTCCTGCTTGTCCTGCCGGGAATCTATCTGGCTATCGGTTATACCATGGCACTGCCCCTCATGATCGACCGGCAGCTTGATCCGTGGCAGGCCATGGAGGCCTCACGCAAGGCGATTCACAAGGTCTGGTGGAAGGTCTCCGGGCTCTTTTTCGTCATGGGGCTTATCTATCTTGTCTCGGCTATTCCTCTGGGGATCGGTCTGATTTGGGCAGCCCCCATGTCTGTCATACTGGTTGGTGTAGTCTATCGGTATCTTTTCGGAGCGCAGGCGAAAAAAATCTGAAAAATCGACCAGAGCCCATAGCCTGCGAAGATGAGGTGATTTCCCCACCGCCTCATCTTCGTAACAACCTTCGGAAATACTCAGCAACTGACCGCTCCGAGTCTCATCTGACTGCTGACCGATTCGTCTCGATGGTCAGCTCGCGGTCTTTTTCCCCTTGCCGCTGTGGGCTTCTCTCCTTTGTCTGTACGGCTTCATCCGCAAGACCCTGTCGGTGGCAGGACGACGGATGACAGTGAAAACTTCCGAGTTGATTTCGCCATGGCTACCCTGAAACACGCCCAGGACTCAGGTCGTTTTTCGGGACAGGGCGAAGTGCGGTTTGCAAAGGCCTGAAAGACCGGCTCGGCCTGACCGGCTTGATTCATGCGGGCAAAAGAAGGACAGGTGATGGAGTGATACGGGTGAAATGTGCAATCTGATACAGCAAAACCGAGACACTCGCTCACCTTCATTCACCTGCTCATGGTGTTGTGCGCTGCCCTTGTCTCCACCTCATTCACCGTAGGGGCCGCCATAGCCGCCGGGCTTGATCCGGCAGTCCTTACCCTCATCCGTTTCATCCTTGCGGCCTGCCTGCTCGGCCCTTATGTTCAGCGTCGCTGCGGCCTGCTTTTTTCCTGGTCACTCTTCTGGCGCTCGGCTGTGATCAGTGCCTGCCTGGTGACCTTCTTCTGGTGCATGTTTCTCGCACTGCGCTCGACGACAGCCCTCAATGCCAGCGTCATCTTTACTCTGGTCCCCTCGATTTCCGGAGTGTATGCCGTCTTTCTGGTACGGGAACGGCTGGTGGGGAAGCAACTCCTCGCCCTGGCCTGCGGCATGGTGGGGGCAGTATGGGTGATATTTCGCGGTGACCTTTCCCTCTTATTGGCCATGGCTTGGAACCGCGGGGATCTGATCTTCCTCGGTGGCTGCCTGGCCATGGGCTTCTACACGCCCCTTATTCGCCTGCTGCACCGGGGTGAATCCATGCTGGTTATGACCTTCTGGATCCTGGTAACCGGCAGTCTCTGGTTGTTGCTGGTAGCCGGGTCCCATCTGCCAGAGGTGGCCTGGACTGAAATTCCGCTTTCAGTCTGGGCCGGAATCTGCTATCTGAGCCTGTTTACCACGGTCATCACCTTTTTTCTCACCCAGTATGCCATAGCTTATCTGGGACCGACCCGGGTTATGGCCTATTCCTACCTCTATCCCGGCATGGTTCTGATCATCGATCTTCTCCTCGGTCATGGCCTGCCTGAGCTTATGGTCCTCCCCGGGATTGTCATAGTCCTGATCGCAATGCTTGTGCTGCAATACGACGCCTGAGGCGGTGATATATCGGTAGAGGACGCTTGGGGCTCTCTTCAGTTATTTGCCCAAGGCATAGAGGGTTTCCATGCGATGGATGGCCCCGGCGGCTGTGAGTTTGCTGCTGTAGAGGCTGAAGTTCTCAATGTGAAAGGACTCTGTCTGGAAGGTGCTCTGCCTTGTGAGAAAATGCCGGAGGGATTCGAGATCGGGGTTTTTCAGACGGGCGAAGGCGACATGGGGGGAGAACTGCCGTGGTTCCCTGGCGATGCCCAATCCCTCAAGGGTCTGGTCAATGCGGGAATGGAGTCGGCTGAGTTCAGGCTGTGTTGTAATTCCAGTCCAGACAATGCGGGGCATGCCCCAGGCTGGAAAATGGCCGACACCTTTCAGGGCAAGGGGAAAGGGAGGGGTTTGAACAGTTGCCAGGGCCTTTACGAGAGAGGGAAGTGTGTCCGTCTCAATGTCACCGATGAATCTGAGGGTGAGATGTAGCTGATCCCGGGGGACAGGGCGTGCCCCGGTGATACCCCGGGCCAAGTCGTGCACAAGGGAGCGGATGGCAGGTGGGATGTCGATGGCCACAAAGAGCCGGATCATGGGACTGTTTCCCCCTTTGCAGAAGGATCCTGGTCTGCAAGCCGGAGGATGGCCTGATTGGCGATGATCAGCCCAAAGATACCGGTCAGGGTCGGCAGACTGCCGAGGATACGCCGCTTGCGCCCCCTATCTTCGTACGAGGTTTCACCAAGTTGAGTTTCTCTTTGAGGTTCATCGTAGGCAAAATTCACATCTTCCGTAGAAAAAACACAGACTATCCCCCGGTCGACGCCATTGCGTCGCAATCTCGCGCGAAGCCTGCGGGCGAGGGGACATTTTTTACTGTCAAAGAGGTCGGCACAGCGAATCAGGGTGGGATCGGTACGCAGTGCGGCGCCCATCGAGGAGATGATCGAGATGTCGCGCCTGTAGGCCTCGGTGAGCAACTGGACCTTAGGATTGAGAGAATCGATGGCATCGACGAGGAGATCGGGGCGGGGGGTGAGAATTTGGTCGATGGTCTCACTGTCGGCGAAGAGCTGCAGGGCCTCAACCCGGCAGTCCGGATTGATGGCGAGAACCCTCTCTCGTGCCACCTCGACTTTAGGTCGCCCTATGGTGTCCGTCAAGGCGAGGATCTGCCTGTTGATGTTTGAGGGTTGGATGGTATCGAAATCGACAAGGCAGAGGTTGCTCACGCCGGCCCTGGCCAGGCCTTCGACGACATGGCCGCCCACGGCCCCGAGGCCTACCACGGTCACTCTGCGCGAGCGTAATCGCTGAAAACGTGCCTCACCGAGGAAGCATTGAATCCGTGAAAACTGTTCCATTCTGCCAGATCTGACTGCAGAAATCCTGCAGCTCCATGTGGTGGAGGTTTGCGGCAAATGCATAGATTCCTGCGATATTTGCCGGTTCGTTGTTGCCTGAGGCCTCAGGGGTTGCGGTGATGCCGGTCTGCAACTGATCGGGGGCATCGGTTTCGAGAAGAATATGGGGCAGCCGGGTCTCTTGAAAAACCTGTCGCAGAAGTTCCTGGCCTGGGGCTGCGAGTCTTGCCGAAAAAGACAGCCAGCAGCCGAGTCGGACTAGGCGTTGCATGATCTCCAGAGAACCGCCGAAGGAGTGGATCATGATCGGCGGCAGCGAGGTCGTTTTTGCCTGCATTTCCAGGATCTCCAGCAGTTTCCCCCAGCAGCCCAGACAGTGAACGGTCAACGGGCGCCGGAAGGCCACAGCCAGTTGTAACTGGGACGTGAATATCTCTATCTGTCTCGTCATATCACAAGAGCATTTCTTATCCAGCCCTGCCTCGCCGATGCCGCAGTTAGTGGTCTCAAGAATACCCGCCAACTTCTTGTCCCAGCCTTTGCCGACGGTGTCGCAATACCAGGGATGAATACCAATAAACGGCACGATCAAGGCAGAGGCCGAGGCGAGAATGAGGACTTCCTGCCAGTCCTTTTCCCGGGTGGCATTGCAGAACATCTTCATCACGCCTGCCTGCCTTGCCCTGAGCAGGGCGGCCTCACGGCTGCCATTGAAACGGGGGTCCTGGAGGTGCAGATGGCTGTCAATATAGTTGAGTTGCGGCATGCTATTCGTTCCAGGAAAAGAGCAGGGCGGCGATGGAAAGGCAGATCATGGTGGAGAGGAGAAGGAGGCCGCACTCCCACCGGACATCGGCAAAGGTTGCGCCATCGCTCATCACGCTGCGGGCTGCCTTCAGGAGATGGGTAAGAGGAAAGAATCGGGAAAGGGTCTGCACCCACGATGGGGAGCCATCCAGCGAGAACCAGACCTCGGAGAGAAACATCATCGGCCAGGAGATGAAATTGAGAATACCGCTGGTAAATTCCTCGCTGGTACCTCGTGCTGCAAGAATCAGGCCTATGGCACAGAGGTTCAGGCCTCCCAGGAAAAAGAGCAGCAGGAGCAGGAGGTAGGAGCCCTGTACCTGAATTTGGAAGATGAGATCGGCCCCCAGCCAGACAATACAGACGGTGAACATCAGCAGAAAAATACGGGAAAACATCTGGGCGCTGAGAAATTCCAGGGCGGTGAGCGGCGTCGCCTTGAGCCGCTTGAGGGCGCCGTTTTTCCGATACCGCACAATCACAAAACCGACACCCCAGAGCGCTGAGAACATCATATTCATCGCCAGAATCCCGGGCAGCAGCCACTCAATATAACGGCTCTGCATCCCATGGGTCAGGCCTTTTTCCGGGACCTGGCGGCCCGCCATGAAGGAGGCGAGAAAGATTCGTTCGGCGATCGATCCGTTCGGAGAAGAGTCGTTGATCCAGTAGGCATGGGTGGGGGAATAGGCATCGACGAGGAGGTCGATTTTGTGATGGTTGAGTTTCTTTTCTCCCTCGCCCCTGTCGGCTATCGACATAAAGATGACGTGCCGGTCCTGTTGAAAGGCAGGCGGCAGCGTCGAATCAGTGAGGTGGACAACCTGCTCGGTTGAGGGAAAGACGCCCACCTTGAATTGTTTGAATTCCCTGCCGTTGAAGATGAGGCCGAAACCGATGATGATCAGAAAGGGAAAGCCAAAGTTCCAGCCGAAAGCGGACCTGTCCCGGAAAAACTCGGCGTTTCTGGCCTGAAAGATGGCCCATATTCTTTTGAG
This sequence comes from Desulfobulbaceae bacterium, assembly GCA_031407875.1. Taxonomy (GTDB): domain Bacteria; phylum Desulfobacterota; class Desulfobulbia; order Desulfobulbales; family Desulfocapsaceae; genus Desulfoprunum. The sequence goes on along the minus strand of JANOIV010000234.1, from coordinate 27,784 downwards.
ATTCATGGCATTTTTATTCTGAAAGGGTTCATCGGCCGGTCTGTCATTCCCGCAGTTTTTTTCCGGTGAGATGGAGAAAAACATCTTCAAGATTGGGCGAATGGATGGAGACGTCCCGGAGATCAATGCCCAGGTCCATCAGCCTTTTCAGTCCCGCATGTATCTCGGAAGTGAGGATGATCACCTCATCGCCCTGTTCTTGGCTGGCAAAGGGCAGACTTTTCAGGTCAACGCTGCAGGCTGAGCGCGGCAACACAATGGAACTCAGGCCACAGTGGGTTTGAATCAGCTCGTCGGGCGAACCCAGGGCAATGATTGTTCCCTGATCCATGATGGCGATTTCGTCGCAGAGGTGCTGCGCCTCTTCCATGGAATGGGTGGTAAGGATAAGGGTCTTGCCTTCATCTTTAAAGCCCTTGACGATATTCCAGAGATTGCGGCGGGACTGGGGGTCGAGGCCGGTGGAGGGCTCATCGAGAAAGATCAAGTGGGGCCGGTTGATCAGGGCCAGGGCCAGCATGAGACGCTGGGTCTGGCCGCCGGAGAGCCGGTTGTTGCGTTGTTTTCTCAAGGCTGCGAGATCGCAGACGACAATGATGTCTTCGAGAACTGCCGGCTCCTTGAAGAGCTTGGCGAAGGTGCGCAGGGTTTCCTCAACGGTAAGAAAATTGAGCAGAGAGGTGTGCTGGAACTGGATGCCGATTTCTTCTCTGAAAGAACTGCTGCGCGGACGGCCTTTATAGAGGATCTTACCGCTTGTCGGTTCGATGATGTCTTCAATGATCTCCATGGTGGTGGTCTTGCCCGCCCCGTTTGGGCCAAGGAGGCCGAAACAGGTCCCGGCTTCGACTCGAAAGGAAACATCCCGCACTGCATCAATTGCGGAAAAGCATTTCCGGAGATTTTGTACCTCAAGGATGGGCTGCATGCTACGATAATAGGGCTGAATTGATAGAAGAAAATATGGGCAGAGAAAACGCTTCCTTCGTCCGTTTCTTACCTTGGAAAGGTCAATTATGGCAGGCAGATTGTAGCATATTCTACGCAAATCGGAAAGCTCAGGAATTCAAAGAGGAAAATTGTTGCATGGTTGCAGGAAATTTGCATGAAAGCCTCTTGACTTGCAAACAGGAACTCAATAGTGTTAGTAATTATTATCAAGAGGAGTCCTATGCAGCTTCGCATGACCAACCAGCGCGAGCTCATTCTCGAAGAGCTGAAAAACAGTGGCCGGCATTTGAGTGCCGATGAACTCTATGAGAGAGTGCGTCGGATCATTCCGCGCATCAGCTTGGCCACGGTCTATCGCAATCTTGAGATGTTGGCGGAATTGGGGATTGTGACCAAGCTGGAGATAAGCGGGCGACGGAAACGATTTGATTACGATGTCGGTAGACATGATCATATTTTTTGTATCGTATGTCGTCGAGTTGATAATATAGACCTGAAAAGGACGCGGATCTTACCGCTATCGCTTGGCGCGGAAGGTGGATATTCGATCACCGGCTACCGCTTGGAATTTGCGGGTATTTGTCCGAAATGTCAAAAAAACCAGAAGGAGAAAAAACAATGAAAGGTGGATGCGGATGTGCCTGTGGCACAAAATCGTTGAGTGATGAGCAAAAACAGATCCTTGCGGCCATGGAAAAGTGCGGAGGCCCCTGTGGTACCAAAGAGATTGCCACTGCCACCGGCTATGACGCCAAGGCCCTCAGCGCCAAGATCGCCGATCTAAAAAAACAGGGCCTTGCAGACAGTCCTGCCCGCTGCAAGCACGGCATTACCGCTGAGGGGCTCAAGACCCTGAAGGGCTAATCCTTTTTGGCGAGAGCGTTTCCCTGTGACCCCGGCTGCTGACGTTCAGCGTCCGGGGTCGTTCCGGTTCCATCCCAGGTACGACATGCACTTTCAGGATTTCATGAGCCGACGCAGGACGTAGGGCAGGATACCGCCGTGCTGGTAGTAGCGGACATCCACCTCGGTATCCAGCCGACAGATTGCCTCGAAGCTTACTACACTGCCATCTTCCTTCACAGCCTGTACCTGCACGATTTTGCGCGGTGCCATCTTGGCAATGCCTGAAAGAGAAAATACCTCTGTGCCTTCAAGACCAAGACTCCTGCAGTTCTGGCCTTCCCTGAAGACGAGAGGTAGAACCCCCATGCCCACCAGATTGTTGCGGTGGATCCGTTCATAGGATTCGGCAATGACCGCCTTGATACCGAGCAGCATGGTTCCCTTGGCAGCCCAATCCCGTGAAGAACCCGTCCCGTACTCCTTACCGGCCAATACCACCAGAGGAATGCCCTCAGTCTGATAGCGAATGGCGGCCTCATAGTTGTACAAGGTCTTTTTTTGCGGGAATTTCTGGGTGAAGCCACCCTCTTGGGGGGCGATGAGCAGGTTTTTAATTCGGATATTACCGAAGGTCCCGCGCATCATGACCTCATGATTGCCCCTGCGTGAGCCATAGGAGTTGAAGTTGGCCGGAGTGACGCCCTGTTCCTGGAGATACTGTCCGGCCGGATACTGCTCGGGAATGGCGCCGGCCGGCGAGATATGATCGGTGGTGACGGTATCGCCGAGCAGGAGCAGGACCCTGGCACCGGTAATATCTTGCGGTGTCGAAGGGTGCAGGTCAAAACGATCGAAATAGGGTGGTTTTTTGATATAGGTGGACCTGGGATCCCAATTATAGGTGGTGCTCTCGGTTACCGGCAATCTTTCCCAGAACTCGTCGCCCTGGAAAATGCGTTGATACTCCTCTTCATAGGCCTGCCTGGTGACATAACGGGCAATAACCGCATCGATTTCCGCCGTATCCGGCCAAAGATCGTTTAAAGAGACCGGTTGTCCGTTGGGATCGCAGGCAATGGCCTCAGTCGTCAAGTCGATATCGACCCGCCCGGCCAGGGCGAAGGCCAGGACCAGTAAAGGGGAGGCGAGAAAGTTGCTCTTGACCCGTTGGTGGATTCTGGCCTCGAAGTTGCGATTTCCCGACAGTACGGCTGCGACATTGAGTCCGTGTTCCTTGATGACCTCTTCAATGACGGGATGGAGTGGCCCGCTGTTGCCGATACAGGTAGTGCAGCCAAAGGCCGTTAAGTGGAAACCGAGGGCCTCGAAATACGGCATCAGGCCGGCGGCCGTGAGATAATTGCTGACCACCCTCGAGCCGGGGGCCAGCGAGGTCTTCACATGGGCCGGGACCTTCAGCCCTCTCTGTACGGCATTTCTGGCCATGAGAGCGGCGCCGATCATGACATGGGGATTGGAGGTGTTGGTGCAGGAGGTGATGGCGGCGATAACCACACTGCCATCTCCGATTCGCACATCAATGCCATTGAGGTTGCAGGGTATTTCCCGTTGGCTGACGGATTGACAGTCTTGGGCATTATGATCACCCGAACCTGATTCATTGATAAAGGTGGAGAACTCCCGCGGCTTCAGGTCACTACGATACTCGCAGCCGAGAATATTGGCAAAAGTCTTCTTCATGAGGAAGAGGGGAATGCGGTCCTGGGGCCTAGCCGGACCCGCCAGGCAGGTAGTGACCGTCGAGAGATCGAATTCGAGGATCTCGGTATACTCCCGGATATCGTCGCCGGTGTAAAAGAGACCGACTGCCCGGGCGTAGGCCTCGGTGATGGCTGCCTGGTCACTGCGGCCGGTCATCTGCAGATATTCGATCGTCTTCTCGTCTATCGGAAAAAAACCGAGAGTGGCCCCGAATTCAGGGGTCATATTGGCGATGGTGGCCCGGTCGGGGACGGAGAGGTGCTTGAGTCCCGGTCCGAAAAATTCGACGAATTTCTCCACCACTTTATGGCGGCGCAAGAGCTCGGTGAGAGTGAGTACCAGATCGGTTGCCGTTACCCTATCACTCGGCTTGCCGGACAATCTCACCCCGATGACCTCGGGAATCGACATAAAGTAGGGTTGGCCGAGCATGACTGCCTCGGCCTCTATGCCGCCGACTCCCCAGGCCATTACCCCGATACCGTTGACCATGGGTGTATGGGAATCAAGCCCGACTACCGTGTCGGGATACAGCAAGGGCTGCTCCTCTTTCTCCTCGACAATGACCACTCTGCCCAGATGTTCCAGATTGACCTGATGGCAGATCCCCGAGTTGGGTGGGACCACCTTAAAATGAGTGAAGTTTTTTTGGGCCCATTTGAGCAGGCTGTAGCGTTCGCTGTTGCGTTCATATTCCTTGGCGACATTCTGGCGCAGGCTGTCACTGGTGCCGGAAAAGTCCACTTGGACACTGTGATCGACCACCAATTCCACCGGAACCTGCGGGTTGATGCAGCCCGGATCTCCACCCAGGTCGCGAACGGCATCTCGCATGACGGCCAAGTCGACAATGGCCGGTACGCCGGTGAAATCCTGCATCAGTACTCTGGCTGGGTGATAGGGAATTTCAATGGGTGAGGTGTAGGATTTCTGCCAGTTGCAGATGGCCAGGAGGTCCTTATCTCGGACAATTCGGCCATCGTGTTTGCGCAGTAGGTTTTCAACCAGAATACGGATGGAAAAGGGCAGCCGCTCAAGGCCACCCAGGCCGGAGTCTGCCAGTTCCCGGAGGGCATAATAGCGGTACTGTTTGCCGTTGATGTGCAGGGTTTTAAGAATATTGTCGTATGGCATGGAGATCCTCGTTGGGTTATAGAAAGAGACAGAAAGTTATACATGACAGAGAGAGGGCGGATGCTGTATAGAGGATGTGCGCAGGCTGCCCTGAAACCTCTTTCCCCGCGGAAAAAAGACCCGGCAAGATGTTCGTAGCCATCAATATACTCCACCTCAGTGTACAGGAAAAATCGATGAAGGTAGAAGCGAATTGTTTAGATTCCAAAAAATATCCAGACCTTTGCCAGCAGTATCCGTATTCAAAGATTTTTCACCGTTGAAAAGTGAGAAAATCGAGAGGAGATGGTGAAATGAAGAAGATTCTCCTCAGGTTAGCGGTGCATGTCACTGTTGCCCTAGCGGTTGTTGTCGCCCTCATGGTCCCGGCCCATCTCTTTCACTGGTTCTCGGATACTCCTCCCCTCACCTGGTTTCGAGCCAAGTACTTCTGGATGTTCTGGGCCTTCGGGGTGGCCCTTGTCGGCTGCCCTCGCTTTGGCATGGTTGCAAGCGTCCTTGGCCTGTTGGGAATTCTCGAACTGAGCCAGTTTGGCAGTCTGGCCTTTTCCGGCGAATATATCACTCCGTTTTCCATCGGCCTGATGTTTGTCGAGTGGCTTGAGGTTGTGGAAACAGCCACGGCCCACAGTCTGCACTTTCTCTTTGTCCCCTTGATCGTCGGTCTGCCCTATGGCTTCTGCCTCCTGGCCCTGCGGACGACCTGGGCGCTGCAGTTTAAAAGCAGGTGGTTCACCTTGCTGGTGATCGTCTTCCTGGTCTTTCCCCTGGTACGGATCAAGACCCACACTGACCGCGCGGATATCGTCAATTTTTTCCCGACAGCCAATAATCCGACCCTGATCAACACCCTCAACTCCTACTCTCTCTATTTTGGCGTGCTCCTGCCGGAACGTCTGCTCGGTACCAGGGTGAAAAAAGAATTCCGGGCCTATGATATACGCGAGATACAAAATCCACCGTCCCCGCTGACAATTGTCCTGGTCATGGGAGAGAGTCTTACTCCGAACCATATGTCGCTCTTCGGCTATAAGCGGCCAACCACCCCTTTTCTTGATACACTGGTCGGCAATCCGGCCTTTGTCTATGGCAAAGGCTTTGCCGCCGCCAATGCCACCCGATCATCCCTGCCCATGTTCTACACGGTCCAGTATCACCCCCTCGATGAAAAAGGGCTGCAGCGACAGGACGCCAATCTCTTTCAGCTGGCCAAGAAACATGGATTTGCCACACACTATCTGTCGGCCCAGAACAGTAATTGTCTGAATGGGGTCAACATCAGCTCGATTGATCGGATGATCACCTCTGAAGTACGCCCAGAACTCTTTGAAAGGCAAAAAGATGAAGGTCTTCTCGAGCTCCTCCGGGAAATCAGGCCGGCCCAGCGGAATTTTATCGTCGTTCACCAGCGCAGCATCCATCTACCGTATAAGACCAATACCGACCACCGGCCCGAGTTGCAAAAATATCCCGTGAGCGGCCTTGAATTCAAGCAGGCCAATATCAATGCCTACGATAATGCCGTGCACTATACGGACTATCTGTATCAGGAGGTGGTCAGAGAGGTAGACAAGATCACTGATGGCCCGGTCTATTTTTTCATCACCTCGGATCATGGCGAAGAGCTGGGAGAAAACGGGCACTGGGGCCATGATCAGCTGAACCTGGACTCACCGTCTGTGCCGATCATGTTTTACGGTATTGGTGTCGAACCCCGGTTCATCAGGGAAATCAAGGAGAAACCACTGTATACGCATTATGAGATGGGTAAAAAGATTGCCGAGGTGCTGGGCTATGAGATCTCTAACCCCGAGGAAGAAGACCGAATCGTCTATGTGAACGGCGTTGCCTCGTTTGGCCGCAGCGGTTACCTGCGATTTCGCCGGGGCGAGGGGGGCAGGCCTGAAGATCTGCAGATCTTCAGATAGTCCTTTGTCATGAGGGCAAGGGGAAGATGGCATAAAGAGAAGGAGATTCCCCTCAGTCCAGACCCAGATAGGCCTTTTGCACCATAGCATTCTGCTTGAGATTGGCCGCTGTATCGCTGACCACGATCTCACCGGTCTGGAGTACATATCCACGGTGGGCGATTGAGAGGGCCATGAGGGCGTTCTGCTCAACCAGCAGGATGGTGGTGCCCTTGTCATTAAGGGTCTTGATGATATCAAAAATCAGTTCAACAAGAACGGGAGAAAGACCCATTGAGGGCTCGTCGAGCATCAGGATGCGAGGATTGAGCATAAGGCCGCGTGCTATGGCCAGCATCTGCTGCTCGCCGCCGGAGAGTGTCCCGCCATATTGGCCGATGCGTTCCTTCAGACGGGGAAAGAGGGAAAACCCATATTCCATGCGCTCCTCGATAGCGTTATGGTCACTGACGGTAAAGGCCCCCATCTCCAAGTTTTCTTTGACGGTCAGCTTGGGAAAGATTCCTCTGCCTTCAGGCACATGGCCGAGACCGGCGAGAACGATGGCATGCGGTTCCATCTTTGAGATGTCCTTGCCGCTGAGAGTGACAGTACCCTTTCGGGGATGCATCATGCCCGAGACGGTACGTAGAGTCGTACTTTTTCCGGCGCCGTTGGAGCCGATCAATGTGACGATTTCACCTTCATTGACATCAACAGAAATGCCCTTAAGGGCATGGATGTGACCGTAGTAGCTATGGATATTGTTGAGGGAGAGGAGGCTCATTGCAGTTTCTCCTCGTGTTGCCCCGCGACGGCGCCGCGACCGAGATAGGCCTCAATCACTCGTGGGTTTGAGCGGATTTCGGCCGGTGTCCCTTCGGCGATTTTCTCGCCGTAGTCCATGACGTAGATATGTTCGGAGATATTCATGACCACCCGCATGTCGTGCTCGATAAGCAGGATAGTGATCCCTTTATCGTCGCGGATGCTGCGGAACAGACGAGTCACATCCTCGGTTTCCTGAGGGTTCATGCCGGCAGCAGGTTCATCAAGGAGCAGGAGAAGTGGATCGGCGGCCAGCGCCCTGGCAATCTCCAGGCGGCGTTGCGCCCCATAGGGCAGGTTTTTGGCCAGCTCGTTGCCCACGCCTTTGAGACCGACATAGTTCATGAGTTCCTCTGCCTTTTTCTCTGATGTCGCTTCTTCTTTTTTAAAACTTTGCAGACGGAAAAGGATCGAAAACGGTGATTGCTTGAGATGGACGTGCATGCCGACCAGAATGTTTTCGATAACCGACATATCGCCAAAGAGGCGGATATTCTGAAAGGTCCTTGAGAGGCCCCGAGCTGCAATCTGATCTGGTCGCAACTTCAAAAGAGAGCGGCCGTTGAAGTTGACCTGCCCTCCATCCGGGCTGTATATTCCGGTAAGCGTATTAAAAAAGGTTGTCTTGCCGGCACCGTTGGGACCAATGATACTGACGATTCGCCCTGGCTCCAGTTTGAAATTGACCTTGTTGACGGCTGTCAGACCACCAAAGGTTTTCACAACATCGATTGTTTCAAGAAGCGCCATCTGAATTGTGTCCTATTTTTCTGCCGCTGCCGTATCTGAGGCGAGTTTGCGTTTACGTCGTTTTGCCGGAATCAGACCTGCAGGGCGGAAGATCATCATCAGAATGAGGATCAGGCCGAAGAGGAGACGCTGGTACTTTGCCGGGTCAAGTTGGGTGGAGAGATCCCTCCAGGCGAAGTTGATGAGGGGAATGATTGCATCGCTCTGGCGCAGTTCACTCAAATAGAGAGAAAATCCCTGCAATATCTGAAGATTGAGAATAGTGACGGTGGCCGCCCCCAGGATAACGCCGGGAATACTCCCCGAGCCACCAAGAATGACCATCGACAGTACCCCGATGGACTGCATGAATGAGAACGATTCCGGGCTGATGAAGGTGCGGCTGGCGGCCAGAAGCACACCCATAACGCCGGCAAAGGAGGCACCGACGGCAAAAGCGGCAAGCTTCATCCTGACAAGTGGTACACCCATGGCTATAGCCGCTGTCTCATCTTCTCGTACTGCCGTCCAGGCTCGGCCAATTTTTGAATCGTCAAGACGCCGTGTGACAAAGATGATGGCGATGATGATTGCTAAGGCAAAGAGGTAGAACATGACATTGTACAGATCGGCGATACTGGCCGTATGGCCGATGACTCCGCCGAAGAGATCGTTGAAGCCGTCTACAAAAACCTGAGGCATGGAGGGCCGCTGAATGGGGGTTATTCCCTGGGGACCGTTGGTGAAGTTGAGCGGTTTGTCGAGGTTGTTTGCCAGTACGCGGATGACCTCTCCGAAACCGAGGGTGACGATAGCCAGATAATCACCCCGCAGGCGCAAGACTGGCATGCCAAGAAGGATACCCGTCAGGGCTGCGACGATAATTGCGAAAAACAGGAAGAGATAAAAGGCATCGCCTGGCAGCAGAAAGGGTAGATTTGAGGGCTGAGTTCCGGGGGCGAAATGCAGGACAAAATACTGCTGTGAACCAAAGAAAGCCCAGAGATAGGCGCCGACGGCATAAAAGGCCACATAGCCCAGATCAAGCAGACCGGCAAAACCGACGACAATATTGAGGCCGAGAGCGAGGGCGGCAAAGACGCTGATCTGAAAGATTACTTCCAGATAGAAGATATTGCGCACACCTATCACGGGGATTACCACCAGCGCCAGCAGTGCCCCGGCTATGAACTTGAAACGGTTATCAGCCTTAAAATAGTAGACAGAAAAGAAAGAAGTAATCAGTACCAGAAAGGCAATATTCGAGCGTGGTGTTGTGTAGACCAGGCTGGTACCAATGATCGTGTGTCCGAGGATGATGGCATAGGGCCAGAACCCCCGGTTCAGTTTTTCCATGATTTCTTTGAAGAAAAGCGGCGCCATAGTGGTCTCCTATGCTTTTTGGCCTACATTTTCACCCATCAGTCCTTGCGGACGAAAGATAAGCACAAAAATGAGGATACTGAAGGCGAAGATATCTTTGTATTCCGAACCCGCGGCGCCCATCGTGAAAACGCCCATATAGGAACCGGCAAAGGTCTCGAGCATGCCAAGAACGATGCCTCCCAGAAGGGCACCCGTCAGGTTGCCGATGCCGCCGAGGACTGCAGCAGCAAAGGCTTTGAGACCGGGAAAGAAACCGACAAAGGGATCAATCCGGGTAAATTTCAGGGCATAGAGAACACCGGCGGCGCCCCCGAGCAGTCCACCGACCAGGAAGGTGATGGAAATGATACGGTTGACGTTGATGCCCATCAGACTGGCGGTGGGCCGGTCCTGAGCCACGGCGCGGATGGCCTTGCCGATTCTGGTCGCATTGACCAGATAGTTCAGACCGACTAGCATGAGAACCGCGGAGATGATGACGATGAGTGACTTAATGGATACCCCGAGGGTCAGGTTTGTGGAGCCCAAGGCCAGTTTACCGAAGATAATTCGCTGGTCGAAATTACCGAAAGTCGGCATGATCCGGTTGAAATCGCCGGTTGTCAAACCTTCCACAAGGCGGATGACATCCTGCAACAGAAAGGAGACGCCTATGGCTGAAATCAGCGGCACAAGACGGGGGGCCCCGCGCAGAGGCCGATAGGCCACGCGTTCCACAGTTACGGCTAAGGCGCCCGCAGCAGCCATACCTGCGAGGATGGCAAAGATCAGAAAGACATAGGCCATTCCCAGGGAGGCGCTTTTGAGAATGCCGCTCTGGTCAAGGGCGATGAGAATTTCCACGCCAACGAAGGCGCCGACGGCAAATATCTCGCTGTGGGCGAAATTGATAAACTCCAATACGCCATACACCATGGTGTATCCGAGGGCAATAGCGGCATAGACAAAGCCGATGGTCAGGCCGTCAAGAACGACCTGGGGCAGGTTGACGAGGGTATAGGTGTAGAGGGAAACATTGAGCTTCTCGGTAAGTGTCTGGCCGACAACCGTTTGATCGAGAATAAGGGCCAGCATCAGCACCATGATCGAAAGGGCAGCTGCACTACCCAGTGAAAAAAGCGTCAGCTGTCCTATCGGCCGCACGAGTTCACGGACGTTGATGGATTGGAGAAATCGATTCATAAGGACTCCCTAATGAGAAAAACTTCCGGCCCTTTGTGGCAAAGGACCGGAAGAAAAGGACTTAGGAAGCCTATTACTGAGGAGGAGCTATATCCAGGGTCTCGACGACAGAATTTTCGCTCCATTTGGCGGGATCGGCAGAATTTACTTTGATGACAAAGTATTTGGCAACAGTCGGGTCACCAATCTTGTTGAAGGTAAAGGTACCGGTGATGCCGGCATAATCTTTCAACTCGCGGATTGCCTTGGCTACGGCCTCGCGTGTCGGAGTTGCCTTGGCATTAGCTTTGGCGGCATTTTCAATGGCCTTCAGGCAGATTGCCATGGAGTCATAACCCTGGGCGGCGAAAGGCTGAGGGTCGGAATTAAATTTTGCTTTGAAATCGGCAATGAACTTTGCGGTTCCGGCATAAACTGAGGCCGGGCCCGACACGGTTGAATAGTACGAACCACCACCATCTATCAGGGTCTGGCCGGCGATCTTCGTGGCATCTGATGAGTCAAAACCGTCATCACTCAGGAAGGTTCCGGTAAAGCCTCTTTCACGGGCCTGTTTAAACAGGACGGCTGCCTGGGTGTACATACCACCAAAATATACCAGATCAGGATTGCCGGCAATAATCGGCGAGAGCAGGGAGTCGAAGTTCGCCTTTTCTTCGGTACCTTCAAATCCGAGAACCTTCAGGCCTTTTTCTGCTGCCCGTTTCTTGAAGAACTCAGCAATACCCTGGCCGTAGGCGGTCTTGTCATGGATGACAAAGACGCTCTTGGCGCCAAGGCCGACGGCAAAGTCAGCGCCGACGACACCCTGAACATCGTCACGACCGACGATGCGATTGACTTCCAGATAGCCGCGTGAAGTGACCTTAGGATTGGTATTGGCCGGGGAAACATTGGCCAGACCCGAGGTGTGATAGACCTCGGAAGAGGGGATTTGCACGCCCGAGTTATAATGACCGACAACGGCCAGGATTGCCGGGTCGGAGACAATGCGCTTGGCATTGGCAACACCGGTGTCGGGATTTGCCTGATCGTCGAAGGGGGCCAGTTCAACCTTGATGCCCATATCGGCGAGGGGTTTTCCCAGTTGCGCGAGGGCCATCTCGGCACCGCGTTTGATATCCACACCGACGACAGACTGATCTCCTGAAAGTGGGGACTGGGTGGCGATCTTGATCGCCTTGGCATCGACTGCTGAGGCCATACCACAGGTGGCCAGAGTCATGCTTGCAGCAACAAACAACGAAAATACTGTGGACATGTGTTTAAACATACTTCCTCCTCCTTTGAAAGAATCAACAGATGATTTCGGTTTACCCAAAGAGTTGAATAATGGATGAAAAAACAAGCCAATATCTTCCCTTTCGAGGTGTCGTGCATTACACGTCTTCTCGTGCGAGATGTCTATCGAAAAAAGATGCTACCTATTCATTCGGAAAAGGTCAAGTAGAGTATTACAATGTGGCGCAATATTATTTTTTTGCGACAATAATGTAAGTACATCTTGTCACACATAAAAGAAGTTGGCCCCCGTATCTCGTTTGGGCAGGGAAGGAGGGTATGGCCGAATATATAAATCCCTTGACAAGGAGTATGCGGAATTATATTTAAAAATAAGGAAGTTGTAAAAGAAACACGATATGAGAGTACGTTTGGCAATCCTCATGGTGCTGATCGTCTACAGGTTTTTCCAGGCCGGTTTTGAAAATAGGCCCGATTGAGAAAAGATTGAGGAGAAAGTATATGGCTGACCAACCGACTGTGTTAACTCCCGACGTGGATGATGTAGAGAATGCTGAAAAGTCTCTTGTCATCGCCGAGGACAGGCTGCCCGAGCAGCTCCTGATCATCCCTCTGCATGACCGGCCGATGTTTCCCAAGATGATGGGGCCGATCATCATCGATGATTTCGCATTGCAGCAGGCTATCATGGCAACAGAAGACAAGACGGTTCCTTTGTATCTCGGTCTTTTGCTTATGCACCCAACGGAAGACTCCCTACCGCGGACACCTCAGAACGGCGAAGATTTCTTCCGGGTGGGAGTTGTTGTCCGGGTTCTCCAGGTTTCCAGCGCCAAACCCGGTTCACCATTGCAGCTTCTCGTCCAGGCCCTGGAGCGCTTTGATGTCCTGAGTATGATCTATAAGGACGGGGTCTTCCGGGCCGAGGTCCGTTACTGGTTCGAGCATCGCATCGAAAATACTGAAGAAATCAAGGCCTACTCAGTGGCGATCATCGATTGCATTAAGGAATTGGTGAACCTCAATCCCCTTTTCAAAGAGGGCCTGAGCCTGCTCATTGAACGTATCAATCTCAGTGACCCCAGCGCGCTTGCCGATTTCTCGGCCTCAATGACCACTTCATCCGGTGTCGAGATTCAGGAAATCCTGGAGACGCGGGATGTACGTACCCGTATTGAGGCAGTACTGGTATTACTGAAAAAGGAACTCGAGATCACAAAACTCAAAGCGCAGATCTCAAAACGCATTGAAGATCAGCTCTCCAAGCAGCAGCGCGAGTTCTTCCTCAAACAGCAGCTCCAGGAGATCAAAAAAGAGCTTGGGTTGGCCAAGGATGACACTGAGAGTGAAATCGATAAATTCCAGAAACGTCTGAAAAAACTCGTGCTCTCCGATGAGGCCCGTGACCGGATACAGGAGGAGATGGAAAAAATGAAGCTGCTCGGGCCATCCTCCGCCGAGTTCAATGTCACCAGGGCCTATCTCGACTGGTTGACCGTGCTGCCCTGGGGTGTTTATACCGAGGATAACTATGATATCGACAAGGCGGCAAGTATTCTGAATCAGGATCACTACGGACTCGAAGATGTGAAGGACCGCATCCTTGAACTCATCTCCGTGGGCATTTTTAAAGGAGACATCTCAGGATCCATCATTCTCCTCGTCGGCCCTCCCGGGGTCGGCAAAACCTCGGTAGGACAATCGATTGCCCGGAGTCTCGGGCGCGAATTCTATCGCTTCTCTTTGGGTGGCATGCGTGATGAGGCTGAGATCAAAGGGCACCGCCGCACCTATATCGGCGCGATGCCGGGCAAGTTCCTCCAGGCCATCAAGACCTGTAAGACTGCCAATCCGTTGATTATGCTCGATGAAGTCGATAAAATCGGTGCCAGTTTCCATGGCGATCCGGCATCAGCCCTGCTCGAGGTCCTTGATCCCGAACAGAACCGGGATTTTCTCGATCACTATCTTGATGTCCGTTTTGACCTGTCCAAGGTCCTGTTCATCTGCACGGCGAATCAGATAGAGACTATTCCCGGGCCGCTCGTCGACCGGATGGAGGTGATCCGTCTGCCTGGCTATATTATGGCGGAGAAGGTCGAGATTGCCAAACGTCACCTGATCCCCAAACAGATGAAGCAGCACGGTCTGGCAAAGTCTCAGATTACCTTCCCTAAGCCCGTTCTCACCGCCATCATCGACGGCTATGCCCGTGAGGCGGGAGTCCGGGGGCTGGAGAACTGTATCAAGAAGATCATGCGCAAGACCATCAAACGAATTGTCAAGGAACCGACGGAGACGGTCCGTATCCATATAGATCAGCTCACCGACCTGCTGGGCAAGAAGCTCTACGCCGAGGACCATGCCTTCAAAAAACCGCGGGTCGGGGTGGTCACCGGCCTGGCCTTTACCAGTATGGGCGGGACCACGCTGTATATCGAGTCCATCCCGGTCCCTACCGGTCAACCGGGTTTTAAACAGACGGGACAACTGGGCCAGGTGATGATAGAATCATCTGAAATTGCCTATAGTTATGTGCGTTCATTGATGAAACACAACGAGGAGGGGACTGAGTTTTTCAAGAAAAATTTCATCCATCTGCATGTACCCGCCGGTGCGACTCCCAAGGATGGGCCTTCCGCCGGCATTACTATGGCCTGTTCTCTCTATTCTCTTGCTATCGGCAAACCGATTATCGCCAATACCGCCATGACCGGCGAGTTGACCCTCAGTGGTCTGGTCATGCCGATCGGCGGAGTGAAGGAAAAGATCATTGCCGCGACCCGGGCCAAGGTTGCCAGGGTTCTGCTGCCCAAGGACAATCAGGAAGACTTTGAACTCCTGCCAAAGCATATCCGGGAAGGGATTACCGCGAATTTTGTCGCAACGTTTGACGATGTCCTGAAAATCTGTTTCAAGTAGTCGATTTTCCCCCTCGGTCAAGCACAAAAGCCCTGTGTCTGCCTTACGGCAGCCCAGGGCTTTTTTTATGTCAGCAACGCGCGAGTTGCTACTCGGGAAGCAGGTCGTAAAAATAGGTCAGGATGTCTGAACGGGTGACGATACCGATGACCTTCCCGTTGTGGACGACCGGCAGGTGGCCGATATTGCTCTTGACCATGATTTGTGCCGCCCTGGAGGGCAGGGCGTCCGGGGATAATGTGGCGATATCGCGGGCCATGAAGGCCTTGACGGGGCTGTCCCACTGCTTTTCCTGTTTAACCTTCTTGAAATCCCAGAGCACAATAATGCCCTGGAGATCGCCATTCTCCACCACCAGTACCCCTCTGATCTTCTGTTCCGCCATGATGAGGTGGACCTCACGCATAGTGGTCTCCGGCGGCACGGTTGTCACCGGGAAGGACATGATATCAGAGATCTTGGCCACCTCTTTCTGATCCTTCTCAATAATCTCGATTATCAGCTTTTTCAGGGCCTCGGGTGAGAAATCCACAAATTTCACCGTTGCCGAAGCGGCACCGGAGTGCCCGCCTCCTCCCAGGAGTTTCAGCATCGCCCCCACGTCGATACGATCAATGCCGCTGCGGCCGATCACTGTGCTGCGCGCTTCGGATTCACTGACAAAAATGACAAAAACGGCATCGGCGTTGATGATCTTCCGGTACATATTGACGATGCCGGCCAGCATGGTCACCTTGCCGTTGAGATGGACAATATTGACGGCCACCGAGTGGTCATTGATCTTGCGTTTATCAGTGACCTTCATCAGCTCAAAGAGGATTTCTTTCTGGGTTTCTTCATAGGGCGGATTGAGGAAAAATCCGGCGACATAGAGATCCGCCCCGTTTTCCAGGAGAAAGGCGGCGGCATGGGCATCCTCAGCCTTTGTCGAGGGATAGGTCAGGTGTCCGGTGTCCTCGTAGAGCCCGATCAGCATGACCGTTGAGATCAGGGGCGAGAGAGGAATCTTGCGGTTTTTCAATTCTCTGGTCAAGAGAGTCACCGTGGCGCCGATATTCTCTTGGCAGGACCAGTCTGCTACGATATCGCCGCCATTTGGGTGATGGTCCCAGAGATGGATTTCGATATCCTTGCGGTTTTTCAATTTATCCATCCTGTCGAGCCGTTGCCATCTGTCGGTATCGACGACGACCAGTTTGTCGACGAGGGCGTGTTCGACCTCATGGGGCAGGATGATATTGAAGGCGGTTTTATGGGTGGAGAGGAACTGCGCGACGCTGGGATTGACCATCTTGGGGATCACGCCGACCGCATCGGGGTAGAGCAGGGTTCCGGCAATGACCGAGGCGAGTCCGTCAAAGTCAGTATTTTTATGGGTTGTGATAATTTGCATGATAAAAAAAAAGGTAGCTCAGTTCGGGGAGAACAATTGAATATTACAGATATATTTTTGGGCATTCCTTGACCTGATTTTTTTCTTAGCATATCATAAACGACACTGTTTTTATCACAACGTTAAACGTATGGGAGGTTGAATTAGATGCTGAAGAAGATGAAATTACAAAAACGCCTGCTGTTGCTGGGCATAACCCTGACGGCATTGCCGCTACTTTTTGCCCTGTGTGTGGTCATTATCCAGAACAATCAGAATACAGCGACCGCCAGAGAAGAGAGCATGAAACTGGCCGATGCCGATTTCAATCATCTGGTGCAGGGGGTTTATACCCTGGCCACTACCCAGCAGGAACTGATCGAAAAGGAGATTGCCTCGTCCCTCAATGTGGCGGAAGATCTGGCGCAGAAAAAAGGAGGGCTCAATCTCGGACTGGAAACGATCAATTGGGAGGCTGTCAACCAACTGTCCAAGGAAAAGAACCCCGTCTCTCTGCCGAAGATGCAGGTGGGCACAGAGTGGCTGGGGCAGGTCAAGGAAAAAGAGGCGGCTGTGCCGGTGGTGGATGAGGTCAGGGCCCTGGTTCAGACTACCTGCACTATCTTCCAGAAGATGAATGCTACAGGGGACATGCTGAGGGTTGCGACGAACGTGATGAAGGCGGATGGCCAGCGGGCTATCGGCACCTTCATCCCGAGTACCAACGTCGATGGCACCGCCAATCCGGTGATAGCGGCAGTTATGAAAGGCGAGACCTTTGTCGGCAGAGCCTTTGTGGTGAACGCCTGGTATATCACCGCCTATAAGCCGATTCTCGATGCCAACCGACAGATTATCGGCATGCTCTTTGTCGGGGTGCCGCAGGAGAGCACCGTCTCATTGCGCAAGGCCATCATGGAGACGGTGGTGGGCAAGACTGGCAATGTCGAGGTCCTTGACGGTAAGGGGACCTACGTCATTTCAAAAGGTGGTGGCGAAGACGGCAAGGTTGTCATGGATCTCAAAGACGCGCAGGGTCTGCCCTATGTGCAAAAAATCATAGAAGGGGCACTGGCCCTCGACCCGGGCAAGATCGGAGAACTGCAGACCTCATGGAAAGACAGCGGCTCAAAAGAGTCCCGGGTAAAACTTTTCAAATTTACCTATTTCAAGAAATGGGACTGGGTCATTGTCGCCGGCACCTTCCAGGATGAGATCCTCGGTTCGGCCCGCCTTATCGAGGAGAAGGCCCTACATGGCCTGGTCTGGTTGATCGGCCTTGTTCTGCTGTCGATTGTCGTTTCGTCCATAGTCTGGTATTTCGTGGCCAGGGGTATCGCACGGCCGGTTCAGAGTGCGGTAAATAGGTTACGGGATATTGCCGAGGGTGAGGGCGATCTGACGATGCGGCTTGAGTGTACCAGCAGTGATGAAATTGGCGAGATGGCTCGCTGGTTCAATATCTTTGTGGAAAAATTGCAGGGGATTATCACCAAGGTTTCCGGGAATACGGTCGCGGTTGAAAAATCTTCCCATGAGCTCATGGATATCGCCAATGAGATGGCCGAGAAGTCCGATGATACCTCGAGTCGCGCCAGCAGTGTGGCGACCGCAGCCGAGGAGATGAGTTCGAATCTCAATGCCGTAGCGGCAGCCATGGAGGAATCCTCGACCAACGCCTCCATGGTTTCCAATGCCGCTGAACAGATGGCCACAACCTTTGGCAATATCGTCCGCAATGTCGAGAGTGCCACGGCCATCTCCGGCAAAGCCGTGGAGCAGACGGCCGGTACGGCTGGAAAAATGGCCATTCTCGGGCAGGCGGCCATCTCTATTGGCAAGGTCACCGAGACCATTACCGAGATTTCCGAACAGACCAATCTTCTTGCCCTGAACGCCACGATTGAGGCCGCAAGAGCCGGTGAGGCAGGCAAGGGATTTGCCGTTGTCGCCAATGAAATCAAGGATCTGGCCCGTCAGACGGCAACCGCTACCCTTAATATCAAGCGGCAGATTGAAGAGATCCAGAGCACGACCTCGGAGACGGTCAAGGAGATTGATCAGATCGCGGATGTCATTTCCAAGGTCAACGATATCGTCGCCAATATCTCGGCGGATGTTGAGGCACAGTCTACCTCCACCCAGGAGATTGCCGAAAACATTGCCCAGGTTTCAGTGGGGATACAGGAAGTCAATGAGAATGTCGGGCAAAGCTCGCGTGTCGCCACGGATATGGCCATGGATATTGCCATGGTGAACACCGCCTCGGAGGCAATTTCCGGCAGCAGCAACAAGGTCAAGAACAGTGCCCAGGATCTGCAGAATATGGCCGGGGAACTGAGTCGTCTCGTTGGTATTTTCAAGGTGTGAAAGAGCCACTGTTGCCCGATCCTGTCCAATCGGGCAACAGGGATTTGAGTTACCCCTGACGCAGGAAGTTCAGGGCGGATCCCGCCTTGAACCAGGCAATCTGTTCGGCGTTGAGCGTATGCTGCAGGATCATCTCGGAGTGCCCTCCGTCTAGATGATGCAGGACCGCCCGAACCGTGCTGCCGGGTGCCAGCTCGGTGATGCCGAGGAGATCGATACGATCACCATCCTGGACCCGCTCGTAATCTTCGGCATCGATAAAGGTCAGGGGCAGGACGCCCTGCTTCTTCAGATTGGTCTCATGGATACGGGCGAAAGATCGGGTGATAACCGCCCGTCCGCCCATATGCCGGGGACTCATTGCCGCATGTTCACGCGAGGATCCCTCTCCGTAGTTGGTGTCACCGACCGCAACCCAGTTCTCTCCCGCCGCCATGTAAACCCTGGCTATCTCATTATAGGCCTGTATTCTGCCATCCAGGGCGTTGACCGCCTTACCGGCCTCTCCACTAAAGGCGTTCACGGCCCCGTTGAACATATTGTTCGAGATATTGTCGAGATGCCCCCGGAATCTGAGCCAGGGGCCGGCCGGTGAGATATGGTCGGTGGTGCATTTCCCTCTGGCCTTCAACAGCAGGCGCAGTCCCTGGAAATCCTGGCCGTCCCAGGCCGGGAACGGGCTGAGAAGAGCCAATCGTTCAGAGCCGGGGCTGACCTTGATTTCGAGATTTGCAACATCTTCAGGGGGGGCGAGAAAACCGCCTTCGTCTCTGAGGAAACCTTGTTCCGGGACCTCCCTGATTGTCTCCGGCGGGGTCAGGCGAAAGGTGCTGCCGTCTGTTGCCCTGATCTCTGCCGTGAAGGGATTGTTGCTGAATGTCCCGAGGATGGCATAGGCCATACAGGTCTCGGGACTGGCGATGAAGCAGCAGGTCTCGGGATTGCCGTCGTTGCGCTTAGGGAAGTTTCGGTTGTAAGAGGTGATGATGGAATTTTTGGCTCCTTTTTCGGAGCCTTCCCGGTTCCATTGACCGATGCAGGGTCCGCAAGCGTTAGCGAGGACCGTGGCCCCCACTGCCTCCAGTTTTTGCAACTGGCCGTCACGGTGAATCGTGGCCCTGATCTGTTCAGAGCCGGGGGTGATCAGGAGTGGTGTCTTCAGCCTCAGGCCCTTTTCGGCGATCTGCTCCGCCATGGCAGCGATTTTCCCCATATCCTCATAGGAAGAGTTGGTACACGAGCCGATGAGGACAGAGGAAACCTTCGCTGGATAGCCGCCTGCGCTGATATGGCCGGCCATGCCACTGACCGTGGTGGCTCGATCAGGTGAATGCGGGCCGACGATATGGGGTTCGAGGCCCCCAAGATCAATCTCGATGACTTCGGCAAAATATCTCTCCGGATCAGCCAGGACCTCAGGGTCGGGCTTGAGGAGGTGGGCGTATTTTTCCGCCAGATCGGCCACCTCCCGGCGGTCACAGGCGTCCAGGTAGATCTTCATGCTCCGGTCGAAAGGAAAGAGGGAGGTGGTCGCCCCCAGTTCCGCTCCCATGTTGCAGATCGTGCTTTTGCCTGTTGCGGAGATACTCTTGGCCCCCTCGCCGAAGTATTCGAAGACCCGGTTGGTGCCGCCCGAACAGGTCAGTTGGGCCAGCAGCCTGAGGATGATGTCCTTCGGGGCGGTCCAGCCCTGCAGGCTGCCCTTGAGATGCACCCCGACGATCAGGGGGTGCAGGACCTCCCAGGGCATACCGACCATCACATCGACGGCATCGGCACCGCCGACACCGGCCGCAAAGACCCCAAGCCCTCCGGCATTGGGGGTATGTGAATCGGTTCCGAGCATCATGAGACCGGGAAAGGCATAACGCTCAAGGACAACCTGATGAATGATCCCGGCCCCCGGCAACCAGCAGCCGAAACCGTAGCGCTGAGAGGCGGAAGCGAGAAAGTCATAGACCTCCCTGTTTTCGCAACGAGCGGCCAAGAGATCGGGCAGTGCCCCTTTCAGGGCCCGGATCAGATGATCGCAGTGGACGGTTACCGGGACCGCGGCCTGATCTTTTTCGGCCAGCATGAACTGGAGGATGGCCATCTGGGCGGTTGCGTCCTGGAGTGCCACCCGATCCGGCCGGGTCTTGATATAGGACACGCCTGCGACAAAATCTCCCTCGGATGCCCTGTCGAGATGACCATAGAGGATCTTTTCGGCGTGGGTCAGCGGCCGTCCCAGGCGCTTTCTGACGAGGGCGACAGAGGATTCCATTTTCTGGTAGATTGCTTCGATAAAGCTGGCCGTTGAGTCAACCGAGGTGTTCATAAAGGCTCCTGATAAGAAAAACCGTAGTCCTGCGGGAAAACGGTCAGGGGGTATTGTTTCAGTGGCAAAACGTGAAAGAGAGAGGATCAGGCCCGAATATGCTCTTCTTCGAGCATTCTGTCGAGAAAATCGAAGACAAATTGTCTCTGGCCGGCAGTAGCATGGGCAATGCAGGTACAGTGCAGGTTGGTCTCGCTACGGACCAGCAGCTCAAAGCGCACCTGGTCTCTCTCGACCTCAACTCCCATATGGAAGGGACCGCACTGGCTATGTTCCTTCTGGGTCGTAGAGAGTTGCTCGGCGGGAAGAGAAAGCCAGTAAAGACCGATCATCGGCCCTCGCTTCAGGTTTCGTTTCAGGTAGGAGTCGATATTGTCCCGTTCCATCGGGGAGAGTTCATCAATGACAATCTGGCGCATCGTTCAATAATCAGAGGAGGTTAAGGGTTACCGCGTTTCGCGAAAAAGGGAGGAGAGAGTTCCGCTGCCGGTCTTGCGGAGAGTCTGGCTGCCGGCACGCGCACATATTTTTTATAAATACTCGGCGGCAATCGCCGACAGAGGGCTGCGCTCGGTCTTGCTCAGGGTCACATGACCATAGAGGGCC
Source organism: Desulfobulbaceae bacterium (assembly GCA_031407875.1). Classification (GTDB taxonomy): domain Bacteria; phylum Desulfobacterota; class Desulfobulbia; order Desulfobulbales; family Desulfocapsaceae; genus Desulfoprunum. Next base: position 6,267 of record JANOIV010000234.1, on the reverse strand, counting down.
TGGCCTTTGAGCTTTTCCACCGCATAGGATAAACCATTGGAGGAGGAATCGAGGTAGGGGTTGTCGATCTGGTTCGGGTCGCCGGTGAGCACCATCTTGGTATTCTCTCCCGCCCTCGAGATGATGGTCTTCACCTCATGGGGCGTGAGATTCTGGGCCTCATCGACGATGATGAACTGATTGGGAATCGAACGACCGCGGATATAGGTGAGGGCCTCAAGTTCTACCTGCTGGTTTTTCAAAAGCTGGCTCACCTTCTGCTGCACGGTGCCCTCATCGACTTTATGATTCATGCGCATCAAGTAGGTGAGGTTGTCGAAGATGGGCTGCATCCAGAGAGACAGCTTTTCATCTTTTGTACCGGGCAGATAGCCGATATCCTTGCCCATCGGGATGATGGGTCGGGAGACCAGGAGCTTTTCGTAGATCTCGAGATGCAGAACAGCTTCAAGACCTGCGGCCAGGGCCAGCATGGTCTTGCCGGTGCCGGCCCTGCCAATAAGGGTGACCAGGTTGATATCGGGATTAAGCAGGAGCTCCAGGGCCATACGCTGTTCCTTGGAGCGGGAATGGATATTCCAGGCGTTTTCGTATTCGGGATTCAGATGCACCACAACATGCTCGGAGATGGCTCGACCGATCCCGGTGTGTTTCGGGTTCTGTTCATCCCGCAGCAGGATGAATTCATTGGTGAAAAAATCAGATCCATCAAGGATCAGCGTCTCATTCTTATGAAAGGCATCGATCACGGCAGCAGAGACCTTTACTTCTCGCCAACCGGTATAGAGGGTGTCAAAGTCACATTTCTGCTTTTCAAAGTCCATGACCTCGATCCCGAGGGCATCGGCCTTGAGTCGGGAGTTGATGTCCTTGGAGACGAAAATGACCCGTTCACCCTGACTCAAGAGGGATTTGGCGACCGCGAGAATCCGGTTGTCCGGGACCGTCATGTCCATAAAGGTCCCGGGCATGTCTTTGGTCTCAACGGTGATTTTCAGGGTCCCGCCGTTTTCCATGAGAACGCCGTCCTTGAGAGAGCCACTTGCCCGGAGGCTGTCGAGCTTGCGGATGACCTGCCTGGCACTGCGGCCCAGTTCGTCATTGTGGCGTTTGAAACTGTCGAGTTCTTCGATAACGGTCATCGGCAGGACGACAGAGTTATCGTCGAAGGAGGTTATGGACTCGGGATTGTGCAGGAGGACGTTGGTATCGAGGACGAAGTGTTTTGGGGGGGTCATATATCAAGCCAGGTTGTGTCAGAGTTGAGATTTTCGCAGCCGTCTTCCCGGACGACGACCATGTTTTCGAGCCTGATCCCACCCCAGCCGGGAATATAGATACCCGGCTCGACAGTTACTACCATGCCCGCCTTCAGCTGTTTGCGGTTCAGTGAGGACAGACGCGGGTCTTCATGCACGGCCAGACCGACACCGTGGCCGAGGGCATGGCCGAAAGCCTGTCCATAACCGGCATCGGCGATGATCGAGCGGGCGGCCTTGTCCACATCACTGGCCCTCACCCCGGCCCGGATGGCCTGCATCCCGGCGAGCTGGGCGCGGCGGACCAGTCGGTGCAGTTCCAGATATCTGTCGTCGGCTTTACCGGGGACAAAGGTGCGTGTCATATCGGAACAGTAGCCCTCCAGGACAAGTCCCATATCCACGGTCAGAGGGCGGTTTTTCTCGACCTTCATGGCCGAGGGCACGGCATGGGGCAGGGCGCTGCGGTCGCCTGAGGCGATGATGGAGGAAAAACTCGGGCCGTCCGCTCCTTTCCGGCGCATGGCCGATTCAATGGCCAGGGCGATATCGATTTCCGTCTGTCCCGGCTGGATGGATGGATAGATGTCGGCGAAGACCCGTTCATTGAGCTGTACGGACCGGCGGAGGCAAGAAATTTCTTCCTCGTCCTTGATAAGCCGCATGTCTTCCACCACACCCTTGAGGGGGACGAGCCGGATACCGACCTTGGCGAGGGTGTCAGTCATCTTCCCTGTAGTCGCATACAGGGTATAGTGGCTTTCAAAGGCCAGGGTCGTGATCCCGAGATCAGGCAGGAGCTGGGGCAGGAGTCTCAGCAAGCCAAGGGGATAAAGCAGTACCTTGGCCCAACTGACATCCTGCTCGGCCTGAAGTTTGTAACGGAAATCGGTAAGCAGAGAGATCTCTCCCCTTGCCGGAATAAGCAGTACCCCGCTGGTCTCGCCGATGCCGTGGTCGCAGCCGGTATAGCCGCTGAGGTAGCGTCTATTATCCGGTTGAGTGATCAACATGGCATCAATTTTCCGCCGGCGAAGCACCGCCTGAAGTTTCTGGATCCGATTGGAATAATTCATGAAGATATCAAAGGGGATGAAGAAAGGCGCCCGAACTGGGCGAAGAGACCCTAAGCAAGCTGAGCCATATATTGCCTGATCAGGTCTTTGCGCTGATCAAAGGCCTGATTGTATTGAGCATTGAGATCTCCGAGCATCCTGGCAATCTCCTCTTTATACTGGGGATGCATGGCCGGGTTGATCGAGCCCTTGGCGGCCTGACCGCCTCTTTTGGCCATCTGCTGCTCGAGCTGGGTCCGGATGGCCTCATCAAGCTGCAGTGTGGTCTGTTCTTTGTGCTGGTTGTATTGCTCAAGGAGCTGCTGCAGCTCAGTACATACTGTTGCTATCGGCGAGGCGCCTCCCAGACTGAGAATGCCCTGGAGGGCCAGAGCACCGGTTTCTTTCAGGGTTTCATCGCGGGGCAGAGTGACATTGCGCAGGAGCGTCTCGAACATGCCCTTGCGGATTGCGGCCTGCTTTGAGGAGTCCTGTTCTTTGAGAACAGCGGCCAGGTCCGGCGCTTTGCGGCCCAGAAATTCTGCCGCCAAGCGCATCCCTGTCTTCATGAGATCGTCGTCATCGAGTAGGGAATCGGAACCGTCGGCCATGCGTGCGGCCCGCTCCATAACCATGTCCAAGGTACTCCTGATTTCTGCCATGTTGAAAATCCGTAAATGTTATTTTTGAGGGTTAAAGGCTCTGCTGGATGGGGGAAAATGTACAACAGAGTCGGCGGGAGCGCAAAGAAAAAGCACGACACGGATTATCGACGCTGCAGGCGGGCGGCAAAAAAACCGTCGATGGTCCCATCGGGGCGGGGGTAGAAAAAGCTGTCTTCAACAAAGCGATTGGCTGCAGGAGGCAGGCAGGGAGATGGGTCTGTAAGGTAAAAATCTCCGTGCTTTTGCAGGAATTTCTCGATCACGATCAGGTTTTCTTCCGGTTCGAGAGAGCAGGTGGCATAAATCAGAAGGCCATCTCGGGCGACAAGTCCGGCCGCGTGCTCAAGCAGATCGAGTTGTGCTGCCTGATAGCGCTTCAGCTCCTCTTCCCGCCTGTTCCAGCGGATATCCGGGTGGCGTCCGGTGACGGCGGTGCCGGAGCAGGGCGCATCAACAAGAACACCCTGAAAGCGGGTGGTGCAGTGACCTGCGAAGTCCTGGAGAGAGGTCATACGGGTTGCGCAAGAGGTTGCAGGGAAAAGTCGCTTGAGATTCTCGCCCAATTTTTGATATCTACGGGGTTCGGGTTCAATGGCGGTTATATGCAGATCAAACTCCGGCACCAACTGCACGAGGTGGCAGGTCTTGCCGCCAAGACCTGCACAGGCATCGAGATAGAAGCCTCCTCGGACAAAGGGGCTGAGCAGCAGGGTGGCCAGCTGGGTGGCCTCATCCTGGACCTGAAAAAGGCCCTCGTCGTAGCCGGGAAGAAGGGAAATCGGCCCCTGATACTCCGGCAGAACGACCGCTTCGGGGGCGAAAGAACCACCTCTGCAGTTGATCCCTTGTTGGTCGAGCAGGTTGCAGAACAGCTCTTTACTGATTTTGGCGGTATGCACCCGCAGGACCAGGCGAGGTTCGCGGTTATTGCAGGCACAGATGCGCAGCATCTCTTCTTCGCCGAAATGCCGCTGCCAGCGCTCCGTCAGCCAGGCCGGATGATTGAGGCAGAGGCTGCCGGCCTCATCTTTTCCCGCTGCCGGCAGGCTGGTTTTGCGGCGGATAGCCTCCCGGAGAATGCCGTTGCCAAAACCATGGAGGCGGACTGGTATTTTGGCCGCTTTCAGGGCATTGACAGTCTCATTGACGGCTGCCGATTCAGGTATGCGATCAAGAAAAAACAGCTGATAGAGCCCGGCTTCCAGGGCATGCAGGATGAAGGGGTCGATTTTATGCAGGGGATGGCGGCAGAGGCGGCTGATCAGGAGTTGGAGATATTGCCGCTGGCGCAGGATCCCGTAGACTATGTTCATGGCCAGACCGCGATCATCTGTTGTCAGTCGGCATTCTTCGGCGACGCCTTCAAAAAGGGGTTTGAGTGGAGCGCGGGTCCGCTCCAGTCGGCAGAGTGTCTCAATGGCTGCGAAACGGGCGGTTTTCTGTGTTCTCTGCGGTTTGGTCGGAGTTCTGGGCACGATGATGGCTTTGAGGCTCGGGTGATAGAGAAGCACATTCTCAGGGAAGGAGTCTTACGGACAACGGTGCGCTGCCTTGACACCTTTACAGTTACCTGGGAATTCCCCGAAAAGCAAATAGAAAGCGAAGGGGAGCAGGCCTGGAATGCATGTACTATCTGGTCTTTCACGGGCCTTTGTTACCTCGAAAGAGGTGGGTGATGCCATAAATTCATGATCCGGTGAGAACAGTTGAACTGTGCTGATTTGTTGATGATTGGGGTCGTTTCCGGTCTTGAAATGAAGTGGAGGTGTAAGTATACTGCTTTGTGGTGCAGTGCTCGGATGCGGGAAAAGATTGCATTTGCAAGAAAGTTCAGTTTATGGTGCGTGCTGTGTCGATGATGTACAAAAAGTTTTCGGAAGATGCGCAGTTGTCGTCAACTCAAACAGGAGAAATGTATGAAACGAATGACATGGTCGTTTGCGGCTGTTGTAATGGCGCTGTTTATTTCCGCAAGTCTGGCTCAGGCTGCAACAAAAGATGAGGTGATGAAACGAGGCTATCTGCAATGCGGCGTATCGACAGGTATCCCCGGCTATTCCAATCCTGATGAAAAAGGCAACTGGACCGGCCTTGATGTCGATATCTGCCGCGCCGTGGCCGCTGCGACCCTCGGAGACGCCAGTAAGGTCAAATACATCCCGCTCAACGCCAAAGAGCGTTTCACCGCCCTGCAGTCCGGGGAAATTGATGTGCTGTCCCGGGTCACGACCTGGACCTTGACCCGTGATTCCTCGCTCGGTCTCAATTTCGCCGGTGTCACCTACTATGACGGTCAAGGGTTTCTGGTTTCCAAAAAACTCGGGGTGAAAAATGCTGCCGAGCTCAACGGGGCCGCCATCTGTATCCAGTCCGGCACGACCACCGAGGTCAATCTTGCCAGCTATTTCAAACAGAACAAGATGGAATTCAAGCCCATCGTCTTCGATACCTCCGACGAGACGGCTAAAGGTCTTGAGGCCGGACGCTGTGACGTCTTGACCAGCGATCAGTCACAGCTCTACGCCCTGCGGATCAAGCTCGCCAAACCCGAGGATTACATCATCCTGCCGGACGTCATCTCCAAGGAACCTCTTGGACCGGCGGTCCGTCAGGGCGACGACAACTGGTTCGATATCGTCAAATGGACCCTTTATGCCATGATCAGCGCTGAAGAAATGGGGATCACCTCAGCCAATATCGACAGCATGATGACCAGCACCAATCCGGACATCCAGAAGTTTGTCGGCAAGGAAGGGATCAAAGGCGAGGGCTTAGGTCTGAAAGATGCCTGGGCCGCCCAGATCGTCAAACAGGTCGGCAATTACGGTGAGGCATTTGATCGCAATGTCGGCAAAGGTTCACCCCTGAAGATCGAGCGCGGCCTCAACGCCCTCTGGAACAAGGGCGGCCTGCAGTATTCACCTCCTATGCTGTAAAAGAAAATAGAACCACCGCCGGAGAGGGCCTCTCTTTCCGGCGGTCAGGCAATGCATCGCCCCAGGTCAATGCACACCTCTTTTCGATCATAGGTCGTCAATGTCGACACAGAAAAAGAAACAATCCCTGTGGAATAACGCCTTCTACAGGGAGATATTCTTTCAGATCCTGCTGGTCTCCGCCATCCTGTTGTTCTTCTGGTTTATCGCCCATAATACCCTGGCCAATCTGGAAAAAAGAGGGATAGCCACGGGTTTTGGTTTTCTCTCCCAGGCCTCGGGCTTTGGGATTATCCAGCATCTCGTGCCCTATGACGAGACCTACAGCTTCGGCTGGACCTTTATCGTGGGC
>JANOIV010000227.1:0-8034 GCA_031407875.1 Desulfobulbaceae bacterium | reverse complement strand
GACTGCAGACGCATGCCCTTTTTCAGGCGATTGTAGAAAACCCCGGCCACCATCGGCCGTTCGTCGGGATGGGCCGTTTCTTTTTCAACAATGGAGGCGAGAATCACCACATCATGCAATTTGTCAGAGTTACGGGGAGATGAAGCAACTTCTTTCCATACCTCTTTAAAGCGTTTGGTCATCAGGTTGAGGAGTTGTGCTTCACCATGGATAGCCCGGGTGAGATGATAGGTATCGGGAAAGAGATAGCCCTCAAGACTGTTCAGCTCACCAAATCCCAGACCGGCCAGAAATTTTCTATCGTGGGCAAGGCGCTCGAATCTCTCTTCGTCACACCAACCGTCTTTGGCAAATATCCTGCCAATCTCCCTGGTACTCAGACCTTCCGGGATGGTGACGGCATGTTGGACCGGCTTTGCCCCGGCCAGTTGCCGAATGACCTCAAGCGGCCTTTTGCCGGTAGCCACCTCAAACTCCCCTGCCCGCAGTTTCCCGGTATACCCGAATATTTTCGCAAGAAGAGCAAATCTGATATCCTCATGGACAACCCCGGCCTCAGCCAGAATCGTGCCGATGCCCCGGCTGGAGGTGCCTTTGGGGAATTCAATGATCACAGATTGAGCATCTGTTTCAGGTCCGGAAGTCAATCCATACATCGCCAGCCAGCCAATCGGGAGCAAAAGACAGCCACACAAAAAAAGGGCGACCCAGCGGGCCACCCTTTTGAACAAAAAGAGAGAAGTATTCAAAATTTCTTCATTCCTCTGATTCTCTGCAACAACAGCTCGGATTTATTCATTTTTAACTGCTGCGACGACCTTGCCGGTCTTACCGAAGGCGATACGGACCACCTCATCCATATCCTTAACCGGATAAAAATGCATCTTATCTCTTATATCCTGTGGAATCTCAATAAGATCCTTCTTATTCAATTCGGGAATGATTACCTTGTCGATATCGGCCCGCAGCGCTGCCAGGGCCTTCTCCTTCAGACCGCCGATCGGCAGGACACGTCCTCGCAGAGTCACCTCACCGGTCATCGCCAGACGAGTGATCACCTTTTTCCCGGTAATGGCCGAGTAGAGCGCGGTGGCCATGGTGATGCCGGCCGACGGCCCGTCCTTGGGAATAGCCCCGGCGGGGACATGGAGATGGATATCCACCTTATCAAAATAGTCCTCGGCCACGGCCATTTCCACAGAACGGCTGCGGCAATAGGTCAGCGCGGCCTGAGCCGACTCCTTCATCACATCACCGAGCTGACCGGTGAGGATGAGTTTGCCCTTGCCCGGCATGAGGTTCACCTCGATCTGCAGGATCTCGCCGCCGACCTCGGTCCAGGCCAGACCGGTAACGAGACCCGGCTGGTCGAGTTTTTCCAGCTCCGACTCCGGGATATTCTTGGGCGGGCCGAGATACCGGTCAAGGGTGGTGGAATTGATGGTATAGGGCCCCTTGCCGCCTTCGGCGATCTTGCGGGCGATCTTGCGGCAGACCTTGCCTATCTCACGTTCAAGGTTACGCAGGCCGGCCTCGTAGGTATAATGGCTGACAATATACTGCAGGGTCTCATCGGTCAGCCGGATATGGCTGGCCTTAATACCGTTTTCCTTGATCTGGCGCGGCAGCAGATATTTCTTGGCGATAACGATCTTCTCTTCCTGCGTATAGCCTGAGAGGCGGATCACCTCCATCCGGTCCATGAGCGGCCCCGGGATCGTATCGGTCATATTGGCCGTGGTGATGAACATGACCTTCGACAAATCGAGAGGCAGGTTGAGATAATGATCGGAAAACTCAAAATTCTGCTCCGGATCAAGGACCTCGAGCAGAGCCGAAGAGGGATCGCCCCGATAATCCGAACCGATCTTGTCGATCTCATCCATCATGAAGATCGGGTTGTTTGACTCAACGGTCTTCAGACCCTGGACAATCCGTCCCGGCATCGCCCCGATATAGGTGCGGCGATGGCCGCGGATCTCCGCCTCATCTCGCATGCCGCCAAGGGAAATACGATGGAATTTGCGACCCATGGCCCTGGCGATCGATTGACCGAGCGAGGTCTTGCCGACACCCGGAGGCCCGACGAAACAGAGAATCGGTCCCTTGGTGGAGTCGTTGAGCTTTCTGACGGCAAGATATTCGAGAATCCGTTCCTTGACCTTTTCAAGCCCGTAATGGTCATCGTCGAGGACCTGCTTGGCCTCCTTGAGATCGAGACGGTCGGAGGTGCCTTTCTTCCAGGGCACATCAAGGATCCAGTCGATATAGGTCCGGATGATGGTGGCCTCGGAAGAATCGGGGTGCATCATCTCCATGCGGCTGAGTTGTTTCTTGGCCTCCTTGCGCACATCTTTGGGCATCTTGGTCTTCTTCAGCTTGCGCTCGAGATCCTCAATTTCCTGAATCCGCTCGTCGGTATCGCCGAGTTCCTTCTGCAGGGCATGGAGCTGTTCGCGCAGAAAATACTCGCGCTGGGATTTGCTCATCTCCTCTTTGGCGTCGTTCTGAATCCTGGCCTGGACGGTTGAAACCTCGAGCTCCTTGGACAGCAGATCATTGACCAGCTTCAGACGCTTGACCGGGTCGGTCTCCTCGAGGATTGATTGGGACTCGACAATCTTCAGTCGCAGATTGGAACCTACGAGGTCGGCCAACCTGCCCGGATCCTCGATATTGTTGATGATCATCATCAGATCGGCCGAGAGGATGCCCCGCAGAGACATGATTTTCTCGGTCTGCTCGCGCACAGCCCGCATCAGGGCCTCGACCTCGACGGTAATCTCCTTGACCTCGGAGTCCTCAATGACTTCAACCGTCACCTGATAGGAGGGCTCAGATCGGACAAAGTCCTTGATCCTGGCCTTGGACATGGCCTGCACCAATACCTTCAGTCTGCCGTCCGGTAGTTTCAGGGTGCGCATGACCATACAGACCATGCCGATATTGTAGAGATCATCAGCCTTGGGATTGTCTTTTGTGGCATCCTTCTGGGTCACCAGCATCAGCAGTTTGTTCGATCCCAGTGCCTCGTTGACAGCCTCTACAGAGCCGGGACGTCCGACAAAAAGAGGGATGATCATGTAGTTGAAGATCACCACATCACGCACTGCCATCATCGGCAGCACTTCGGGGATCTCCATCTCCTCATTGTTGGAAAAATCGTCCATGCCAAGACTTAACGAATCATTAAATTCCACACACACCTCCGACAAGACTGCCCAGCAGTCTCGATTTCGTATCAACCCGTCCTATGATGAAGAAGAAAACGTCTCGTCCCGCCTTCTTCACTTCTTCCATATATTCATTGTCCACAAAACCAATAATTAATCAAAAAACCTCGGAAAAACTAAACACGACACCGCATGAAGTCAAGACAGCTTTCGCCTCCCAGCCTTTCCCGACCGTTTTTTCTTGAACTCTCGACGGTTTTCCTCCATAGTTAGCGGATTCCGGGGTAGCTCCCCTTTTTTGCAGATCCGCCGCACATTATGGAGAAATTATGCTTTCCGCCAGCTCTTTTTTTGATCTGTCCTCTTTCCAGCACCCTGAACTCTTTGCCGGGGGAAACTCTGTCTGGTCCGCCCTCGACCGCCTCAAGGATTATATGGTCGGCTACAGCTATCCCTCACTCCACTCACCCCTGCTGCCGGATGGCGTACCGCTCACGGCCACCGTCGTTCTTCATGAAGGAAAAATCCTCGATGCACGCGACTTGGAGATCCACTATGGCGACACCACCAAGGGAGGCTTGCTGGTCAGACAGGGTGGCGAGATTCTGGCAGGGGCGGCAGTCATCATGGCGGGGGCGGTACTGCTTGGCAGGGCGATAGAGATCGGCAGAGGGGTTTTGATTGAAAGCGGGGCAATGATCAAATCACCGGCCATCATCGGCGAGATGAGTGAGGTTCGACACGGGGCCTATCTGCGGGGCTGCTGCCTGGCGGGCAAGAGGTGCATTCTCGGACACACGACGGAGATCAAACACGCCATCTTTCTCAATGACGCCAAGGCCGGGCATTTTGCCTACTTAGGCGATTCGATCCTCGGCACCAATACCAACCTGGGGGCCGGTACCAAATGTGCCAATCTCAGGTTTCTGCCCGGCAATGTCGTCATCCGGATCGACGGTAAGCGTATTGATACCGGCCGCCGAAAATTCGGGGCCATTCTCGGAGACAACACCCAGACCGGCTGCAATTCGGTGACGAATCCCGGGACATTATTCGCTAAAAACTGCATCCTGATGCCCACCACCACAGCTCCCGCAGGTTACCACCCGGCGGGAACCCTGCTTTCCTGAATGTCTGTCAATCCCTCCAGGGGGCATCACTCATCGAGCAGATCGATCTTTATGATCCTGTCACCGGCCTGTAGCATCTGGCCGGTTTTTACGGAAATAGCGTTCACCACCCCCGCCACCTCGCTCACCAGAGGCGTCTGCATCTTCATGGCCTCGATGACGGCCACCTGAAACCCCACTTCGACCTCCTGCCCTATCTCTACATGGATTGCACAGAGGGCGCCGGCAAACGGGGCACGGATATCGCCCGTTTTGCCGAGTTCGGCGATTTCTTCTTTGGAGAGCTTGACTGCGGCCTGAGAGCCCTTCCGCTCCTGGGGTTCAAAGAGATACATGCGCTGATCGTGGTCCACGTTCAGATAGACTGTGGTTTCTCCCAGTTCGGTTTTCTGGGTAGGGCCGATCTCGATAACATGCTCCTTGCCGGCATGATCTTTGAACGTGAGTCTTTCGCCGAGGGGAAATCCGCCCTGCCGGAAGAAGATGGCGGGCGGCAGGACATAGGCCTTGCCGAATTCCTGGGCAAACTCGAAGAAATCGACGGCATCGTTGGGATGCTGCAGATAGAGGACGAGCTGCTGTTCCGTCGGTTCGGCCCCCAGCCGTTTGGCCAGGGCTGCACGTTCCTGTTCGATATCCACGTCTTCGGTCTTGGCCTCCCCTGCTTCCTCTTCCAGAATCTTCTTCCAGTCGGATCCGAGGGCCTTCTTGTAGATCCAGTCAGCAGGCCTGTAGAACGGAAAAGGCCCGTACTTGCCGAGCAGGAGATTCTTCAGGTCGCCGGAAGGATTGCCATAGCGCTCACCCTCCAGGACATTGGCAACCGCAGTCGTCCAGAGAATCTGGGAGCCGGGGGTCACACTCCAGTAATTCCCCAGATCCTTCTGCACCCGCGGCAGTTCTTTATGGAGGATATCGGCCATCTTGTCGAGAAAACCGCCTTTGGCGGCCTGCTCAAGGCTTGAGCCCATGGCCCCGCCCGGCAGTTTATGGATCTGCACGGTGGGCTGGAAACCCTTGACCTGGGATTCGAACTGGGCGTAGTATTTGCGCTGATCCCGGATGGTGTCCGAGGTCTCGATGACGGCGTCTTCATTCATGCCGATGGCGGTCTTGCCATAGTCCTTCATCGTCTGAATGACGGTCAAAACCGGCGGAGGACCGTAAAAACCGGTGAAGGCATGGTCCGAGGCATCAACAATAGTCGCCCCGTTCAGGATCGCTTCGGTTATCCTGCCGATCTCGTTGCCATCGGTATTATGACCATGATAATCAATGATTATCTCAGGATAGGTCTGTTTAATGGCATTGACCAGCTCGCCTATCCGTTTCGGTGTGCCGAGGCCACCATGGTTCTTGATGCAGAGGATGATATCGCGGCCGGTCACTGCCAGTATCTCACCGACCTTTTTGACATAATAGGCATCCGTATGCTCGGGCCCGGTCGAAAAGCAGATACAGGGCTCGTTGATCTTACCGGCCAGGGCCACTTCCTCGAAAACCGCCTGCATGTTGGGAACATGATTGAGAAAATCAAAAGTCCGCCAGACATCGACGTATTTGGCGAACTCCTTGACGGTCAGGCGGATGACATTCTGGGGATAGGGTCGATAACCAAAGAGATTGGTGCCCCGGCACAGGGTCTGAAACATGGTCTTCGGCATCTGCTTGCGCAGCAGTTCCAGTTTCAGAAAAGGGTCGACCTGCTTGCGCAGCATATCGACATGGATCGAGGCCCCGCCGGTGATCTCCAGGGAAAAGTAGCCGGCAGCCTCCCGGCCCTTGGCGGCCATCAGGTCGGTGTGCAGCAGGATGCGGTTTTTATAGTCGGACTGGGAAAGGTCCCGCGCCGTATTGGTGATATAGTAGCCATCGGCCCGGCGCAGGGTAGCAAGTGCTGTGGCAGTGTCTGTATTCTGAGTAATTCTGGTCATATCGTTATCCGTAGATGAATGCTTGGCAGGGGCCGGAAAATCAAGCGGGGGGTGACGTAAACAGGCTCATTTGGCATATCTGTTCTCACCCGTGTAATGGATTTCAGCGATCAATCTGGCCAGTTTATTGACCTCGGAGTTATCTTCCTTGTATTCAAAAAGGTGATCGTGCGTTTCCAGGTAGGAGGTGTCAAACACCCCATTCTGAAAATCGGCATCGTCCACCAGATTCAGATAAAAAGGGATCGTCGTCTTGGGGCCGGTGATGACATAATTGATGAGGCAACGGCGCAGACGGTCGACCGTCTCTTTCCATGACCAGCCGAAAACCGTCAGTTTGACCAGGAGCGAATCGTAGACCTCCGGGATGGTAAAGCCCTGATAACAGAAGCCGTCAAGACGTACCCCGTAGCCACCGGGCGAGCGATAGACCGAGATGGTCTTGCCACCCTCCGGCATGAAATTGTTCTGCGGGTCTTCGGCATTGATCCGCATTTCAATGGCATGGCCGCGGATCTGCACATCATCCTGGCTAAAGTCAAGATCCTGGCCCATGGCCAGATTGATCTGGCTGCGGACGATATCAATGCCGGTGATCATCTCCGAGACGGTATGTTCGACCTGCAGGCGGGTGTTGATCTCCATGAAGTAGAATTTGTCTTCGCTATCGAGCAAAAATTCGACGGTGCCCGCATTGAAATAGCCGGCTGCCTTGGCAGCAGTGACTGCGGTTCGGCAGATTTCCTCGCGCAGCTCCGGTTTTATCTGAAAGGCCGGGGCGATCTCGACGAGCTTTTGGTTGCGGCGCTGGATCGAACAATCGCGGGTCCCGAGGTGGACGGTATTGCCGGATTTGTCGGCCAGGATCTGCACCTCGACATGCCGGGGCCTGAGCACCACCTTTTCCAGATAGACCGACTCGTCATTGAAGGCGGCCTTGGCCTCGGAACGGGCGATCGGATACTGATCCTGCATTTCCAGGGCATTTTCAATACGGCGGATGCCCCTGCCGCCACCACCGGAGGTTGCCTTGAGCATGACCGGATAGCCATATTGCTCGGCAAAGACCAGGGCCTCTTCCAAGCCCTTGCGGCCGGCTGTGAGATTCTCGGTGCCGGGAGTCATGGCTATGCCGGCCTCAGCCATGATCCGCCGGGCCATCACCTTGCTGCCAAGATTTTCAATGACATCACTCGGCGGGCCGATAAAGATCAGACCGGCATTCTCACAGGCCCTGGCCAGATCGGGATTTTCGGCGAGAAAGCCATAACCGGGATGGATCGCCACAGCACCGGAGCGCAAGGCCGTGCCGATGATCTTTTCCACGTCCAGATAATCTTTACGGGGGCCGTCACCGATCCAGACGGCCTCATCCGCCGCCCGAAGATGGCGAGAGTTTTTGTCGGGAGTTTCATAGATCGCTATCGCCTCATATTCGAGTTCCTGAATGGCCCGGATGATTCGGATAGCGATTTCGCCTCTGTTGGCAACGAGGATTTTTTTCTTCAAGGATCTGACTCTCTCAGTGTGAGGTTAATCTGAACGGACTGGCAGGACCTTCACCAAGGGGCCGTACACGCATCCGCTGAAACAAAAAAATGCTGACCCTGCCCGGCGACTGCACCAATCATTTTTCTTAGCATAAACAAAATAAATGAACAAAACAAGGAAAGCTGATTTTCAGGGATGAAAAATCCGGATATGCAGGAGATAAGTTGACTATTCAGTTCGTTGGTATTGGATTCATCGGTATCGAAATCGCCATCGCTATCGGTATCGAATCCTTGCTGTTTCCGG
>JANOIV010000186.1:0-12081 GCA_031407875.1 Desulfobulbaceae bacterium | reverse complement strand
GGAGACTGCATGGGCTCTGGAGTGTATCGAAGTTTTCTGTCAGCATATGTGGTACACCGAGTCTGTGACCGACTGCAAAAGAGCCGTATCGTGAAAGATGCCAATCATGGTCGTCCCTTCTCCACGCAATTCTTTAAGAATTTCCAGCACCACCCCGACCGAATCCTTGTCAAGCGAGGCAGTCGGCTCATCCAGCAGCAGCAGGCGTGGTTTCCAACTGACGGCCCTGGCAATATTGACCCGCTGCTGCTCACCGCCGCTGAAGGTCGCCGGGTAGGCGTCAAAGAGGTGGCCCGGGATGCGCAATCGCTCCAGCAGATCAACGGCCCGGGTCCGCGCCACCTCCCGGCTTACCCCGTTGCGGGTCAGGATCGGTTCCATGACCACTTCAAGGGCGGAAACCCGGGGGATTACCTTGAGGAACTGGGAAATGTAGCCCATCTCTTTGTGGCGGATATCAATGACGGCCCGGTCAGGCAGGGTGGCCAGATCAACCGGACCATAGGCTGCCGATTTGTAATGGATCGCCCCGCTGCTGGCGAGATAGGTGCGGTACAGGCATTTCAGCACGGTACTCTTGCCGGCACCGCTGGGCCCGGACAGCCCCAGGAAGCCTCCTTGGCGGACATTGAAGGAGACATCGCGACAGGCCTCGATCTTTTTTCCATTAAGGATATGGAGAGTGAAACTTTTTGCCAGGTTATCGACGGTAATCACAGACGCTCCTTTTCTACAATTGAGAGGCCACGAGAAGTTGGGTGTAGCGGTGCTGGGGGTCCTGCAGGATCTGATCGGTCAGACCTTCCTCCACCACATGGCCGGATTTCATCACCATGGTGCGCTGGCAGAGCAGATTGATAACACCCAGATCATGGGAGACCACCAGCATGGACAGGTTAAATTGACTTCTCAGGTTTCTGATGAGATCCAGGACCCTGGCCTGGACCGAGAGATCAAGACCCGTGGTAACCTCATCCAGGAAGAGGATCAGCGGATTGTTCGACAGGGCCTTGGCGATCTGCACCCGCTGCTGCATGCCACCGCTGAAGTTGCAGGGCGGTTCATCCATCCGCTGTACCGGGATTTCCGTCCTCTCCAAGAGTTCCGCCGACCTCGCCCGCATCCTGGCGATATTGCGCCAGCCGGCCCCGAGAAGTCGTTCGGCGATGTTACCGCCTGAACTGACCTGCATCCTGAGTCCCAGGTGCGGGTTCTGGTAGACAATCCCCATCAGGGCGTTTCTGATCTGCCGCTTCTGAAAATGACTCAGGCCAAGGAGGTTATTGCTGTAGTCGGAACCATCGGTGAACAACTCCGGTAAATGGCCGGCCCCCCCGGAGCGGTGCACTTCCATGCTGCCGCTGCTGGCCTCCCACTCAAAATGCAGCAGCCGCACCAGGGTGCTCTTGCCGGAGCCGCTCTCGCCGACCACACCGAGGGCTTCATTGGCAAAAAGGTCAAGCGAGAGGTCGTTGCAGGCCATGACGGAGCCACAGTGACGGCAGAGATTGGTGTCATGTTCAGGCCCGGTTGATTCCACACAGCGCTCACAGCCCTGGCCGAAGCGTTTTGACAGACCCCGTATCCGTATCAGCGGTTTCATGATTCGCTCCTCTTATCGCAGTAACCGGAATCAGAGCAGAAATAGCTCCGCCCACCCCCGGTATTGTCGATAACCTCATCCAGAAAGGTAGCGGTGGCCCCACACCTGGCACAGGCCTTGCCGGCGAAATTCTCGGTTCTGAACAGATGATCTTCGAACTCGAGCGGCAGAACGGCCGTATGCGGAGGGATGGCATAGATCCGTTTTTCCCGACCCGCGCCAAAAAGAAACAGCGTGTCGGCCATGTGCAGTTTGGGTACGTCCCAGCGGGGGATCGGACTGGGATCGGTGATGTAACGACCGTTAACCGTCACCGGGTAGCGGTAGCTGATGGTGATCTCGCCATAATCGACGATATCTTCATAGAGATACAGCCACATCCGGCTGTAGTCCGCCTCGGCATGCATGCGGCGGGTCTCCATTTCCGATGGCTCGACCTCCCGCAGCGCTTCCGGGTACGGGACCTGGAGTACCAGGATCTGCTGGTCGGTCATGCGCTCCTCCGGGATGCGGTGCCGGGTCTGGATGATGGTCGCCGCAGAGGTATCGGTGGTCACCGATACGCCGGCAACTTTTGCCACAAATTTTTTAATATTGACCGCGTTGACACTGCCGTCACAGCCCTGGTCAATCACCTTGAGGATGTCGTCCGGCCTGATCAGAGAGAGGGTGATCTGCAGCCCGCCCGTCCCCCAGCCACGGGCAATCGGCATCTCCCGTGAACCATAGGGGACCTGGTAGCCCGGAATGGCGACCGCTTTCAGGATACTGCGGCGGATCTCCTTCTTGGCCCCGCCATCCATAAAACCAAAGGGGTAGCCGACGGCCTGCGTCGTATCGTTGTCCTGTTGAGCATGTTGTTTCAGCCATTCATGCAGCAGCATCGGCACCCTCCCTGATTTTTCCGGCGCGGGCCAGATCCTGGGATTTTCGCAGACGATCGAGATCGGAGAGAAAATCCACATAGTGCGGCAGTTTCCAGTGATTGCAGAAGCCCATGGCCTCGATGCCGTCGATATGGGAGAGGACGAACTCCTGATCCTCGGCCGGACAACTTGGTTTTTGGCTCCGGGTGCAGCGATCGAGGATCGCCATGGAGATCGCCTTGATCTCATTCTGGCCGAAACAGAGGCCGTAGCCCAGGCTGAACTTCGGCATGCCGTCGCCGGCCTGCATACGGGCCAGCACCTCTGCTTCCGTGACCTTGACTTCGCCTACGACATACGGCTCTCCGGTGAGCGGGTGTTTGATCGTCAGCGGCAGGTAACCGATGCGCAATTCACCCAGCGTCGGATGGATGTTGCCGTAGCCGCGCATGCTGGAATAGGCCAGGGCGAGCATCCCTCCCGTCTCGCCCCGGGCCAGGGCCTGCAAGGAAGCGCTGCGGCAGGCCGGGAAGATGAGAGGCTGACGGGTTATGTCGGGAACAGCCTCTTCCTGCTGTTCCGCCGCCAGGGCCTCCTCCAGCAATCCTTCCCGGCGCAGGATGCTGATCACCTTGGGGAAGGTGTCGGGAATATCAACATCTACGGGAAGGTGATTGAATATTTTTTCACGAAAAGCAGCCCGGCGCGCCGCGTCATCTTTCAGCAGGTCGAAGTCCAGCAGTCGCAGGGTGTAATCGCTGGTGGCCCCGAGAATCTGCCCACCGGGAATATCTTTGAAGGCAGAAGAAATCCTGCGGACCACCCGCATTTTCTCGGTACTGGCCGGCAGTGAGTAGCCCAGGCGTTGCTGGGTGGCCCGAAAGGCCCGCAACATAAAAGAGGCCTCAAATGTGTCGCCTGCAGACTGCTTGAGGGCAAGGGCGGCCAGGTCCGGGGCATAGAGCGACCCTTCACCCATCACCCGATCAACGGCCAGATAGAGCTGTTCCCTGATTTGATCAACCCCGAGCGGTGGAGAAGATCCCTTTGTCCGCTCATAGGCAAAGAGCTGGCATGCCCTTTCAATCGCCTCATTTCCACCTTTAACCGCTACATAGCCCATGTCAGTTCACTCCAATGTGTGACGAGCGGGGAATACAGGCAATGCGCCCGCTTTGGTCAAGAAATACGGCATCCACTCCCAGGGGGAATTCGCTGTTTACTTCCCTTAAACGCTGTAATTCACTTAAGGGAAGGCCGGCGATTTGCAGTGAAACAGTGCCATCGACCCCGGGGCCCGACAGGATAATTTCACCGTTTCCTTCCCTCAGTTCGTGTACCAGATAGAGGATAGTGGCCCCGGTATCCGGGTATTCAAGGCTGCCCCGTTTGCAACCGGCCAGGTTGCTGCTGGTTCCCCGGCAGACGATAATGAAATCAGCATACTCAGGGGATACCGGCCGGCTGCCGGTATGGAGGGCAAGAGCTCTTGCCAGGCCCGTATCACCGATGACGGCAAAGCTCGCCTCATTGTCCATCAGGCAGCGGAGAAGTTCGACAGCAACTGGTTCATCACCGTTGAAATCCGGCAAAGGGTACACCTTGCCGGGATGGCTCATGCCCTGAAGGATCACCCTGAAGGTGAGATGATCGCGGATAATTCTGATTGAATCCATGGTTATGCTCCCGGCATGAGATCAAAATGTACCTTTGTGGCAGCAATCAGGGCGGCGTTTTCTGCCCCCAGAGTTTTCTGCCTCAATTCTTCCTGCTGCAGACAGGCCCGCAGACCTTCTTGGATATCGGCGGCATCAGGACAACGGAATACCGCATCTGCCGCGGCTCGCGCCAGCGCCCTGCGGGGTGCTTCTCCTGAAACCATGCCGAATCCTTCGCAACCACGAAAGAGGACACGGGCCTCGGTAACAAGGACCTCTCCCAGGTGGAAATCGGTTGCAAAACTGTCTTGCACGGTCAGCATCATCAAGCCGGTACGGGGAGGACGACTCACCGTCAACTCCACATCGGCAAACAAGGCGAGCAACTGCTCCACCATCACGTCATCCATCGCCTCGACCAACACCGTCAGATCAGCAACAGTCATATCGCTCCACCTTCTCTCCTCTGAATCTTGATATTGCCTGTACTCCCGACGCTGTCTCGGGGGCCGGGCTCTCTGTTACGGCAAAGACCATAGAGAAACTGTAGCCGTGCAGGGCAAAGCCCAGCGATTCGTAAAACCGGTGGGCGGCCTCCCGGTTCCGGTTACTGCTGAGGGCCATTTTGTAGCAGCCCTTCTCCCGGCAGAGGCTGCCTGCATAACGCATCATCCGCTTGCCGATGCCCTGGCCACGCAGCCCTTCCTCCACCATGACGTCCTCAAGGATGGCTGACCTGGCCCCCAGATGGGCGATATTATCCATGATCAGCATGGTGAAGGTGCCTACAACCCTGCCGTTCAGGAGCGCCACATACACCCGATAGTCCGGATAGGTCTTCATCCGGTCAAAGATACGGCCCGCTTCATCCAGGCTGAGTACCGCACCATCGTCCTGCCCGAGTTGGGCATAGAGTGAGAGTATGGCGGGCAGGTCGACTTCGGTCGCCTCACGCAGGGCAATTTCCATAATATGCTCCGAGGGTGTGAATGAAGGGATGATGTCAGGAATACCGGGTCCTGATGGCGGCGCTGAGCCGGTCAATAATGGCCACAGTGATGACAATGATGATCAGGATTGTTGTAACGTCATGGTTTTCATAACTCCTCAGCTTGTCGAAAAGGTAAATGCCGATGCCGCCGGCCCCTGTAAAACCAAGAATTGTGGCGGAACGAACGTCCGATTCCAGGCGATAGAGGCTCATCGAGACAAAAAACGGGGTGATCTGGGGGACGACCGCGTAGCAGATCACCTTGATGAATCCGGCACCGGTTGCGGTCAGGGCATCGATGGGTTCCTGCTGGGCCGTTTCGATGCCTTCGGAAAAGAGTTTGATCAGGACCCCGGAAGTATGGATGCCGAGGGCGAGGATGCCCGGCATCGGGCCGAGGCCGACGGCCGAGACGAAGAGCAGGGCCCAGATGATCTCGTTGATCGAGCGGCTGAGGTTGGCAAAGAACCGCACCGCGGTGTAGATGCCGTTTTTCAACAGCAGTGCCGGTCCGTGCTTGCCGGGAATGATGATGTTGAGGGTGTTCCTGGAGGCAAAAAACGACAGCGGAAAGGCGATGAGAATCGAGAGAATCAGCGCCAGAACGGCCATCTGCACCGTTTCCAGCATGGACAGGAGATATTTCTGCAGATTGCGGCCATTCAGGTCGGGCGGAAAAAAACCGCTGTCCGTAAGCTCCGGATTACCGGCGATATAGCTGACCATATTGCCCCAACCGTCCCAGAGGCCGCCAAGACTCATCCCCGTCGCCTGCCAGCACCAGGCCAGGACGATCAGGCTGACGCCGGTGACCATGATATTGTACGGCTGGAAGGGGTTGGTTCGGCGCTTTATCTCATCGATATGCATGGAATTCCTCAAACACTGTCGGATATAAAAGGGTGCGGCCGGCGCTCGCTGGCGCCGGCCGCTTGAGGGGGTTGCTATTTGGCGGCCAGCTGTTTCTTTACTTCCATCTGTTCGCGGATCGGGTTGTAGGTCGCATCGTCGGTTGCGGCATATCCCTGCAATTTGAGCATTTTCAGACCCTCCTGGTCCTTATAGGAGAGAAAGGCCTCCTTTATGGCTGTCCTCAGGGACTGAGGCAGATCTTTGCGGCAGGCCATCGGCGACCCGGGGATCAGCTCCGAGGTCCAGAGGATCTGGAAATCCTTGTCGGTCTGCCAACCCTTGCCGTTGCCACGAAGGAGATCGAGGTCGTTGGTCGAAGCGATATCAATCTTGCCGCCCTTGATTGCCAGGATGGAGGCCTCGTGGCTGCCGGAGTAGATGACCTTGGAGAAGTACTGCTCCGGATCGATCTTCATGGTCTTGACAAAGTAGACGGTCGGGACGAGGGTGCCGCTTGTCGAGTTCGGGTCGGTGAAGGCCCAGACTTTGCCCTTGGCATCTTCCATGGTCTTGATGTCAGAACCCTTCTTGGTGATGATCACCCCGTGGTAGCCCTTGCTGCCGTCCTCGGCAACCTCAAGCACGAGGGCCTCGGCGTTGGCCCGATCGGCTGCCTCGACATAGGATTTCGGTCCGAAGTAGGCCAGATCCACATGCTTGAACTGCATGGCGGTGATGACCCCGGCATAATCGGTTGCAACCTGCAGTTTCACCGGCATCTCGAGTTGTTTTTCCAGGTATTTGGCCAGGTTGTCAAATCGCTCGGTGATGTTGTCCGATGACTCGGTGGGAATCAGGCCGAACTTCAATTCCTTCGGCCAGTCGGCTGGCGGGGCGGCCAGGGCAGCCATGGGCAGAGTGAGCGACAGGGCAAGGGTAACAACTGCTTTACAGAGCTTTCTCATTGGTTTTCTCCTTTTGCTTGAAGTGTACAACTGTAAGGGTTTGCTGCATTAAGCCGTTGTCAAAAAATAACATGGCCAGAGAAATGCCTGGAACGGCATAAGGAGCCGTAAGGAAATGGTTTAAAATGGCCAGGTTATTTCCTAACGGCTCCTAAGCCCGGCAGACTGCGGCCTGGACTGAAGCTGGGATAAATGGCGCACAGAAACAATCGCTGACGAGAGGTTCAGGCTGCTCTTTATGATATATGAGTGAGATTATCGAGGCACACAGTTGATCCGGCGGGCCGTCATAGACTATCCGGCCGCCGTTGAGGCCGATGATCCGGCTGCAGAATTCCCGGGCATAATCGAGTTGATGCAGGTTGGAGACCACCGTGATGCCGTATTTCTCGTTGGCATTTTTCAGGGTCTCCATAACCCGGCGGGCACTGACCGGGTCAAGGGACGAGATCGGCTCGTCGGCCAGGATGATCTCGGGCCGCTGGGCGATGGCCCTGGCGATGGCCACCCGCTGCTTCTGGCCACCCGACAGCCGGTCACAGCGGCTGAGGGCCTCCTGCTCGATACCGACCACCTTCATGTACTCGTAGATCTCTTCATACTGTTGATGGCTGTAATGTCTGAACAGGGACGACAGGAGCGGCTTGCGGTGCAGCATGCCGCTGGCGATGTTGTCAAAGACGCTGAGTCTCGATACCAGATTGAAACCCTGGAAGATAACCCCTATCTTGGCGCGCAGGGCCTTTAACTCATGGTGTCCGATCGTGCCTAAGTTGCTGCCGAGGACTTTCAGGCCTCCGTCTATAATGGCGGTGGTCGCGTTGAGCCCCATCAAGAGAGTAGATTTTCCGACACCGGACGGGCCGATAATGCTCAAGAATTCTCCTTTCTTGATGGTGAGATCAATGCCCTGGATAACCTTTTTACGGCTATAGCCTAACGTCAGTTTTTTTGCTTGAATATGCCCCATATGCTGTCCTCCCTATTCATTCAAAGTTGATTTCCTGCGCCCTGTGTTGCGGCGCATCCGTATCTCGCAATAGCCATCAACCTCAGCCCCTGCTCGTGTTCGGTTGCGAGATAGCGGCCCACTTTCATGGTGTCTGTGATATTACAGAGGTCGGATGAGGAATCTGTTCATTTTGAGTGAGAAATGGATGAGGGTTTTCTCGGTAAGGGGAAGTTCCCGGAAGACCAGATTATCGAGAAACTGCCGGGTGCAGGGCTCCCAGGAGGCGCTCAGGGCAAAAGTGCGGCAGGCGGCGGCGGAGATGGTCAGGGCTTTGAGGGCGGCTCGACGGAGATCGTGGTCGAGGTAGCCGTTGAGGCCGTTTACGATCACGCTCTCCGGCCCCGGCACGGGGAAGGCGGCGGCAGGGATGCCGCAGGCCATGGCCTCGAGGAGCACAAGGCCGAAAGTGTCGGTGTGACTGGGAAAGACGAAGACGTCGGCGGCAGCGACGAAACTGGCCAACTCAGCGCCCTTGCGGAAACCGGCGAATCTGACCTGGGGATACTTTCTGCTCAGTTCTTCCATCGCCGGACCGTCTCCCACCACATACTTTGTGCCGGGCAGATCAAGGCCAAGGAAGGATTCCAGATTCTTCTCCACCGCCACCCTGCCCATAGAGAGAAAGATCGGCCGGGGGGCATCAAGAAAATCCTTGGGACCTGGCTTAAAGACCGTGCTATCCACCCCCCTCGACCACAGAGCAATATTGCAAAATCCCCTGTTTTCCAGTTCTTCCTTCAAGGCCGAGGTTGCCACCATGACCCGGCAGGCCGGACGATGGAAATGTCTCATGACCCTATAGGAGAGTGCGAGCGGCACCGGCAGGCGCAGTCGCAGGTATTCGGGAAACCTGGTGTGATAGGAGGTGGTGAAGGGAAAGCTCATCCTTTGGCAGACCGATCGGGCGGCCCAGCCCAGGGGGCCTTCCGTGGCGATATGGACGGAGTGGGGGGCAAAAGCGGTCAGTCTGCGTCGTATGGCCCTCGGTGTGGTCAGGGCCAGGGGGATTTCGGGATAACTCGGACAGGGAATGGTTGTAAATTGTGAGGGATTGATGATCTCGACCTGATATCCCAGGCCCTCAAGGGTCCTGGCCGTATGGCCAAGGGTTGTGACCACCCCGTTAATTTGAGGGTGCCAGGCATCGGTCACGATAGCGATCTTTTTCATATTCAGGGGTTGTCACCATGTCGTTGACGGGATTCGGGTCCATCCAGTGGATGATGCCGAGGGTGCCGTGGGCGTTTTCGGCCAGCGCAGTGCAGCTTTCCACCCAGTCGCCGGAGTTGCTGTAGAGAAAACTGTCGATGGTTTTGACCCCGGCCTGGTGGATATGGCCGCAGATGATGCCGTCGACCTGATGTTTGCGGATTTCCTTGACGAGGGTCTCCTCAAAGTCGCCCATGTAGTTGACGGCCTTCTTGCACTTGTGCTTGAGATAGGCGGAAATCGAGAAATAGCTGTGGCCCCTGATCCGGCGCAGGAGGTTGTACCAGCGGTTGATGACCAGCAGGACGTCGTAGAGGACGCTGCCGATATTGGCCAGCCATTCATTGTGTTGCACGACAGGATCGAACTGGTCGCCGTGCTGGACCAGAAAACGGCTGCCGTCGGCCGCGGTATGGATGATATCGCTGCAGACTTTGATACCGTTGAATTCGCTGCCGCAGTACTGGCGAATCATGGCATCATGGTTGCCGGGTAGATAGAAAACCTTGGTCCCCTGTCCGGCCTTGCGCCGGATGAGGTTGACGATTCGGGTGTTGATCTCCGGCCAGTACCATCTCCGCTTGAGTATCCATAGATCGAGAATGTCACCGACCAGATAGAGATACTCCGATTCGGTGTTTTTCAGGAACTCATAGAGCTCGGCGCTCTTGACATTCCTGCAGCCCAGATGGGTATCGGAGATCCAGATACTCCTGAAGTGCAGTTGCTGCATCGCATGTCCTCCTTGTAAAGGTTTGCTTTACAGGTATGCTACAGCGGTTGTGTTACGGTTGTGTCAGTAAGCCGTTATACTCTTGTTATGTTTTCGAATATCCGAGAAGGAGAGAATTTGAGGAGGGGTTTTGTCGAGGCGGTCATCGGCTGAGAGGTAGACCAGGAGAGTGTTGATCTGTGTAACTATTCAGCACATGATATGGATGAATAATCGAAATCGAAATCGAAATCGTCCACTGCAACGAGAAGACGGCGGAGGGTAAAAGCTATCTCGTTCGGAAAAATTCCAAGCAAGATAAAAATGCCGGAAACAGCAAGGATTCGATACCGATAGCGATGGCGATTTCGATACCGATGAATCCAATGCCAACGAACTGAATAGTTGCTGATTTCGGTTGTGCTGGTCTTCTGTTCGTCACCGCCGGCGGCCGGCATTCGGAGATACCATAATAAACTTGCAATGAGGGCGGAAGCGGGATAGCCTCCAAGCCGTATGACGTTGTCCTGAGCCGACAAAGCACTTTTTCGGGAACCCCTGAAAAAGCAAATTCTCATTACGTGCACCACGTCGAGCCGGCGGCTTTTCCTGTATTTTTGACTCACTCTTCCGTTGTCGAATGGTATCCCCGGCTTTTGCCGGCGACCAGATACGGCCTCGGGATGCTTCGGCTCCCTGCACAGGGGCTCTGTGCAGGTGGTGCAGTGGGAACAATGGGTTGGAGAGGGAGTAAATGGACATAACCAAGTTTGCAATCCCCGAGATTATCTTTGGCAGGGGCAGCCTCAACTATGCCGGTCAATGCGCCCTCAGGCTGGGAGCCAGGAAGGTTTTTCTGGTCAGCGACGCCGGAATCGAGGAGACCGGCTGGCTGCAGCGGCTCATGGACATCCTCGAAAAGGAGGGGATCGAGTGGGTCTATTACCACGGAGTAACCTCGAATCCCAGGGACTTCGAGGTGGAGCAGGGCGCCGAAATGTACCTGAAGAACGGGGCGGACGTGATCATCGCCATCGGCGGCGGCAGTCCGATGGACACGGCCAAGGGGATTGCCATTCTCGCCAGCAATGGCGGCCGGATACGTGACTATGAGGGGGCGAACAAGGTGCAGCGACCACTGCCGCCCATGGTCCTGATCACTACCACGGCGGGCAGCGGCTCCGACATCTCCCAGTTCTGCATCATCACCGACATGGCCCGGAGGGTGAAGATGTCGATCATTACCCGGACCCTGGTCCCCAACATCGCCATCGTCGACCCGCTCATCCTGCGGACCAAGAGCGAGACCCTGATCATCCAGAGCGCCATCGACGCCCTGGCCCACGCCACCGAGGCCTACCTGTCGGTCATCGCCTCGCCGTTCACCGAGATGCACTCGCTGAAGGCCATCGAACTCATCCACAAGAACCTGAAGCGCGCCGTCGAGACCCGCTCGCTTGATTCGCTGGAACAGCTCAGCATCGCCGCGGTTTCCGCCTCCATGGCCTTCAGCAATGCCGGCTTGGGCGCCGAACATGCCCTGGCCCATTCGCTGGGAGGGCATTTTGATCTGCGGCACGGGGTCGTCCATCCCATCCTTCTGACCGCGGTCATGCGCTTCAACCTGGACAGCAGCGTTGCCAAAATGGCCGATATCGGCCGCATCATCCTCAACGGGCCGAAGGGCTCCGACCGGGAGACCGCCCTGGCAGGCATCGACCGGCTTCAGGAGTTTTTCGCCTCATTCGATGTTTCCCTTCGGTTTCGGGATGAGATTGGCGAGGAGGGCCGGCAATATCTGGAGCCCATCTGCAAGATGGCGATCAATGACGCCTGCAACCTCACCAACCCGCGCCTGGCCAACTGGGAAGAGCTGCTGAAGATCTGCGAGGAGGTTTGGTGATGTCCGGTTTGACAACGCTGCAAGATCTGATCGGCATTGAACATTGCAAGCTCGGCTTTTACCAGGAGCTGCAGCAGAAGGTCGAGCAGTTGAAGAAGTCCAATCTTAAATTGGAAGAAAAACGAAAAGAAATCCAGGCCTTGCTGGACGGGATCACCGACCTGATGGTCGTTCTCTCGGAAGACCTGGTCGTGCAGCGGGTAAACCACGTATTCAACGACTGGTATCCGGGGGTCGATCCAACCGGACTCCACTGCCACGAGGTGCTGCGCGGTGAAAAGGGCAGGTGTGAAAACTGTCCGGCCATTCG
>JANOIV010000210.1:0-6235 GCA_031407875.1 Desulfobulbaceae bacterium | reverse complement strand
AACCCAACCGCTTTCCATTACTGCTCGATATTCATTGCCATTTTAAGAAACTCCAGCCAGACTTCATCGTCTTGGGTGTCGCCGAAGATCTGGCGGAATTTTTCCAGCATCGGCGCCCCGGTTTATCCCTTTAAATACACTACTTGCCACCCCAAGGCATAATGGGCACTGTGGAGATGGCATTCTCGGGACTTCCTTCAATAATTTTCTTGCTGATAGCCAGGTAGATGAGAGTGTTATGCTTCTTGTCGAACATTCGGATGACCTTGGTGTTCTTGAAGAAGACGCTGGTTTTTTCGCTGAAAACATTCTGCTGGTCGGGCAGTTTATCAGGCAGAGAGATGGGGCCGGTCTGCCTGCAAGCGATGGAGAAGCGCGAGGGATCTTCGGTAAGACCGACCACGCTGGCCCAACCGCCCTTTCGGGCCTGGCTGATGTGACAGGTTACACCGGGCACTTTCGAGTCCTCGAAAGCCGAGACGCAGACTGAATCGTTGGGGCTCAGAAATTTGAAAGTCGTATCCAGACACCCAAGGTCTTCTGCCCAGGCAAGGTTGGTTCCGGCAAGCAGCATGAAAAAAAACAGCGCCATCATCGTGACTAAATTTCTCATTTTCAACCTCTTATTATTTGCATTCCCCAGGAGTGTCGCTTGTCGATTCTAGTTAGTGCAACTTCCGGACAGCACACATGGCGTTGACAAAATGTATCCCAGTGGCTACAATTACTACATGATTGAAATTCGCAAGACTGACCTCTTGTTCAATGGCTCGATGACCTGCGCGATATAGGGCAAGAGTTCGTGTCCTAACCAGGATCGAACGACTCGCAGCCGGAAATCTTGGAGATGTAGAGCCTGTGGGCGAAGTCGTCTCGGAGTTGCGTATCAATTACGGTCCCGGTTACCGGGTCTATTTTAAAAACGCGCGGGCAAGAACTGATTATCCTGCCCGCCGGTGGAGACAAGACAACCCAAACCAAAGACATCAAAACCACCTTGCGCCTCGCACGTAATCTTTCGGAGTAACCAGCCATGAGCAAAACCACTACCACTCGCTATGACGTCACCGAACACCTCAGAACACCTGAGGAAATGGCGGCTTATCTTGAGGCTTGCCTTGAAGAAGCTAACGGAGACGCCGCCTTCATTGCCAAAGCACTTGGCGATATTGCTCGCGCCAAAGGCATGACACAGGTTGCACGAGATGCAGGGCTGTCCCGTGAAAGCCTCTACAAAGCGCTTTCCGGTGAGCGTAGCCCAGACTTCGATACTATCCTCAAAGTTATCGGGGCGCTTGGACTGAAATTGCATGCCGAAGCCGGCCACGGATGAACAAAATGCACTAACCACTTGTTATACTTTCTTTTCATGCCTTTATTACTATTTGGTATGTGACCATAATAGCAGCAATTTCAACGCTCAGCCACCAAGGGCAATGAGTTAAGCCGATTCTGACATGCGCTCTGTAATCGGTTTTCCATTTCAGTTTTTTTCTTCAATGTATGCCATAAAAAACCGTGTGCAATTTCGTATGCAATTTTTAGCTTTATAACCATCAAAGCGACCATAATACACTACTGTACATCAACAACCACAATATGCAATAAGCACAAAAAAAGGGTTTAACAGCCAATTGTGACTGTTAAACCCTTAAAAAACGGCTGGTCGGGATGAGAAGATTTGAACTTCCGGCCCCCTGAACCCCATTCAGGTGCGCTACCAGACTGCGCTACATCCCGCCGTGTGTCGCTCTATGTAACATGAGTAATTATGGCTGTCAACAGAAGGTGTGGCAAAACGGCCATTATGCCCCTTTCCCGACCAGGAGTTTCTGCAGATTCTGTAATTCTTCCTTTATCCTGCCGAGAGTGAGAGAAACGTTCTCATGGTTCTGTGACAGCTCATGTGTCTCGTCATGCCATTCTTCGCCATCGTCCAGGAATTTTTTGGCTCCGGCGATGGTGTATCTACGTTCGTGGAGCAGGACCTTGAGCTTGAGGATAAGCTCCACATCCGCCCGTCGGTAGAGGCGCTGCTTGGAGTTGGCCCGTTTTGGCCGTATGGCGCTGAATTCGCTTTCCCAATAGCGCAGGACATGCGGCGGGACATCAGCCAGTTTGCCTACCTCGCCGATCTTAAAATAGAGCTTGTCTGGAATCTGCACCTTCATGTCGCCAGTCGTACTCCTGTATAAGATGGGGAAGAAAACTACCTGTTGATTTGCTCTCTTAGCTGCTTGCTGGGCCTGAAACTGACAGTCTGCCGTTTCTTGATGGTTATCGCATCACCGGTGCGCGGGTTTCGGCCGTTTCGCGGGGACTTGTTTCGCAGGGAAAAGGTACCGAAATGGACGAGTTTGATCGAGCCTCCGGTCAATAGCTCCTGTTTCATAGTTGCTAAGACGCTGTCGACGATTTCGGCGCAACTGCTCTGGGAGAAACCGAGTCGCTCTGCGATGGACTCGGCCAGTTCTTTTCGTGTCAGATTATTGAGAATCATATCAGGCATCACGTAAACTTGCTCCAAATGTATCTGCCAGTAAGCTTACTATCTTTGTGTTGGATTTTTCAACATTCTTTTCAGTAAGTGTCTTGGAAGCTGAACGATAGGTGATTGACAGGGCCACGCTCTTGTAGCCGGTCTGGATGTTTTTGCCCTGGTAGACGTCAAAGAGTGCGACATCTTCAAGAAGGGTGTCTTTGCTCATTCGCACCGCCCGGACCATATCACCTGCCGCGACGCTGAGCGGGACAACCAGGGCAATGTCACGTTTGACGGCCGGATAGACCGGCAACGAGGTGAAGGTCTTGGGTGCGGCATTGAGCTTGCAGAGGGCATCGAAGTCAAGGTCAAAGTAATAGACATCGTGTTTGATGCCGAATCCCCGCAGGACTTCGGGCCGGATCTTGCCGAGGCTGCCGAGCGTTGCCTTGTCGTGCCGGAGCAGCAGGGTCTGGCCGGGTACGACAAAGGGTTCCGTCTCATTGGGAGGCGGGATGTCAAAATTGACCCAGCCGGCCTCTGTTGACACATCGAGCCGCATCTGGCGGAGGATGTATTCCACGGCGCCCTTGGCATCAAGTACATCGACGTCCTCTTCCTTGAAATACAGGGAGGGGCTGTAGCCGTGGCGATTGCCGGATAAAACGCCGGCGAGCCTGATCCGTTCATCGGGTTGCTGATTTTCGGCTGTCGGGTGAAAGACCTTGCCGATTTCAAAAAGCTTCACGGCAGTTTTCTGGAATCGGATATTGCGGTCGACGTTCTCCAGTAAGCCGGGGACAAGCAGAGTCCGCATGATGGCCTGATCCTCGCTGAGAGGATTGAGGAGCCGGACGACCTTTCGTCTCCCGTCGTTGTCGGCAAGCAGCAGCAGGTCAAGATGTTTCTCGTTTGTGAAACTGTAGTTGATCGCCTCGCTGAAGCCGATGTCTGTCAGGAGACGGCTGACGGCGGCGCGTTTGAGGCGACCGGAATCCTGCTCGGGGTAACTGAGATGAACCTGCGGCAGAGTGACCGGAATGTTGTTGTAACCGTAGAGTCGGGCCACCTCTTCAATAAGGTCGGCCTCTCGTTCAATATCCACCCGGAAGGTCGGGGGCTTGACCCAAAGGGTGTCCGCGTCTTTGTGTTTGCAAAGGATACCAATAGATTCAAGGAGATCCTGGATCTGCGCGGCATCGAGCGCCAGGCCGAGCAGGGCCGAGGTCCGGGAGATTCTCAGGGTCAGCGACTTGAACGGCAGTCTGCCCATATAGACATCGACTCCCTCCTCCTCGGCAGTACCGTCTGCCAGTTCGCAGAAGAGCTGTACCGCCCGGTCCATGGCGTTGCAGACTCCTTCCGGATCGACGCCGCGTTCGAAACGATAGGAGGCATCGGTTGCCAGATTAAGCCCGCGGGCCGTCTTGCGAATCGATAGCGGATTAAAGCAGGCGCTTTCGAGAAGGACGGAGGTGGTGCCTACGGTGACTTCGGAGTTCATACCGCCCATGATGCCGGCCAGGGCCACCGGCCGTTCGCCATCGCAGATGAGCAGCATCTCCTGAGAGAGTGGACGTTCCGTTCCATCAAGGGTGGTGAAGGTTGTTTCATGGGACCGCGGCGAACGGACCATGATTCTGCCACCCTCCAGATTGTCAAAATCGAAGGCGTGCAGAGGCTGGCCGTATTCCATCATGACAAAATTGGTGATGTCGACCACGTTGTTGATCGGCCTGAGACCGATAGCGGTGAGGCGATTGCGCAGCCACAGCGGCGAGGGACCGATCTTGATGCCCGTGATCAGACGGGCGGCGTAACGCGGGCAGAGTTCGGGCGATTCGACATCCACCGAAAACTTCCTGCTGTTGCGGCTGACCCGGGCATTTTCGACCGGCAGACGCAGAGGGCGTCGCAGTCTGCCGGCAATCTCACGGGCTATGCCGATGACCGAGGCGCAGTCGGGTCGGTTCGGGGTGAGGTCTACCTCAATAAGGGTATCGTCAAGGCACATGACTTTAATGAAGGATTGACCGTCCTTGGTGTCATCGGGCAGTTCCATGATCCCGCTGTGGCAGTCGCTGAGGCCGAGTTCTCGCTCGGAGCAGAGCATGCCGCAGGACTCGACGCCGCGGACCTTCGATTTCTTGATCTTGAAACCTCCCGGCAAGGTCGTGCCGGGCAGGGCGACAACGGTTGCCAGGCCGGCCCGCGCATTCGGTGCACCACAGACAATCTGCAGGGTCTCATCACCCACTGCAACCTGGCAGAGGGTCAGGCGATCCGCCTCGGGATGGGGTACGGCCGTGACGATGCGAGCGGTCTTCAGCGCAGCCAGATCCT
The DNA here is from genome assembly GCA_031407875.1 of Desulfobulbaceae bacterium. Classification (GTDB taxonomy): domain Bacteria; phylum Desulfobacterota; class Desulfobulbia; order Desulfobulbales; family Desulfocapsaceae; genus Desulfoprunum. The sequence continues at coordinate 1,410 of JANOIV010000210.1, read as the reverse complement.
GATAAAGAGGCAGGACGGCATCAACCTCCAGTCCCAGCATGGTCAGATGATCGGCCAGTTGCCCGGCGGAAAGTCCTTCTGTATCAACGTAATGGTTCAACCAGTCAAGCGTGAACTTCATGGCAATGTGCGAGTTGAGGTGGTAAATCGTTAAAACTGTGAAAGAAAACGTTGATCGTTTTCGTAGTAGAGGCGGATGTCGTCGATACCGTACTTGAGCATGGCAATGCGCTCAATACCCAAGCCGAAGGCGAATCCGCTGTAGACATCCGGGTCGTAGCCGACCATTTTGAAGACCTCCGGATCGATCATGCCCGAGCCGAGGATCTCCAGCCAGCCGGACCTTTTGCACACGCGGCAGCCGCTGCCACCACAGATCACGCAGGCAATGTCGACCTCGGCGCTCGGTTCGGTGAAAGGAAAGAAGCTGGGGCGGAAGCGCAGAGGCAGGTCGCGCTCGAACATCTTCTGGGTGAAGACGGTGAGAATGCCCTTGAGGTCGGCAAAAGAGACATGCTTGTCGACGAGAAAACCCTCGACCTGATGGAACATCGGGGTATGGGTGATGTCGGAGTCACAGCGATAGACCTTGCCGGGGGCGATAACCCGCAGGGGGGGCTGACGGGTTTCCATGATGCGGGCCTGCATGGGCGAGGTGTGGGTGCGCAGCAGGATCGAGTCGCTGACGTAGAAGGTGTCGTGCATATCTCTGGCCGGATGATGGGCCGGGATATTCAGAGCCTCGAAATTATAGTAATCCTGCTCGACATCCGGACCTTCGGCGATGGAGAAGCCGAGGTTTTCAAAGATGGCGCAGACCTCCTGCATGATCTGGGTGACCGGATGCAGTCTGCCGGTAACGGGGATGCGTCCCGGCAGGGTGAGATCAGGGAGCTTCGAGGTATCGCCGGTCAGGGCATCGGCGGAGCTTATCGCGAGGTGTCGCTCTGCAAAGAGCCGTTCGATTTGCTCCTTGACGGTATTGGCAAGCTGGCCCAGACGTGGTCTGTCTTCTGCTGCCACCGTCACGAGCTGGCGCAGAATGGTACTGAACTGCCCCTTGCGGCCCAGATAGCGGATCCTGAACTCTTCCAATCCGTTGCTGTCCGAGAGGGTTTCCAGTTGGTGACGTGCCTCTTTTTCAAGGCTCTGTAGCTCAAGTTCCATAGATGTTTGCGAAAGATACGTGCTCAATGAAACAGCATGCCGGTCAATGATTCGCTGAGAAACCATTGCCGGCATGCACGAAAACAAAAGGGATAAGGAAGAGGTCGATCAGGCGTTTGCTGCTTTGGCCAGTCCAACCAGTTTGGCAAAAGACTGGGCGTCGAGGATAGCCATATTCGAAAGGACCTTCCTGTCGAGTTCTATGCCGGCCTTTTTCAGGCCGCCCATAAATTTGCTGTAACT
>JANOIV010000199.1:0-18399 GCA_031407875.1 Desulfobulbaceae bacterium | reverse complement strand
ATGCCTTTGAGGAAATCCGCCACGGCCTCATCGAGGATGGCCACGGTGGCGATCATGCGGTTCGGGTATTTCGCGACGATATCATCCGGTGCGGCATAGGGCTGATGGGTCCCGACAGTCAGCAAGGTCAGCATCCACGGGCGATCCTTGGCCTGCAGGTCGGCGATGTATTTCCGTGCCCCCCGGAAAAAAACCGGGTCGGTCTTGCCCCACATGAAGGGATAGGGATCAGGCTCGGTGAACCACTCGTTGCCATGCACCTGTTGGAAGCCGATGTTGGGCATCACCTGATCTTTGCCCATGAACAACAACCCCGCCCCCTGCAGGTAATGGGTACCCCAGCCGTTTTTGGCCATCTGGGCCGGCAGGCATTCCTGGGCCCGGCTCGGGTTGTTCTGAAGCTCGAAGGCCTTGGACATTTCATAGGAGAATTTGCTGAAATCGCCGCACAGGAGCGAGTAGAGTCCGCGGATGGTCTGGTGGCTGTGATCGACAAAATCGGGGATCAGGGTGGCATCTGCGGTGGTTTCTGCCAGCCCCTTCATTTCAAAAGAGCCGGGGGGGGCGTTCATGGCCTTGCGGATCTCCGGATAGTACAGGCCGGGAATTCCTTCGAGGGTGACGATCAGGACATTTTTGGCCTTGCCCTTTTGCAGCAGCAGGGGCGTTCCCGAAAGATCGAGCTGCCGCAGAGAGGGAGGGAGGTCGGAAATCGACAATTCCCTGGTATCTGTTTGAAAGAAGGTGGTGACGGCATCGGCGACAAACCAGTGCAGCGGGTTGTAGCGGGCGGCGATGCTGTCGTTGTTCAAGTGCCGGCTGAGGAGCCCCTGGCCTGTCAGGAGGACCGCAACCAGCGCAAGGCCCATGAACAGAACAACCCTGCCGGGTCGCTTTACAGTGACAAAGCAGGAAAAGACTGCCGAAAGCAGGAGCGCGCCGACGAGCATCGGAGAGGCCAGATGCATACCCGCTGCACTGTTTTTGACAAAGGTTGGGTCGGCAAGATAATGCATATCCTGCCAGGAGGGCAGGCGTTGCATCGCTGCGTACAGTTCCTGGGAACCGGCCTGGAAAAGGGCCCAGAGCACGACCAGGAGCATCCGGATGAGATACGGGCTGAAGAGGGCCAGAAGAAAGATCAGCAGGCCGAGGGCACAGTCAGACAGCAGGCCGGCCGGCTCTGCCGCACCCTTCTGCAGAAGACGCCACACCAGGGGCAGAAAACAGGGGGTTGCCAGAAAGAGCAGGGACAGTCGGTTTTTCAAAATAGGTCACTCCAGGAAAGATGCTCATAATGAAATCAGTTATACCGTCATAGTAGTCATATCATGCGAAAAAAGCCAGTGCCGCCGGCAGAGGGCCGACTCATTGGGCCGTCCTTGATTGCCGAAAACTCAGAGAAAGTGCCCGTTACGGCAACGATCCGGTCGCTACCAGGGCAAACCGAAAAACCCAAGAAAAGTTGCTAATAACCTGAAATTGAAATGATAATCAGGGTATGCCGCAGGTAGTCTGCCGGAGGCCTTTTTTCTTGGTGCTTTGTTGTTTTTATGGTAGGTCTGAGGAGGAAAAGAGGGCAGGATGAAGGCTGCGGGTGATGTGTTCTTGCTGTCTCTCCCGTTATGAAAACATGACAATCCACGAGCTGCAAGAATCAGAGAGAATGCGTAGAGAAAAAATAATATGCCAGGTTACGATGCTGTTCCTGCTCCTGGCAGGCCAGACCCTGGCCGCGGCCGCGGCACCTTTGGGCAAGACCTCGGAAATACATTCTAAGACCCCGACCCCGACCCGGTTTATTACCCGCGGCAGCCAGATACGGGATCTCTCAAAAAGGGATAAACCGATGTTTTTCAAAGGGATAGGGTATTCGCCCTATCTGCCGGGAGAGACCCCGTTGTATGGCGCGAGCCCCGGTAACGATGATCGGTACGCCCAGCATATCCCCCTGATGCGGGACCTGGGGGTGAACTATATCCATGTTTTCCCCCTCAAGATGCCGGCAAAGTTCTTCACAGAACTCGACAAAACCGACCTGGTCTACGGTCAGGATATCTGGATATGGGCCTACGAGGAGGATTTTCTCGATGAGACCTTTCTCAACAAGACCCTGAATGAGATCCGCGATGTCATTGATTATACCTATGCCGTGGGGCGTCCCGACCGTCTCGTACTGTTTTCCATCGGTGACGAACTCCAGGCCGATGCCGTGAAACGCACCGATGCCCGCCATAGTGATGTCCGTGATTTCACCGGCCGGCATATCGTCGTCAAAAACCGCACTCCGACCGAGATCGCCATCGCCCGGCTCATGGACGGGGCCATGGATTATGAGCTCAAACGCTATGGTCGCCGGCATCTCTACTGTCACACCAGCTGGACCCATATCGGCCCGGTCGGTGACCGCCCGGATCTGGAGGTTCCCCGTGAAAATATGATCACCCCGGATATCGGTGATCTTGTCTGTCTCAATGTCTATACCTATGCCCGCGGGGTCAGGACCTCGCCTCCCGGTTCGGTCACCGGTACCACCTACCAGGGCTATCTGGAAGATCTGGCGGCAAAAATGACAAAGCCGATACTTATCACCCAGGTCGGTCTGTCGACCTCACCTTTTGAGCCCAAGTCCTGGGTTCCCGGCTTTGGCGGCCACCGAGTCGAGGATGTGCCGACGACTTTCCGCGCGGTCTGGCAGGATGTCCGCACGGCCTGGGGTAAGGAAAAATTCGCTGGACTGGTGTTTTTCCAGCTCCAGGATGAGTGGTGGAAGAGCGGAGAAGATCCGACCGATTCGACCCGGCATGAACGCCAGGACCCTGAGGAATGGTTTGGCCTCTACGAGGTAGGGGAGGGGAATGTCCTGGTTCCCAAGGGCGCCATCCCGGAGACCGTCCATGCCCTATTCCGCGAGCCCTGATGCTCTCTCCGGTCTGTTGCCGAGCCTTTCGTAATGGTGGAGCCGGCAGCAGACCGGCCCCTTGCTCCAGCCCATCTAGATTTTGACTTTTTCCTCCCGCACCGGTACTATAGCGTCTTATTGAAACCATTGATCTGTCCATTATTTCCGTTACTCCTGATTTCGCTATGATCCAGATTGGACTTGAACGACTGCTGGCCGGCAACTGGCCGTCGCTGGCCGGTAAACGCCTGGGACTGCTGTCCAACCAGGCTTCGACCGACAGACACCTGCGGCACGGGCGACTGCTTCTGCAGGAAAAATTCGGGGCCCGGCTGACCTGTCTCTTTTCGCCGCAGCATGGCTTTTTCTGCGAGAAGCAGGACAATATGGTGGAATCATCGCACCAGACCGATGCGCAGACCGGCCTGCCCCTCTACAGTCTGTATGGGGACAGCCGCCGTCCTTCGCCGGAAATGTTTGCTGGGCTCGATGTGCTGCTGATCGATCTCGTCGATGTCGGCACCAGGGTCTATACATTTCTCTATACTATGGCCTACTGCCTGGAGGCGGCGGCCCGCTACGGCAAGAAGGTGATTGTCCTCGATCGCCCGAATCCGCTGGGAGGCCTTGAGGTAGAGGGAAACATCCTCCGGCCGGAGTGCAGTTCGTTTGTCGGGCTCTATCCTTTGCCGATGCGCCATGGCCTAACCTTTGGCGAGCTGGCCCTCTATGTCAACCGTGAGTTTGCCATCGGCACTGATCTGGAAGTCATCCCGATGCTGGGTTGGCAGCGCCACATGCTCTTTCGGGAGACCGGCTTTCCCTGGGTCTTTCCCTCGCCGAATATGCCGACGCCGGAAACCGCCATGGTCTACCCTGGACAGGTCATCTGGGAGGGGACCAATATCTCGGAAGGCCGGGGCACCACCTTGCCCTTTGAGCTGGTGGGTGCGCCCTTCTGGCGGTGCGACGACATTCTTGAGCGTCTCGCCGCAACGCCTCTGCCCGGCTGTTCCTTTCGGCCCCTGGTCTTCGAGCCCACCTCGGGCAAGTGGGCGCAGACGGCCTGCTCGGGTTTTCAGCTGCATGTGACGGCTGCCGCCGTTTTCAAACCTTACCGGACGGGCCTTGCCCTCCTGCAGGCGGTCATGGAGCTCTATCCCGAAGAATTTCGCTATAAAGAGCCACCCTATGAGTATGAGTTTGAACGTCTGCCCATGGACCTGATCCTCGGTGACGGGGAAGTCCGCTGGCTCCTTGAAGATGGTGTGTCGGTCCTGAAGCTGGAGGAGAGTTGGCAGACTGATCTGGAAGTTTTCAAGCACCTGCGTCGCAGCTATTTGCTCTATGACATGAGCGAACAACACGGGTGAGTTACCCTGCGCAAACCCTGATCGGTGAGAGAATGAACACGAAGAAAATGACACTGGCAGAACTGGCCCGGCTGGTTGACGGGCAGATAATCGGTGACAAGGACATGGTCGTCAGCGGTTTTGCGCCATTGGAATCGGCCGGAATGGGTGATCTGTCGTTTCTCGTGAAGGCGGCCAAGGTCCAGACCCTCAGGGAGAGTCAGGCCTCCGCCTTTCTGGTGCCCATGAACCTTGAAGAAATCCCCGGCAGAGTACTCATCCGGGTGAAGGATCCGAACCTGGCGGGCGCGATCATCCATAATGCCTTTCTGGCGACCCCTTTTGTGGCCACAGGGGTGCACGAGAGGGCCTTTGTCGGTGCGGACTGCGAGCTCAACCCGGAAATCTCCATTGCGCCGCTGGCGGTCCTTGGCGCGCGGGTCAGGGTCGGGAGGCAGGTGCGCATCGAATCCGGAGTTGTGATCGGCGACGATGTGGAGATCGGCGAGGATACGATCATCAAGGCCAATGCCGTCATCTCTTCGGGATCTCAACTCGGCCACCGGGTGATTATCCATCCCGGGGTAGTGATCGGTGCCGACGGTTATGGGTATGCCACGGATACAGCCGGTAATCATGTCAAGCGACCCCAGGTGGGCAGTGTCCGGATTGACGATGACGTGGAAATCGGGGCCAATTCCTGTGTTGACCGGGCTGCCTACGGGGTGACCTGGATCAAATCCGGAGTCAAGATCGACAATCTGGTACAGGTCGGCCATAATGTCGTGGTTGGCGAAAATTCCCTACTGGTGGCCCAGGCCGGGATTGCCGGATCGGCGACCTTGGGCTGCAACGTAGTCATGGGCGGGCAGTCCGCCGCCAAGGGACATATCCATCTCGATGATCGGGTGATGGTAGCGGCCTGCAGCGGAGTCCATGACAATCAACCGAAAGGGGCAATGGTCGGGGGCATACCGGCCATCCCGATCAGGACCTGGACCAAAGCGGTATCGATATTTGCGAAACTTCCAGAAATATACAGGGAGTTGAGGCTGATGAAAAAAAAGGTGGCCGAATTACAGGCAAAAGACGAACAGAAAGAGGCTACAAGGAGAGAGGTGGCATGAGTACAGGAATTGTTCCGGAGAGCATAGATATAGTTGAGATAATGAGGCTTCTGCCGCACAGGTATCCCTTTGTCATGGTGGACAGGATCCTGTCGATCGATCCCGGCAAGGAGATAACGGGCCTCAAGAACGTGACGATCAACGAACCCTTCTTCCAGGGCCATTTCCCCGGCCGCCCGGTCATGCCGGGTGTGTTGATCCTCGAAGGTATGGCCCAGGTTGGCTGTGTTCTGGCCTTCTATGCCAATGCCGAGGCGGTGGGCCAGAAACTGCTCTTTTTTGCCGGTATCGACAAGGCCCGGTTCCGTAAACCGGTTGTGCCCGGAGACCAGCTGATTTTAAAACTTGAACTGATCAAACAGAAACGCACGATCATGATGATGGGGGCAAAGGCCTATGTCGATGACCAGCTGGTGGCCGAGGCAGAGCTGATGGCCTCCTTCTCCTGAGAAGGCTCGGAGCCTGGGTCGCTGTTTTGCCGGGCGGTTTCTTGGCACAACTGAAGGGCTGAAAAAAGTGCTGAGAAAGTTCTTGCACGACCAGGTTATTGCCAGTAAGGAGAACATACCCGTATCCGTCGGTTGCGAATCGGGTCTTCGATATTTTCCCAGCTTTATAAAATATTCCTAAATAATATAAATAGTTATGTTAATTCATCCAACAGCAGTTATAGATAGCAGGGCCGAACTTCATTCATCCGTTTCGGTCGGCCCCTACGCGGTGATCGAGGCGGGCGTCCGTATTGATGCCGACACCCGGATCGAGGCCCATGCCGTGGTGTGTGGTCCGACTACTATCGGCAAGCGCAATCTGATCGGTTCGTTTGCCACGGTCGGCGGGGCACCCCAGGATCTCAGTTACAAGGGGGAACCGACCGAACTCATCATCGGTTCCGACAATCAGATCCGTGAGTATGCCTCGATCCATCGCGGCACACCGCAGGGCCATGCCAAAACCGTTATCGGCAACAATAACCTCCTGATGGCCTATACCCATGTCGCCCATGATTGCAAGGTGGGAGATCATGTGATTCTCGCCAATGTTGCGACCCTGGCCGGCCATGTCGAGGTGGGCGACCGTGCCTCAATCGGCGGCCTGGTCGCCATCCATCAGTTCTGCCGTATTGGCAAACACAGCTATATCGGCGGGGTATCCGGAATCAGTCTCGATGTTCCGCCCTATGTTATCCTGGCCGGAACCCGCAATCGCACCCGGATTTCCGGTATCAATAAGATCGGGCTGAAACGTAATGGTTTTAACCGTGAGACTATCAATAACCTGGAAGCCGCCTTCAGGATCATTTTCCGTACTCCGGATCTGCTGATGAAAGACGCCCTGGAGCAGGCCAGGGCCGAATTTCCCCACTGCCCCGAGGTTGCCTGTCTGATCAGGTTCTTTGAAGAATCCAAGCGCGGAGTCGTCAAGCGGACGATTGAGGATTAAGTGAATCTTTCATGACTACCGATCTTGGCAATATAGGCGTCATAGCCGGTGGCGGCCAGTTCCCCCTGCTCTTTGTGGAGGCGGCCAGAAAGGCCGGCCGGACCGTCCTCGTTGTGGCCCATAAGGGTGAGACGGCCCCGGAAGTCGCCGAGGCCGCCGACGGGGTCTGCTGGGTCAAACTGGGACAACTTGGCAAGGTTATCAAGTTTTTCAAGAGCAACAAGGTGAGCGAGGCGGTTTTTCTCGGCTCCATCACCAAGACCAAGATTTTCCGGGACGTTCTTCCTGATCTCAAAGGCCTCTCTCTCTGGAATAAAATTGACAGCAAACAGGATGACTCCATCCTCCGGGCAGTGGCCGGGGCGCTGGAGCAGGAAGGCATTGCGGTGCGCGAGTCGACTCTCTATCTCAAGCATCTGCTCTTCCCCCAGGGCATCCTGACAAAGACCAGACCTACGCAGCAGCAGATCATCGATATCGAGTTCGGCTGGAAGAATGCCCGGGCTATTGGCCAACTCGATATTGGCCAGTGCGTCGTTGTCCGCAACCGTTCGGTGCTGGCGGTTGAGGCCATTGAAGGAACGGATGCGACGATCAGGCGCGGCGGTCTTCTGGCCAAGGAAAAAGCGGTGGTGGTCAAGGTGCGCAAACCCGGCCAGGATTTCCGCTTCGATCTGCCGGCCACGGGGTTGGCCACCATCACAACCCTGAGCAGTGTCAAGGGCGCGGTGCTGGCCGTCGAGGCCGGACAGTCCCTGCTCTTTGACCGTGAAGAGATGATACGAGAGGCGGACGCTGCCGGCATCGTGGTGGTCGGAATCACCGAACGCGAAGACGGCTCTTTGCAGTTTTAGGAGCCGTTACGAAATAACCATTATAAAAATCCTTTTCAGGGCTTGTCCATGCAGGCAATGATCCTTGCCGCCGGTTTCGGTACCCGCTTGCTTCCTCACACCCTGCTGCGTCCCAAACCACTGTTCCCCATCCTCAATACGCCCCTTCTGCTCCTGACCATCAGGCGCCTGCAGAATGCCGGCTGTGACCATATCGTGGTCAACTGCCACCATCTTCGTGAGCAGATAGTGGCCATTCTCGACGGTTTGCCGGGAGTTGTGGTGCTCGAAGAAGAGGTTCTGCTTGGCACCGGTGGTGGTCTGCGGGGCGCTCTGCCCTACCTGCGCGACGAACCCCTGCTGGTCACCAACGGCGATATTTATCATACCGTCGATTTTGCAGGTCTCTACACCGGCCACCAAGAGAATGGGGCTCGGGTGAGTCTGGCTGTCCATGATTATCCGCGTTTTAATAGTGTGCAGGTTACGGGGTGGCGGATACTCGGTTTTGAGAGCGATCGGGCAAGCCCCGGCCTGGCCTTTACCGGCCTCCATGTCCTTGAGCCCGAACTGCTGGAGGGTATCACATCGGGAAAGTTCTCCTGCATCCTCGATCTCTATAAAAAGGTGCTGACCTCCGGGCAGGAGATAGCCGCCCTACGGGTGGATGGCAGCTATTGGACCGATATGGGTACAGCGGAAGATTATTTACAACTACATGCCGGATTGCTCAAAGGCACCATCCCCTGCTGGTCGGAAATCGGGAGACTTGGGGAAACTCCATTTGCAGTCGCCCCCGGTGCCAAGGTGGCCGATGATCTTGAGATGGTTGACTGGGCCTGTCTTGGCGAAGTCGAGATTGAAAACGATGTACGCCTCGCCCGAGTGGTTGCCTGGAACACTGTGCGGATTGCCGCAGGCAGCAGGATAGCCGACACCCTGCTTTCCAGCTGAAATCGTGAAAAGGCGAGAGTTTTTACAGGGGTGAGAATGGAAGACAAGATGATCGGGAGCCTGATCCCACTCCTCGGACAATTCGAATTGATCGCCGGACATGAAGCGCTTGCAGCAGCGGGGCTTACTACCACTGTCCTCGGTGCGGACGGCTCGTCTCGGTGCTTTGTCCGAATAGAAAAGGCCGGAAAACCGCTCTGCCTAGCCGTTTTTCCGGCCAGCCTGGAAATACGTGATCTGGCCGAGGCCCGTTCTGCCTGGCATATTGGCCGGCATCTGCAGCAGCAGGGGATCCCGGTCCCGCGTCTCTACGGCTGGAACGATGAAAGCGGGGCTATCCTCTTTGAAGACCTTGGCGACACCAGACTCTATGAGGCGGTCCGGGAGACGGATTTCGCCGATCTCTTTTTACGGCAGAGGTTGGTCGGGCTGTATGAGGAGACGATTGAGAGACTGATCGCCATGCAGATCGATGGGGCGAGAGGTTTTGCTGAAGGATGGTGCTGGGATACCCCCTGTTATGACCGGCAGCTGATGCTGGAGCGAGAGTCCGGCTATTTTCTCCGGGCTTTCTGGCAGGATTTGCTTGGCCGCCGGCTCCCCGAGAGGATAGAAATGGATTTCAGGGCCATCGCCGATCAGGCGGCAGAGGCCCCTGCCGGCTTTTTTCTGCACCGGGATTTCCAGTCGCGCAATATCATGATCAAGGATGACCGGATCCGCTTCATCGACTTCCAGGGAGGCCGACGCGGCCCATTGGCCTATGACCTGGCCTCACTCCTGACCGACCCTTACGCCGCCCTGCCTGGAGCGATCCAGGAGCATCTGCTGCATTTCTATCTGGAGCAACTGGGGCGCCGTATGACCATTGATGCCAAGGCCTTCCGCCGACACTACTCCCTTCTTGCCCTGCAGAGAAACCTGCAGATCGTTGGGGCCTTTGCCTTCCTCTCACAGGTTCGCGGCAAAGATTTTTTCGCAGGCTATATCCGCCCAGCCGTCGCCATGCTCCATACCCGTCTGCAGGATCCGATCTTTCGTAAACAGACTGTCCTGCGCCGGACGGTTGACTTGGCGGTTGAGGCACTGAACTGCTGAAAAGCTCTGCCGTTTTTTAGCATCATAGGTCAGTAATCGGCCAAATCCGGTCTTGGAAACAGTGAAAAAAACTCAATATGGAAATTTACCAAAAATTTCATCGACGGTTATACCTTGGACCCCGTGTTTTTCGAGAACATCTTTGGCGTGTGTCAGAAATTGCTGCTTTTTCAGTTCGGCGCTGCTGTTTATCAGGCCTTGTCGGACATAACAAATGACCAGGGAAGGAATATCAGTCTCTGCCAGGGAGGCCGCTTCTGTTAATTGCCCTAAAAGATCGACAGGGATTTCAAGTGTTAACGGAGTATAACCTTTCTCATCTGAAGTCGTTTGACATTGGCATATATTTTCTCTCATAACAAGACCTCCTTGTGGCTTGACTGGCTCATGGGTCCCAGCATTGAGATGTCCATTGCCTAGTAAATAATTATATTATATAGGTGTTTAAATATTGATGTCAAGGAGTGGGCTCAGGCTCAGTATTGAAAATACTGCACATTCTACGCCGAAAAATACATATGAAAAAACACCTGAGGATATTGCTTTATATTCCTATTATAGCGGCATTCTGGGGATCTGTCCTGACTGTGCCACACATTTATATCCGGAACTGAACCCCCATTTCAGCTGCCATTGAGCTGAGACAGTCTGTTGTCTGCCGTTACCCTGACTGCTCCGAAATATTACTCGTTGTTCTAACAGGCCAAAATCAAACAGGAAGAACAGTTTCAGCCACTCAGGCCTGACCGTTCCTCTCTGAATGTAGTGCACATTTTAGCCCGATCGGGTAAATACAGCCTTTGTTTTCAACAGAGGAAGAAATCATGTCCACACCATCATGTCCCATTGTCGCCCTCGTCGGTCGTCCCAACGTCGGTAAGTCCACGCTCTTCAATCGTATCACCAAATCACGCAAGGCACTGGTTGATCCGACACCCGGAGTGACGAGGGATCGTCATTACGACCGAGTGGTCTGGAACGAGCGCCCTTTTATTTTGGTGGATACCGGCGGCATTGATGAAAATCCGCTGGACGCCCTGGTACCCCGTATCCGCGAACAGGCCATGGCTGCCATCGAGGAGGCGGACACCATCCTTTTTCTCATGGATGGCCGGGCCGGTCTGACACCGGCCGATCATGAGATCGTCGAGATTCTGCGGCGGACTGAAAAACCGATCTTTCATATCGTCAATAAGATTGACGGCCCTGAACAGGAAACTGTCCTGCTGGCCCAGTTTTATGAGCTGGGAATTGATCAACTCTGGTCACTGTCGGCGGAACACAGTTACGGTTTTCAGACCCTGATGGAGGATCTGATTACCAGTCTCGGCAGTGATGAGGATGAGGCGGATAGTAGACTGCCCGAGAATACCGTCAAGGTGGCCTTCATCGGTCGGCCCAATGTCGGCAAATCATCGATGGTCAATCAGATCCTTGGTGAAGACCGCATGGTGGTTTCCGAGGTCTCGGGAACCACCAGGGACTCGGTGGACACCCTGCTGGTGCATGGCAACTACAGTTATCTGCTGATTGATACGGCAGGCATTCGCCGCAAGGGCAAGACGAAGGAAAAGCTGGAGAAATTCAGCATTCTTAAGGCACTTGCCGCCCTTGAGCGCTGTGATGTGGCGATTGTCCTCATCGATGCCGGTGAGGGCATTACCGAGCAGGATACCAAGGTCATCGGCTATGCCCTCGATCAGGGCAGGGGCTTGATTATATTGGTGAATAAATGGGACCTCCTGGCGGACGACAAGAAACTCCAGGAGAAAATCATGGCTGAGGTCGGACTGGCCCTGCCCTTTGTCGGCTATGCCCCACTCCTGACGAGTTCGGCCTTGACCGGTTACGGGATCAAACGCCTTTTTCCGGTGATCGGCTCAGTCTACAAGCAGTACCGGGCAAAATTCCCCACAGCGGCCCTCAACAAGCTCCTGCGCGATGCCGTCGAGGCGCATAATCCGCCGATCTATAAAAACAAGCGGCTGAAGTTCTATTACACCACACAGATCGGCACCTGCCCGCCCAAATTCGTGATTATGACCAACAGCTCGAAAGGAGTGCATTTTTCCTACGAGCGCTATCTCTTGAACCGTTTCCGTGATGGTCTGGGCCTCGACAAAGTGCCGATCCAGATCTTTTTCCGTGACAAGACGGAACAGCGGGAAAAATCCTAAAAAGGCGCGGAGGATCTCTCCTTGCCTCATCAACAATGCCTGTCAGAGACTCCTCCTGGCCCTGTCCATAGCCCGTCTGAAGCCCTCGGCGGAACGCCTGATCACTTCGTCACCGACGCAGAAGGCCAAGCGGAAAGAGCCGGGGGCCCCAAAGCCGCAACCTGGCACCGCCAGGATCTTTTCTTCCTGTAATAACGCGATAAATTGTACGTCATCCGGGATGGGCGATTTCGGAAAGATATATAAGGCGCCGCGGGGTACGAGAAAGTCATAGCCGGCCTGCCGCAGTATCGTGCAGAAAAGCTCCCGTCTCCCGGCATAGACCGAGGTGTCGACCGTGACATCCTGTAGTCCGGCCACCACCCGCTGCATCAGGGCCGGGGCGTTGACAAAACCGAGAATCCGGTTAGCCAGGGTCATGGCATCGAGGAGGGCGGCTTTGTCATCGATCCCCGGGTGTACCGCCAGGTAGCCGATGCGTTCGCCGGGCAGAGACAGGTCCTTTGAGTAGGAAGAGACCACGATGCTGTTGCGGTAGGCCTTGAAGATGCTCGGGACGGTGTTATCATCGAAGATGATCTTACGGTAGGGTTCGTCGGCGATCAGGTATATGCTGCTGCCATAGCGTATTTGGGCCTTTTCCAGTAGGACGCCCAGGGCCGAGAGAGCCTCTTCCGGGTAGATCTGGCCGGTCGGGTTGTTGGGGGAGTTGACGATGATGGCCTTGGTCTTCGCCGAGATGGCGGCCTCAATGGCCTTCAGGTCCAGATTGAAATCCGCATCGGTATTGACCACCCGGCCTGTACCGCCATGGTTGTCGAGGTAGAAGTTATATTCGACAAAATAGGGGGCCAGGAGAATAACCTCTTCGCCGGGGTTGAGCAGGGCCTTAAAGACCACGTTGAGTCCACCGGCCGCCCCACAGGTCATGAGCATCTCAGCCTGCGACAGAATCACCCCCTGTTCGGCGGACATGCGGGCGGCAACCGCTTCCTTGACCCAGGGATAGCCGCCATTGGGCATATAGGCATGGACACCGGGGCTCTCGTCTGCCACCACGTCCCGGATGACCTCGGTGAAGCGGGGCGGTGGCGGCAGATCGGGGTTGCCAAGGCTGAAGTCACAGACATTTTCCGGCCCGTAGGCGGCCTTCATCTTGGCCCCTTCCTCAAACATCTTGCGTATCCATGAAGATTTTTGTCCAAAGAGCCGCATCTTCTCAGAAATAGCCATCGTCCTCTCCTTTTTCCCGGTCACGGGATGTGTTTCAGCAACCCCGCCGACAAGCCGCCACAGATCCTGCCTGCTGCGATATCTGCTATCACATTTTCTTAAAATAATCGTAGGCTTGGTTGATTTCCTTCATTTTCTCTTCGGCAACGGCCCTGAATTCATCACCGAGATGTCGGACCTTGTCGGGATGATACTGCATACTGAGTTTGCGATAGGCCTTCTTCGCCGTTTCCATATCGGCACCGGGCTCCAGACCAAGGACGGCATAGTATTGCTCGGCCATATTGCGCGAGGCCGAGGCAGTCTGTTGATGCCGATAGGTATACTTCGCCTTGATGGTCCGCTGATCGTAGCTGGATATTTCGAGAAAGTTCGCGATATTACGTGCAATTTCCAGTTCTTCTGGTGGTATCCGGCTCTTGGTGTAGAGGATCTGGTAGATCAATTCCAGGAGGATGAGACGCGGTTCATAGGCAAAAGCTGCCTTGAATTCCTGGAGCAGGCTGTCAAGGGTCTCGGACGAGGCGGTGGCCTCCTTGATGAGTTCCTTGACCCAGTGCATCTGGGTTTGAGAGTAATGGAGATTAGACTGGAAGAATCGTTGGATGGTCTGGACCTCGTCGCGGGTGATCTCACCGTCAATCTTGGCGATGCGGATAAGGATCTGCACCAGCAGCCAGACAAAGCGGTTATGGCTTTCCGACTGGGATTGCTCGTAGGTCGCAACCTTTTTCTGCATCCAATAGGTAAAACCCCAGAAGATGGCGATAAACAGCAGGACACCGGCAAAACCTGAAAAGATAAGGGCCCCGACAAAGTTGATCAGGGCAGGCGCCCCCCCGGTAAGGAGGATGATAATCATGGCGAGCAGCAGACAACCGCCGCATCCGGGTTGTTCGTGTCGTTGGTAGTTCATGGTCGCTGCCTATACTGTGGGTTTGGTTTCTGAAGACCGGCCCTGGAAGAGGGCATCGATGAACTCATCTGGATCAAAATCACGCAGGTCCTCCATTTTTTCACCCACGCCGATGAATCTGATGGGGGTCTTCAACTCCCGGCAGATATTGGCGACGATGCCTCCCTTGGCGGTGCCGTCCAGCTTGGTGAGAGTGATGCCGGTAAGGCCCACAGCCTCATGAAAGAGCTTGGCCTGGGAGATACCGTTCTGGCCGGTGGTGGCATCGACGACGAGCATGATCTCATGGGGCGCCCCTTCAAGACGTTTGCCCATGACCCGTTTAATTTTCTTCAATTCTTCCATGAGATTGGCCTGGGTGTGCAGACGACCGGCGGTGTCGACCAGGACGACATCGTAGTTTTTGGCGAGGGCAATATCTAGAGCATCATAGACGACGGAAGAGGGATCGGCGCCGTCGGCCCGAGAAACCACCTCAACCTTGTTACGCTCGCCCCAGATCTGCAACTGGGAGACAGCCGCGGCCCGGAAGGTGTCACCGGCCACGAGCATCACCGACTGACCGGACTTGACGAACTTATGGGCGATTTTGCCGATGGTGGTGGTCTTGCCGACACCGTTGACCCCGATGACCATGATGACAAAGGGACCGGTCTCGGGCATGACCATTTCCGCGTCACGTTGGTAATCGGCGATGAAGGATTTGATCTGTTCCTTGATGGCCACCTTGAGCGATTCCGGATCGGAGAGCTCCTTGCGGCTGACCCGGCGCCTGGCCTGATCAAGCAGTTCCTGAGTGGTTGCAACTCCGAGGTCGGCGGTGATGAGTATCTCTTCCAGATCATCAAAGAGCTCGGCATCGATTTCCTTTTTGCCGAGGAAAAGGCTGTCGATCTGATAGGTGAAGGCCTCCCTGGTTTTTGCTAGTTTCTCGGCCAGGCGCTTGAAGAGAGAGGCGGGGGCTTCCTCAGTCTTGTCGGCTGTTTTTTTCTCGGGGGCCTCTGTCTGTTGCCCTGTCTTTTCCTCTTCAACCCGGGCCTCCGAGGCAGGAGGAGCTACGGCGACCTCGACTTCTACCGGACCCGGCAGGGCAGGCTCTGGGACGGCGGGGGCTTCGGGCGGGAGACTTTCTTCCTCCGGAGCAGAAGGTTCAGGGACAACCTGCTGCTCAGCAGGTGTATCTTCTGTTTTTTTTGCGAATTTTTTCTTAAACCAGCCTAGCATTGGGGATCCTTTTGGGGAGCGAAGGAGGGACTGAAAAAAGAGGAAAATCAGTCGATATCGGGCTACAGGAATGGGTCATATTACGGTCTGATCAGCAAGAAAGCAACAAAAAGAGGACCTGTTACAGGGAACCAATACATGCAAAGCGATCTCGAAGCAGTCTTTCGCAGTCTGAGGTCAGAGGTGGGATTACGGCCCATCTATCATCGGAAAGCCTCTGCCTGATATGTGCAGATAATTTCGGAGCACCGCCGCCTTCAGGCAGAAGGATGGTCGGATTCTGAAGAAAAATCGTTACTATTCAGCACCCATGGTTGGATTTGTGCTTGCCATAAACGATGGCCACCTTCCCTGGAACAGCAAGCGCAAAGCTTCAGACGCAGTAATGCCGTGTTTTCTGCAGGTCGACAAGTAGCTGCGTATGCGGCAGAATATTTTGGTGCCGTCCATCGATCTGAAACAACCCGACACCTTCTGCTGAACTTTGATCATGCGCAGATCGTTTTCAGCCTGATTGTTTGAGAAGGGGACAATGGGATCATCCATGAATCGCAGGACGCCGTCCTCAAATTTTTGCAGTCGCTCCAGAAGATTTCTGGATTTTTCATCGGGCGACTTTGCTCCGCTTCACGGTCTTGTCTGTGGTATCCGGGGCAGGGCATTCGTTTTCGGCTTCTTGCAGCAAGTCTCAGTAACGGCCTGGCGGTAAAAGGCTTCTGTCAACCGGAATGATCTGGATAATATCCGGATCGGCAACCTGTTTCAGGGTTTTGCCGATATGTCCTTGCTGGCCTCCGGGTTTACGTCCGCTCGGTTTTTGCGGCTCTTTCCGGCGATAGGGGTCTGCCACCGGCGGCTTGCTGCTGTTCCGGCTATTGAGCCCTAAACGGTTCACCAAAATGGAGATGAGAAGCAACAGCACTTCAAGACTGGCCTTGAGGGCCGGCGAAAGGTCTTTCTCAGCTGCGACGAGTTCAGTGACCCGCTTGACTGTTTCTTCTACGTTGATATTGTCGACCGTCATTGAATCCCCCGTGTGTCTATGACACCTCATTATAACACGGGTTTTTAAAACGGAATTTTTGTCTCCAGGATGCTCAGCACTACGTTATCAAATTTTACGCAACCCCCGGCTTATAGAACCAGCCGGAAATACCGATGTGAGGCAGATTTGACTGTCCTGTATGGCAGTATGACCTTGATCGGAAAGCGAGGTAATTTTTGGGATTTTCGCCAAAAACCTTGTCAAGATCTTTTTTCAAAGAACGTAAATATATTCAGCTGAATAGTTACGAATTTTTTAACAAAAAAAGAAGAAACTGCCTGCTGCAGTCAGCAAAGCAACAGTCATAATGACCACCTGATGGAATGGGAAATCGTTTGCATTTCCGGACATCGGCATTACTGTAGTGGGTGTCGCCCGCCGGGACATGAACGGGTGGCGCAGCCGGAGGTGTATGTGGAGAAAATTTTAAGATATTTCAATATACAGGAGGAAGTACGATGGCAGATTCTTGTGATAGTTCCTGTTCCAGCAATCAGGGAGGTTCCTGCGGATCGAAGGAATCCCAGCAGGCGGCCCTCGCCCAGCAGGAGAACGCGATCACCCGATCGCTTGGCAAGATAAAGAATAAGATCTTGGTCATGAGCGGCAAAGGCGGGGTCGGCAAATCCACCGTCTCGGTCAATCTGGCCCTTGGCCTGGCCCAGAGAGGCCATAAAGTCGGTCTGATGGATGTCGATATTCATGGTCCGGATGTTATTCGCATGCTCAATCTGAAGGGTTCCCTGGAGCAGCCTGCCACCAAGGGCGGCCTCGTGCCTCCTCTGAAATACAGCGAGAACCTCAAGGTGGTCTCCCTCGAATTTATGCTCAAAGACCGCGATCAGGCGATTATCTGGCGTGGACCCCTGAAAATTCAGGCTATCAGGCAGTTTATTGCCGACTTCGACTGGGGCGAATTGGATTATCTGGTTATTGATGCCCCGCCCGGCACCGGCGACGAACCCCTGTCGGTGGCCCAGACCATCCCCCATGTCAAGGCCGTGGTGGTCACCACCCCGCAGCAGGTGGCACTGGCCGATGTCCGCAAGTCCATCAACTTTTGCCAAACGGTGAAGGTGGAAATTGCCGGGGTGATAGAAAATATGTCGGGTATGGTCTGCCCGCACTGTAACGAGACCATCAATGTCTTCAAGACCGGCGGTGGAGAAAAGATGGCCAGGGAATTTGATCTGCCCTTTCTCGGCAGAATACCGATGGATCCGAAAATTGTTATGGCAGGCGATGACGGAACACCGTATCTTTCTTCCGATGCGGACAGCCCTGCATCCAAAGCCTTCGGCCTGGTGGTGGATGCCATCGAGAACCGCCTGCCGCCCGTTGCGGCTCCGGTCAAACTCAATATGGTCAGCAGTTGTGCCTGCAGCGGCGGTTGCGCGTCCGCCAAGTAGTTTCCGGGCCTTGCCGTAAGGATTATGACCGAAAAAAGAGGATATTGGCCCAAAGAGGGGACGGAATTGATCCCCTTTCTTTCGGGATGATTTCCAGAGATCGTACATTTCAAGGATACCGACATGGTAATCAAACAACTTATTGTAGGGACTATGGCGGTCTGCAGCTACATCGTCAGTTGCGGCAAAACCGGCAAGGCGGCCATTATCGATCCCGGCGGGGATGAAGAACGTATCCTGGCCGAGGTGAAAAAAGCAGGCCTTGAGGTCATCGCTATCATTGCCACCCATGGCCATCCCGATCATGTCTGCGGCAATCGCAGGATCAAGGAGGCCACCGGGGCAGCGATTATCATGCACAGCGCCGATGCGGCCTTTTTCGATCAGCCCGAGATTCGGCATTATTTTTCCATGCTGGGGCTGGAACCTTCACCGCCGGCCGACCGGCTGGTGGAAGACGGGGATATCATTGAGATCGGTGAGGAACGACTGCAGGTCCTGCATACGCCGGGCCATACACCCGGCGGTATCTGCCTGCTCTGCGGCTCCGACCTGATAACCGGCGATACCCTTTTCGTCGGTGGACTCGGCAGAACGGATTTCCCCGGCGGCTCGCACCAGGAACTGATGGATTCGATCAAGACCAGACTGCTGGTGCTGCCAGACGAGACGGTGGTCTGGCCGGG
>JANOIV010000190.1:0-24589 GCA_031407875.1 Desulfobulbaceae bacterium | reverse complement strand
CATCCTGACTCTGCCCAAGACCATCGACAATGACGTGGGCATGACCGACCTGACCTTCGGTTTTCATACCGCCATGGAGATCGCCACCCAGGCCATCGACCGTCTGCATTCCACGGCCCACAGCCACCACCGGATCATCGTGGTCGAGGTGATGGGCCATAACGCCGGCTGGCTGGCGCTCGGGGCGGGGCTGGCAAGCGGCGCCGATGTTATCCTCATCCCGGAGATCGCCTATGATTCCTTCAAGGTGGCCCAGGCCATACGGCAGCGTCAGCAGAGAGGGACCAATTTCAGTATTGTGGCGGTGGCGGAAGGGGCGCTCTCCGTCGAAGACAGCAAAAAGTACATGAGCCTGAAGAAGAAAAAGACCAAAGCGCGGGAGGAGAAAGACGCCAAGGCCGAGAAAAAGGCCACCGATGCCCTGCAGGACTTTGATCTCTTTCGCAGCAACCATACCCTGAAACTCAGCCGCCAGCTGGAAGAGATGACGGGACTGGAATCACGGATCACCATTCTTGGCCATCTCCAACGTGGCGGCACACCGACAGCCGCTGACCGGGTCTTGGCCACGAGGCTGGGCAGCGTCTGTGTTGACTATATCGAGCAGGGAGTACAAGGGGTGATGATCGCCGTCCGGGGGGAGGGCACCGAGGCGGTACCGCTTGCGGAGGTGGTCGGCAAACGATCGACGGTGCCCCTGGATCACAGCTGGCTCAGCAGCGCCAGAAACGTCGGCACCTGCCTTGGCGACTGAGCGCGGTTTTGACATCCGCTTCAGTGCATGACAGCCAAGTGGCCATACCGTTGATAAAGCTGACCAGCGGCAAGGTGCAGTATTGTTATGATTTGATGGATGCGGCCTATGATGCCCAGCAAATCTGGGCGCAGAGCAAAGAGCTTGATCATGTACCGACCAGTTGATCAAATTGACTGGTTACTGATGACCGCACATTGACCAATTACGGTTCAGACTTTTGCAAGAGGCTCATTATTCTGCACATTCAACTTCACTCGCAGCTGGACGGTGTTGTTCAGGTGTGGTCTTTGCTTGAGTTGTCATTTGCAAACAACCCTCGTTTTCAAATGCAAAGGTGATTTTTTCAAGGTAACCGTTAGTTGTGGCTTCCCCTCCGGAATGGGGCATTACATTGATGAAGATTTTCAGATCTATTGAGTATTCGAGAAAGCCCTAAGACTTTCAACGACCGGGATTGTCAGCAAGACCATTGCACATCCCATTCAGACTCGGTGAGCCAACCGTAACTCCCGAAGCATGGCCATGTTTTTGGTCTGGTGTGCCTGCATCCGGCGCAGGATATCGTCCAGAACTCGCACTGCGCTGACCACATGCAGACCCTTGTTGAGCATGACGCACTCAGCACGGTGCCCCATTGCCGCGTCCGTTATCTCGGAGCGCGACGGCATTCCCGTCTTGGCAAGAGTTTCCAAGACCTGGGTGGCCCAAATCACAGGGACATGCGCGGCCTCGCAGATCCAAAGGATTTCTTCCTGAACCTCTGCCAGTCGCTCGAATCCGCATTCCACAGCAAGATCACCACGGGCAATCATCACCCCGCAACACGACGCCCGCATGGCCGCAAACAACATATCCGTCAAGTTCTCGAAACCTCGTCGCGATTCTATTTTCAGCACGATGGCAGGTTGCTGCAGGCCCAGGCGTGCCAAGTGCTGCTGGAGTGATTCCACATCCTGGGCGGTGTTAGCAAAGGATAACTCGACAACATCGGCGTGCTGAGCGATAAAAGAAAGGTCTTCAAGGTCCTTAGCAGTCATGGCCGCAAGGCGAAGGTTACTCTCCGGGAGGTTAATGCCTTTGTCACTCCGCAGCTTTACGCCTCGTAAAGGGGTATGGGTTATTCTGACGAGCACCCGAGCGTTTTCCACCTTTTCGATGATGCCGCCGATCTTGCCATCATCGAACCAGATCGATTCTCCAGACCGGACATCCTCAAACACCTCCGGAATCGTGCAGCCAATCACAGCGGGTGTCATTACTTGTCCTGCACTGTCCCGAGTTGCAGGACGGCCAGGCTTGGAGTCTCGGGTCAGGAAAAGCACGTCACCTTGCTGCAGAGAGATGGCATTCTTACCAGGCGGTACGGCTCCGACCACAGCCTTGTTCTCATCATCTTCTTTGCTCACCCCCCGTTCGCGACGCAGAATGGTGCCGGAAATAACATAAGCCGTCCTGGTTGACTCTGCCCAGCATCCATGGGTGGTCACATCAACGATCACAAATGTGCGCTTGGCATGCCGGGCATCAGTGAATTTCACCCTTTCCCCTACGCGAAGGCAGACCAGCCACTTCACCGGTACCGGCAGGCATGCGTTTGCCGGTGATGGGGGCGGTTGGGGAGAGGTTTCCGGGGTCAACCAAACTCGCGCAGGGGCGGTAACCCGCCCGATGACATCGCGGCGGGGGCGAATCCGAACCACAGCCGGACCCGGTTCCAGCGGTCCAGTGCGCAGTTTCGGCCCGACTAAGTCCATGACGACTTTGCATGGGCGCCCCAGCGACCGTTCGGCTCGCCTCAGGTTCTCGATCATCCGCAACCACATCGCCGCATCATCGTGGGCGCAATTGATGCGCATGCAGTTCATGCCTTGTTGTAAGAGGTTGTGAACGATCGTGTAATCTTCTGCGGCTTCGCTCGGCATAGTGACCATGATCCGGACTCCTCGATCAGCGGTGACGGGACCCAATAAGGCTTCTGTGTGTTCGGCAAGTAGCCGTCGCCCGTCCGTAAAATCGACAAGCTCTGCCTCCGGCGACAGCGGTTGCCAGGAGCGTTGCGTAAGGCGGTGTAGGACCTCCAAAATGGCATCTACGGTTGCCAGGACGTGGGATTCGGCTCGCCCGAGGGATGAAAGCCCCAGCGCAGCCAACCCGAGTTGCAGCGGACGGAGATCGCGGCGACGGAGGGCAAGATAGTGCAGGAGATTCCGGGCGCTCTCTCGATAATTGGCATGAACCTCATCGAGACGTTGCCGAGGATTGACCGGGTCGGCGATCAACTCTGCCCGAATTGTTGTAAGTTCCTTAAGGAGGGTCTCGGCGTCAGCGCAGTTGATGGTTTTTTTGGTTAACAAGGTCATATCAATGGTAGATACTGATTCCTAATCTGAGACTCATTTGAGGAGACATACAAAAGGTGAGGTGAACCTAGCCTATTCAAGCAGATCATCCCTAGATGAATACCACCAGAAAGACAAGAGGGATATCCCATATACTGTGTAAGTCTTCATTTTTGCAAATTCCGTTTGCAATTCTGACCAGTTCGGTCTTCATGAGTAATTGGATCTGCATGGTTTTTAGAAAAAATGGCATACGATTTCTTCCCTCTAGGCCTTCACATTTTTTTCGCAGTGCATGCGAATGAGTGTGCGAGGGAAGCCCGCAGATCAAGTTATCCCCCATTCCCCCATCAGCAATTAATTGTTGTGGGGGGTGCAGGAAACCGACGGCTGCTGCGATTATCCACAGCAACTGCCGGTGAGGAGAACACCTGCTTAGAAGGCATAAATCAACCGTGTTCTGAGATCTGTAGCATCTTTGTCATCATTTTCATAATCGAGAACAGAAAAATCGACAGAGGCACTAAGATTTTTCAATTTACCACTGAACTTGTACAACAGATTCAGGGTCCACTCGTCAAGATCAACTCCATCAACCGGTCTGTCAAACGTGGTGTAACGTAAAGTACCCGTCAAATCAGCAAATGTATACTCAACACCTACCTGGTACGCATCGGTATCAGCCTCAAACGCGTCAGCACCAGAGGTCTTTGTGGTAGTGGTGTAGTTATAGTAAGCTCCTTGGCCAAGGCCGCGAAAGACTCTCTCATCTCCAGCTGATCCACCGGCAGTCGTATAACCGGCAAAGAGATCTGCCCCCACAATATTTACACCGGTCTTAAAGCCGATGAGATCATTGCTATCTTTTATTGAGTCATCCCAATCAGTGTAAAAATACTGAGCGGCAACATATGGCTTATACTCAAGGTCAAATGTATACGTGGCGTCGGCATAAACACCCTGCACTTCATCTATGACATTCGCATATTGTGCTTGAACCTCCAGGTTCTTGAGCGAAGAGTTTTTCATGTACAAAATGGGCATGCCATCATCTCCGACATCATAAAAATCGCCTGGTCTGCCTGAACCATTCGTTTCATATTCAACAAATGCATTATCGCCATAGCTGGATTTATCTGTACGGGTCTGATATTTCGATACCCAACCGGCAGTAAGTTCTGTGTCTGGAATATCGGTATTGCTTATGGAATACATCTCAAAGGATTCTTTAATGAGCCTGGAACCGGAATTTGCCACAAGCGGTGAAGCGTAATGCTGGCGACCACCTTTGAATTTGCTATTGTAAAGGTCATACTGCAGAAATGCCTCTGAAAGAACGGCACCTTCTGCATCCATGCTACTTGCAGTTTTTGCATCGTCGTCATTAATACTGCCGACTAAGGAGGTTTGGAATTCCCCTCCGAGACGCAAACCATAAAATTTACCGGTAGTGTACCCCAGGTGACCGCCATTAGCCCAAATCTGACTGTCATTTTTGCCTGCTCCATCAAAGGTCTCGGCGAAATAATACGACTTCAGGGAACCCTTTACCTTGCCTTTTAAAAACATTTCAGTAAGCGTAGCAGCATCATCGTCGGCTGAGGCTGTCCCGGTAAATCCTGCAACACCCACGAGCACTGCTATACCCAACACACTCAGTCGCTTTTTCATTCTTTCTCCTTTTCGTGTTTTTTGATTGTCGATCTGCTCAAAGCAGAACGGCACATGCAAAAAAAATTGGTCATAGAATACCATTTTTGTTGAGCTCCTCAAGCAATGCAAATATGCTGTTTAAACAATATCGCCGATCGCTTTTTCCGGAAAAACTGCTCTCACAACCGTATTGGTTCCTGAAAAAACACTCTCGAAAATTCCACTCAGGCTGTTCAGTTCATCGCGGAATCCAATCTCTCCAAACAAGAACTCCGTTAAAACGTTGGTAGCGTAAAATTTAAGAGACATGAAGCGTAAAAAACAATTAATACACTGTCTTAGGCGTTTATGTTTCGTCGAAAACATAAATATTTGAGGGAGGGCAATATGCGAGATCAGCAACTGGATATATTTCTAAAAATGACTTTGAAAAGAATATCAGCATGGCAGTATTTTTTTCGTTCTCAAGAACCTTAACCCGAATCAAGGAACTCAGTTCAACCTGAATTCCTTAAGGTGTATCCTGATCAAGATTCTTTGGGTTTTTCTATCGCCTTGAGACAACCTTCCAGGATAATCGGTTTGCCCTTACTTCTTCTATTTCAACTCCAGCAAGGTTAAAAGATGGAAAACAATTTGGGGTTATAATTTGATTAGGAAAATGTACGCTCCGCCATTTCCGTCTTGAGGATGACACTTTAATCGAGATAGCTCGTGATACGATATTTTACACTTTTGATATTGAATGCATGGTATAAAAGTGATGTGGACTTGGCGTTACGTCATGTCCTTTTTTAATCTATTTTATCAAGGGTACTCATCATTCGGATGAACATAAAAGTACCTTTAAATTCGGGCATGTCTTTAAAAAATCAAATAACAAAACCTGTACTGACAATCGCATCAGCAAATTACGCAGAAGGACAGGATACAGATATTTCGTCGATTTTATCCAAGATGTTCCTGGACATCTTGGGTTCTAAAGACAAGGACTGACCTTTTTCAGAAGTCAACATACATACTACAATGTTGACATGCAGCTATCCCGGATAATTCCTGTCAAGCAGGTGTCATTATTTGCTTCATTGTCTTTTGACAAAGACCGCTTCAACTGATTTTTGCCCCATAATGCATTATGATAACCCTATGAACTCAGCAAAAGGAAGAACCTCACTCCTCTGTCCCAGTTGTAGAAGGTTAGTCAGCCGATCGGCAGCGGTGTGTCCTGCTTGTGGCATGAAAAATCCAGGCTCGATCTGGAAAGACAATATATTTACCCGCGGAATCGGTGGGGAAGATGGGATTCTCAGGGTGATCCTGGTGGCGAATATTGCCATGTTTGTGCTCTCGGTGGTTATTGACCTGGGGCACACAGTTTTTTCCAGCAGCCCTTTCAACTTTCTCTCACCAAGCAGTAATAGTCTCCTTGTCCTCGGCTCCACCGGCACAATACCGCTGTTGCAGTTCAATCGCTGGTGGTCGCTTATCTCGGCAAGTTATCTGCACGGCAGTCTGCTGCACATTATCTTCAACATGATCGCGCTGTACCAGCTTGGTCCTCTGCTCATACGGGAATACGGAACAAGCAGAATGATGGCCATATACACGTTGAGCGGGATTGGCGGGTATCTTATCTCTACCATGTTTGGCGTGCGTTTCACTATTGGTGCGTCAGCTGCCGTCTGCGGGTTGATAGGTGCTGCGTTGTACTATGGGAAGAGCCGGGGAGGTGCATACGGTAATGCGGTCTATAGTCAGATTGGCGGCTGGGCTCTGGGAATATTTCTTTTTGGTTTCATTGTTCCCGGCATCAATAACTGGGGGCATGCCGGCGGCATGCTTGTTGGCGCGCTTGCGGGCTATCTTCTCGGTTACCGGGAGCGTTCCCGTGAAAAAATGGGTCATAAGTTTTTGAGCATGGCCTGTATTGTCTGCACCGCCATTGTGCTGTTCTGGTCCATTGTAAATGGTTTATTCTTTCTGTTCATGTAGGCTCGCGTATTCGATTTGGCTCAGTGTAATGGCGTCAGGATGATATTCGCTCTACCATTCCCGAGGTTACCAGCAAGTGCTTCCCCAGCCCCGATAAACGGGATAAGTTCCTTCACGAAAAATTGTTCGCAAAAAGCAGGCAAATAATTTTTCTAAGGGACTAAACAGCATGTAAAAAGGAGGGAAAAATGCTCATTGTAATAGGTGGCGATGCGGCAGGCATGAGCGCCGCCTCGCAGGTTCGCAGGCTGCAGCCTGAGACTGACATCACGGTTTTTGAGCGCGGCCCCCACACATCGTTTTCGGCCTGAGGTATTCCCTATTACGTCGCCGGTCTGGTTGACAGGGAAGATGCGCTTATTGCCAGAACACCACAGGCATTCCGCGAAAAATACAACATCAACGTCCATACCAGGCACGAGGTTGTCAGCGTCGACCCGGATAAGCAGCAGGTTCTGGTGAAGGATCTGAACTCCGCCAGCGAGCGTTGGGAGCACTACGATCAATTGCTTTTCGCCACCGGGGCAAGACCAATTCGACCGCCTCTGGAGGGTATCGACAGCCGTAATATCTACGATGTCCACAACCTGGTGAGCGGCTCGCAGCTCAAACAGGCACTTGCCGAGCAACAGCCGAAGACCGCAGTCATTGTCGGCGGCGGCTATCTCGGCCTGGAGATGGCCGAAGCACTCCATATGCGCGGCCTGAAAATCACCATGGTCCAGCGCAGCGCCCAGGTAATGCCCACCCTCGATCCGGATATGGGCCAACGCCTCGGCCAGGCCCTGCGGGAAAAAGGCATCGATCTCCATGTTAACGAAACGCTCCTGGGTTTTGAACAAAAAGATGGCCTGGCCGTTGCCGTTACGACCAATAAAGGGATTATCCCCACCGATCTGATTATTCTCGGGCTCGGGGTTACGCCCAACAGTGAATTGGCAAAAAATGCCGGTATTTCGCTCGGACCGAGAGAGAGCATCAGGGTCAACGATTTGCAGCAGACCGAGACGGCCAATATCTGGGCGGCGGGCGATTGCGCCCAGTCCTATCACCTGGTCAGTCGCAGGCCGGTACATGTGGCATTGGGCACGGTTGCCAATAAACAGGGTCGGGTGGCCGGCATGAATTTGGGGGGCCGCTATGCCACCTTTCCCGGCGTAGTCGGAACGGCGATAACCAAATTCATGGATACCGAATGCGCCAGGACCGGTCTCAGCGAGAGGGAGATCAAGGCCCTGGGCCTGCAGTATTCAACCGGCCTGATTGAAGCATATACTCTGCCCCGCTATTATCCCGGCTCCTCGCCGATATGTGTGAAGGTGCTGGCGGAGAAGGGCTCGGCCCGATTGCTCGGGGTCCAGATCGTCGGTGGTCCGGGATCGGCAAAACGTATCGACACGGCGGCAACCGCTCTCCATGCCGGTTTTTGCCTGGAGGATCTGCTCTATCTCGATCTGAGTTATGCCCCTCCTTTTGCCGGGGTGTGGGATCCGATAGTCATTGCCGCCCGTATGGCCTTAAAGGAAGGCTGACTCAAACAGCCCGGCTTCAGCCTCGGGTGATGGCCGGTACGATGCGATAGTCGCTCTGAAAGACCAGGTTATGCAGATCGGCGGCGGCGATCGCCCGCAGGGTGGGGAGTTCGGCCGCGGCATCGGCATCGCTGAAGACATTGAGCGGCCAGACTCCCACGGTCGCGCCGTGCAGGTGGGGATGGTGGAAACCGTGCCCGAAGAAGGCCTCCAGGGTGACGGGGGCGATACCCGCCTGTTCCTGCTCCGGCCAGCTCAGCGTCCAGACGGCAGTTACGCCCCCTGCCGGCGACCTGGAGACACCACTGGCGGCAACTGTGCCTCTTGCTAACAGCAGGGCATCGTTCATCTCGGCCAGCGCCTTCCGGGCATAGGGGGCAAGGTAGGCAATAGCGGCGATAAAGAGCTTCTCCTTGTCGGCCCAACTGACAGCCCCATCGCCGTGGGTGCCGTCGCGCAGGTCGGCAAAGTGCCGCAGAAGCCCCCGCAGGTGGCCCGGTGCTCTGTCGACGTCACCTTCGGTGGTCGTGTTCATCCTGCTCACCTCCCGTGCTCTTTCCATAGTATTGTACCTGATTATGCACCTGACCTCCTCTTGAAGCCGCAAAGCACGTGCGAAAGGACTCGTATTCTCAAAATTCAAGAGATGGAAGCTGGGTGCATGGATTCAACACATGAAGTGCCGAGTCCACGCAGCCTCGGCCATCCTTTCCAGCGATCTCGAACGGGTAATCGGAGCGAATGGGCGCGATTACTTGTCGTGGTTCAAACCTGGATCGCATGCTCGACGGGACGCACCTCGATTGAGCCACCCGCCGGCAATGTTGGTATACGCAGGGCGATAGCGATTGCCTCATCGAGGTTCCTGCACTCGACCAGATGAAAACCGCCGATTGGCTCTTTGGTTTCCGCGAACGGGCCATCGGTAATGGCCGGCGTACCATTTTTCAAGCGGACCGTCACTGTGGTCGTGCCGGCCCAACCTTCTTCATGGCCCTTGGCCGCTGCGGCGTTGGCAAATCCCTTCTGGGTGAAGGCGAGTCTTCGGTTGGGGACGATTTCCCGGTAGGTGCCAAAGACGGTATGGATGTCATCGCCGCACTGCATGGACTCGCGATACTTTCCAGCCACCGCCACCTCTGCTTCGCATAAAATCACGCGGCATTCCACTGAGCATAGCCACTTGTTGACGAGTCCGGCGTCGGGCCAGACCCCGGAACACCTGTTCACGCTTGTTGCGAATGAACTGCGTTACCCGCAGGCTGTCGTTTGTTGTTGCCATATGTCCTCCTTCACCTCGAAACGGTCAGGCATACGCTTGCTTTAAGGTTTCAATGTCGATCTTTGTCATCTGCATCAGTGCTTTCATGACCCTTTCGGATTTTTCAGCGTTACCGTCCAGCAGCATCTCAGCCAACACCGTGGGAACAATCTGCCAGGATACGCCATACCTGTCGGTGAGCCAGGCGCATTGACCTTTTTCTCCGCCATCGGCAAGCTTCTCCCACAGTTCGTCCACTTCGGCCTGATTCTCGCAGTTGGCGATGAACGATATGGCGGGGGAAAACGTGAAGTGCGGCCCGCCGTTCAAGGCCAGGAAGTCCTGGCCATCAAGCTCAAATGCCACGGTCATTACCGTTCCTTTGGGCCTCCCGGATGCCTCTGCTCCGGCCTCGCCATAACGGGTAATGCCGGTGATTTTTGAGTTTTTGAAGATGGAGGTATAAAACCCGACTGCCTCCTCCGCCTTACTATCGAACCATAAACATGGTGTAAACTTTTGCATATCGATACCTCGCAAATAAATGTGTTCGTAGTGCTGCGGCACCGTCTTGTCTTGGCTTCGCTCCAGCCATGATGCCGCCAGCCATCATCGGTACCTGGCAATACCGCTTTCGCGGGTCACTGTCCTTTTGTTGCTGAACGCCGTCGCTCGCTTTGCGCCACCATCGCCGATAGGTCCTCAGTCGGGCGAATCTCGAAGGGGCCTACCTTCACTCCCGGGTGTTTGGCCATCAACTGGATGGCGTGATTCAAATCCCTGGCTTCGAGAATGAGGATTCCTCCCAACTGTTCTTTGGTCTCGGTATAGGGTCCATCAGTTGTGGATGCCTTGCCGTCGCGCCAGCGCAGGGTAATCGCGTTCCTCGCGCTCTGCAGCGCTTCCCCGCCCACAAAATGTCCGCCCTTGCGCAGGACATCGTCGTAGGCAAAGCACTCGTCCATGAGGGCTTCCCGTTCGTTTTCGGACAGCGCTTGCCACTTGCCTTCCTCTATGTAACCCAGACATATATATTTCATGGTTTCCTCCTGACGATAGAAATGACATACACACATCGCGTCGCTTTTCCTGCTGAGGCCCGATGCCTTAGCCTGGTGGTGTCACTTAATAGTCGTTCGGCAACGCTGGGATTCGACAAGCCATAAAAAAAATCTCCATATCAGGCCGGGAGTTCGCGCAGCCGTCGCTCAAGAAACCTTCGTTCCGACGGCTGCTGCGTCAGACTGAGGGCGCGTTCGTAGGCGTCCCGGGCTTGCCTGCTGTTGCCAAGCCGTCGGTACAGGTCCGCCCGCGCCGCGTGCGCCAGGTGGTAGTCCGCCAGATCGCCACGCGCCAGGATGGTATCGATCAGCATCAGGCCTGCTTGTGGCCCGTCCCGCATGGCCACCGCCACGGCGCGGTTTAACGCGACCACGGGCGACGGGTCGACCTGCATCAGAAGGTCGAATAATCCGACGATCCTGACCCAGTTCGTCGCCGCAACGGTGGATACTTCAGCATGCACCGCCGCAATCGCCGCCTGGAGGGTATACGAGCCAAGCCGGCGCGCCGACAGCGCCCGTTCGACCAGCGCCAAACCTTCACCAATCTGGTCCCGGTTCCAGAACGAGCGGTCCTGGTCCTCCAACAAAATCAGATCCCCGGACGGTGAAGTGCGGGCGGCGCGCCGTGACTCCTGCAGCAGCATCAGTGCCAGCAGACCGGCCGTCTCGGGTTCGGGCAGCAACCCGACCAACTGCCGCCCCAGATGAATCGCCTCACCCGAGAGGTCCGGCCGGGTCAGCGTTGCGCCCGACGATGCGGCGTAGCCCTCATTGAACACGAGATAGATAACCCGCAGCACGGCGTCGAGCCGATCCGGCAGTTCGGTAAGGGTGGGGACCTGATAGGGAATGCGCGCGTCGCGGATTTTCGCCTTGGCGCGGACGATGCGCTGGGCCACCGTCGGCAGGGGAACGAGAAAGGCGTAGGCGATCTCCTCGGTCGTGAAGCCACATACTTCGCGCAAGGTGAGGGCAACCCGGGCGTCCGGTGATAAGGCCGGGTGGCAGCAGGTGAAGATCAGACGCAGGAGGTCGTCCTCGACACTCTCGCTGTCCTTCTCTGCAGCATCATCGTTTGGGGCGGTGACTGGTCCGTAGGCATCGTCCAGCGGGTCGAACCGGGCGCGTTGGCGAATGCGGTCAATGGCCTTGAAACGCCCGACTGATATCAGCCAGGCCCTGGGATTTGCCGGCTCACCGTCGCGCGGCCACTGCTCAAGGGCAGCCCTGAAGGCGTCATGCAGCGCCTCCTCGGCCAGGTCGAAGTCCCCCAGCCGGCGAATCAGGGTGGCAAAAACGCGGCGCGACTCGGCCCGATAGACCGCATCCACCCTTCCACGTATGCGATCTTCGTTATTCTCACCCATCAACGTTTTCGATTCTTCTAAGGTTTTCTTTTCCATTGAATGAACATAAACATTATCCATCGAAATGTCGAAATTGCCGACTGGGGATCGACTATTATAGAGAGCAGGTGTTCAGCTGCTCGAGCCGGGCTGTAAGGCCGGCCCAAAATTCAACCAAAGGGAGTCACACCATGCGATTCATGATTATTGTCAAAGCCACCAAAGAATCTGAAGCAGGCGTCCTGCCGGAAGAAGCGTTGCTTGCCGAAATGGCCGGATACCACGAGGAACTGGCCAAGGCCGGAGTACTGGTCGATGGCTCCGGACTCCAGTCCAGTGCCAAAGGATGGCGTATCAAGTACTCCGGCAAAGAAAGAACTTGTGTCGATGGACCCTTCACCGAAGCCAAGGAACTCGTGGCCGGTTACACGATCATTCAGGTAAAGTCCCGGGAGGAGGCGATCGAATGGACCAGGCGTTTTCCTAATCCCGCCATAGCCGGCAAAGAAGGCGAGATTGAGGTACGCCAACTGTTCGAACTGGAGGACTTCGGCCAGAGTGATGGAATCGAACGCTTTCGAAAAATGGGGGTTGGAACAGCGAAGTAATCGGGTGACGGGTCGTTCCTGCGAGAAGTCCGTCGCGCGCTCTTTTTGCAGCGTCGCGTTCACGCGGCTGGGCACCTCCCTGTTTTCCGGCCCTGGAAGGCAAGGAGGCGCAGTTCTCTTTCCGCCCGGGAATGTGCTGCGGAATATGGAAAAGGATGCAATGAAATTCTTGCCACAGCGATAATGAATTCCTATTACTATTCTATGATCATGCAGGGAATGACACAGCAAAGGAGAAATACATAACAGGAGGCGAGCACATGAACTGGCCCGGGTTTCTGCTCGTAATGATTGGCTTAACCCTGACCGGCCACAGTGGCTGGGCCGAGACTGGAGAGGATATGCGCAAGGCACGAGACCAGATGGTGAAGGAAATCGAGCTGGACGTAATGGCCACATCGGCCCGCATCGGACGCCCCCAGCTGAACAAAAACGTGATGCAGGTGATGGCCGAGGTGCCACGTCACGAGTTTGTTTCCGAGGACGAACGGCAGGCCGCGTATCTCAATCGCCCCCTGCCGATCGGTTACGGGCAGACCATCTCCCAACCCTACATCGTCGCCTTGATGACCGACCTTCTGGCCGTATCCAAAGACGCCAAGGTGCTGGAGGTGGGCGCCGGCTCAGGCTATCAGGCTGCCGTTCTCTCGAGACTGGTGAAAGAGGTTCATTCCATTGAGATTATAAGCGAACTGGCGCGTGAATGCCGTATACGGATGAACCGACTGGGATACAGTAACGTCACCATCCACGAGGGCGACGGCTATTACGGACTGGAAAGCGAAGCGCCATTTGAGGCAATCGTGGTCACCGCTGCCGCCGCCTATATTCCGCCACCGTGGTCCAGCAGCTCAAAGCTGGTGGCCGCATGGTGATCCCCGTAGGGGCTCAGTTTTCTGTTCAGTATCTGATGCTGGTGGAAAAAAACGATCAGGGCGAGGTCTCGACGCGGCAGGTACTGCCGGTACGCTTCGTGCCGCTGACGGGCAAACGCGAGTGAGTGGCAGCACAATGCAGGGTGGTGAACGCCTATTGCTTCTGGCCGTGGCGCTGATGTCCGGGGCCGCGCTGGGTTACGAGTTACTGCTCCTGCGTTTTTTTTCGCTCATGTACTGGTCCCATTTTGCCCACCTGATCATTAGTATGGCGCTGCTGGGCTTCGGCATCTCGGGCACGATCCTGGCACTGTTTCAGGATCGCCTGATCGCCTATTTTCATCGTTCGTTTTTTCTCAGCGCCTTGCTGTTTGTAATCACCCTGTTGACGGCCACCTCGCTGGCCGGTCGGCTTGGCTTCAATCCGCCCGAAGTGATTTGGGACGGTGGACAACTGGGGAGATTGGCCGCGGTATTCAGCCTGGTTACACTGCCTTTTTCCTGTGCCGGTCTATGTATCGGGCTCACCCTGCGCTGGAAGACTCAGCAGGTCGCGGAAATCTACCGGGCCGACCTCACCGGGGCGGCCTGCGGGGCTCTGCTGATCACGGCGCTGCTCTTTAGCCTGCCCCCTCAGAACGCCGTGCGGGTTCTTGCTCTGGCCGGACTGGCAGCCGCTTTTCTCGTACAGAGCGGCGATGGCCACTGGCCCCGGCGGTCCTGCCTCGCAGTTGTCACCCTGCTGATTGTTCTCTGGCCGGCCCAGTGGCTTGCGCCGGTTATGTCTCCCTTTAAAGGGCTGGCGCAGTCGCTGCACCTTCCGGGCGTTCGCATGGCCGAGAGAACACTCTCGCCCACCGGCGACTTCACAGCCCTGACCTCGAAAACCATTCCCTTCCGCTTTGCCCCCGGGCTGAGCATGCTGGCGCCCGTCACCCCGCCGAAACAGGTGGCGCTCTTTCATGACGGGCATCCCGCCGGCATGATCCACCAGGGCTCGAGCGGCCCCGAGGCCATGGAGTTCATGCGCTGGACCCCGATGGCCCTGCCCTACATGCTGTTGGACCGTCCGCGCGTCCTGATTCTCGGTGCCGGAGGCGGGGGCGATGTCTGGCATGCCCTGCTCGAAAAGGCATCGCACGTGGATGCCGTCGAACCGCATCGTGAGTTGAGCGATTTTGCCCGCGGCCCATTCAATACCTTCTCCGGCGGCATCTATACCCGCGCCACCGTCCGTCTGCATCAAAACGACGTCCGCGGATTTCTCGCTGCCGCCCGGGAACGCTACGATCTCATCCAGATCTCACCGTTTGGAACGGCCACACCGCCTGCAGCCGGCGGCCACGCCCTGGACGCGCAGTACCTCTACACCGTGGAGGGGCTTCGTCTTGTCTTGTCGCGGTTGTCTGCCCACGGAATCCTGGCTGTAACGCTGACCCTCGACCTCCCGCCGCGAAGCGCCGTCAAAATGCTGGACACTCTAGCCGAGGCCCTGAAGTTGGAGGAGATCAAAAAACCCTCCCGGCATGTGGCCGTCATTCGCACCTGGAATACAGTCACCATCGCCGCCTCTCCCTCGCCGCTCTCCCCGGAACAGCAAAACGCGGTGCGTGCCTTTTGCCGCTCGCGAGCTTTCGATCTGGTCTGGCTGCCGAATGTCACGGCGGCAGAGGTCAACCGCTTCAACGTTCTGGAGCGTCCGTTCATCTACGAAGCCGCCAAGGATATCTGGCAAGGGGACAGTTACCGCAAGTTTCATGCGTTCAACACCACTCCGGCGACCGATGATCGTCCGTGGTTCAACCATTTTTTCCGCTGGCAGTCTTTCGGCGGGCTTTGGGCGCAACGCGATTCCGGCTCGGCCGCAATGCTGGAGTGGGAATATCTTCTGCTGTGGATGTCACTGGCCGTCGCCCTGACCGTCAGCCTGCTGCTGATTGCCTTGCCACTGCGCTCTTTATACCGCACGCAGCTCCGCCAGGCAGGCGGGACAATGGGACACACCGTCCGGGCCGCCTACTTTGCGGCCTTGGGACTGGCCTTCTTCTTCCTCGAAATAGCATTCATCCAGAAATTTGTGCTGTTCCTCAATCAGCCGATGCTTGCCATGGCGGTGGTCGTGCCTTCCTTTCTCTTTTTTGCCGGCTGCGGCAGCGGCTATGCTGAACGTCTGGCGGAACAGGCGACAACCTGCCGTTTGGCCTGGCTGCAGGATCGTCCCGTGACACTGGCAGCAGGCGCAATTGTCATCGTCTCTGCCGTATACCTTTGGCTTCTGCCTCTTGTGTTTCGCCTCGGCGCCGGCTGGCCCGACGTCCTGCGCATAACAACCAGCATCATGCTGATCGGCGGGCTCGCCTTCTGGATGGGCATGCCTTTCCCGCTGGGACTCAAACGCCTGGGACACAACCGCCCCGACTTCGTCCCTTTTGCCTGGGGCGTCAACGGATTCTTTTCGGTCATCAGTACGATAGCCGCCACCATTCTGGCGCTGCATTTCGGATTCCACCTTGTCATTATCGCCGCGCTCGGACTCTATCTGCTGGCTGCGGCCTGCGAACGCCGCCTTTAGACGGTTAAAGACTGTTAAAAAATGAAAAAGAACTGTCTCTATCTCATCTTTCACGGAAATACGCGCGATCTCGTCCGGCTGCCGCTGCAGGAAGGTATGGTGCAGTATCCCCTGAACCGTCGTGCTGCCATCAAGGATATCATCGAGGCGGCGGGTGTGCCGCACACGGAAGTCGGCAGGATCGTTTGGGCCGGTCGGGACCTGACTTTTCATTGCATCCCGGTCGGCGGGGAACAGATTCATCTGTATCCATTCACGAACACCATATCTGTGACCCGGGCAACGGTTCTGAGGCCCGAGCCGTTTGCCGGACTGAAGTTCCTGGTTGACACCAACGCGGCAAAACTGGCCAGAAATCTGCGCATGGCCGGGATTGACGCCGCTTCGGTTCCCGCTGCCGGCAATCTCGATATTGCCCGTCTTGCCATCCTGGAAGAGCGGATAGTGCTGACCCGCAACCGGGAATTGCTCAAGGTCCGGACCATCACATTCGGTCAGCTCCTGCGATCCGAAAATCCCCTGCAACAACTGGCCGAAGTGGTGCAGCGGTATAACCTGCAGAGCCGCATCCGGCCGTTTAGCCGCTGTCTGCATTGCAATGCAGTTCTCAGGCCAGTGGCAAAAGAGCAAATCATCGATCGCCTGGAACCTCTCACGAAAAAATACTACAATGATTTCAAACAGTGTGAAATGTGCACAAAAATCTACTGGCGGGGTTCCCACCACGAAAGGATGGCAGGAATGATCAGAACGGCAACCACATTATCCGACAGCGGATAACCGTATACTGTCTTGCTTTGGGTTAGACCACACCAGGAAACCCTAACCGCATTCCTGTTGTTCCAGCTCCAGTGTTTGGGATACTGGAACGGGAAATCATCGGACGGTTTGTCCTTCCATCTCTCGATGAACCGTTTGGGATTGTGATTCTTGAAGCAATGGCCAGCGGTAAGATAATCCTGGCATCTAAATCAAAGGGTCCGGAAGAGATCCTTTATTCATCCACCGCGTGGATATTTGCGTTGAATGATTCTGTCAGCCTTGCTGAAGCTGTACGGAAAACCATATCTAGTCCAGGCAAGTCCATGGAAAAAGCCAAGGCGTCACTGGCAAGATACAGGTCGAAGTATTCACCTGATCGAACAATACCGTCGTATGTTTCTCTCTGCCAGGAGATGATTAAATCGACCTAAGATGCTGATCTAATGGAACCTATCTGGCTTTATCGCAAAATTTCATCTTGCCATTCGTACGGTTCCGAATAGCAGGTATCAAAAATTGTTTCCGTCATTCCCGGAACCGGGGCGAAAAAGTTAAAACCCCATTTCCGGTAAGCTGGGCGATCCGATCCGAGGTGGAGTACGGCAAATCATTATACTGACTGTAACTGATCCCCATCCGAGACGAAGAAACAAGATCGACATACCTGGCATCAAAGACTTGAGTGGCTTTTGAGCCGCCGTAAATACCCACATTCAGCGTTTTGGAAAGGCTAGAGAGCACCTGGAACAGCATCTGCCGTTCTGGAGTCACCCGGCCGAAAAACACCAAGTCGTGAATAGGGTATTCAATGTTGAAAACCCGACCGGTTTCGATGGAAGCATCGGTGATATTCGGAAAAAAAGAAAGGGTTGTGGTTTTCCGCTCACCTAAGGCACGGGCAAGAGGGACAATCCCTGTGGTGGCAAACAGCACATCCAAAATCCCCATGCGCTTTTGCAAATGCGCGATGCGGTCCAAGGAATCCACCCACCTCAGATTGAATGCGATGATGCTCTTGTTGGCGGTAAAAGGCCGGGGAAACGTGGCCGGGGTGCCACCGGCAACAAGCCGATTCTTGTCGCAGTTGCAAGACGGATCTACTTAAGTTTCCGCAATTACTCTCTGCTTGACTTCAATCCTCATTCCAAGCGCTCCAATTTTTGCGAAAGTTTGAGGAGGAAAGTCAGGGCTTTCGCAGAAACTCGATAAGTATCTCCCTTTCAGCCTCTGTCGGCATGATATAGGCACGGCTTTTTGGATCCGTGATCGGGCCACCGAGTCCCTGATATTTGCCGCTCCAGAGGATAAACATGCTGTTCATCCGGCCGGTCTTGCTTTGGACTCCTTCGAATTTCTCAAGCTGCAGGTAGGGGAGGGAGGTCGGTGTTTCACCGGGGAAGGCATAGGTGCAACCGTCATTGGAGAGAATGCCGTCTTTCAGGGTGAAGTCAGTGCTGGCAGAATGATGATGCTCTTCAAGAAAGCAGCCGGCTGGCGTGCTCCCTTCGTTGCCCGGATAACAACTGACGCAGGGATTTCTGCCCAGACGGACCGGCAGACCTGGCGGCAGGGCCGTCCTGATCAGTTCCAGCATCATGGTAAAGCTCTTATTCGTCTGGTTGTCTTCCAGTTGCGGTACGATAGAGGCCTGCCCGCCGGCCTGATGAATCTCCACAATGATATCAAAAAGTCGCCGGGTCAGTTCCTGAAACTCATCCTGAAACTGCTGATCCGCCAGTATCTTGTGCCGGAACTGCTCCGGTGAAATCCGGGTGCCAAAGCCTTCCATGGCCGTCGTCGGCCATTTGCGAGCCGCCGGGCCATTGGTCAGATAGAACAGGACATGCGCCACTCTGCCACCTTGGCTGTATTTCTGCACCAGGGTCCTGAGATAGCCGGGGTCCCAGCCGAAACCGCCGCCGCATTCGACATTGAGAACAATATTTTTCAGGCCGCTGGCAATGACTATATCGCTCAGGGCTTCGACCTGTTGTCTAGCCTGTGGCAGATTGGCGTGCAAGAGAGACAGGCCGCGCGGCGGCAGATCGATCAGGGCTGCGGTCATGATGTCTTCCTTCATGGTGGTTTTTTGAATGTGTTGTTGCGTTGTATGTTTTTCGGACTCAGAGTAAGACCTCGATGATGAGTTCCTTGTCACGCATACACGGCCTCTCCATCGATTCTTTTCTTTAAAAATTGATTCATGTTTTCCCTGTAGGTCACAATATCGACGGGCCGGTGAAGCCTTTCCTCCAACTCGTCCTTGATGCCGACAAGCATAAACAGATCCGGCTCTGAAATACGGATCACCACATCCACATCGCTTTCTTCCCCGGCCTCATCGCGCGCCACAGAACCAAACACGCCGAGAGCAAGAATACCATACCGCCCAGCGAACTCTTTCTTATAGCCGCTCAGGATATCGATTACTTCTTTTCTATTCATTGCTTCTTTCCTTTGATATGCAGAACCGTTGAATCCGAGGTGAAGGAACGCGGTTGAAAAAACAATTAGATTTGTTCCGGTTTTCTTTCATCAATCGAGTAGCTCAGGGTGTTTATTTAAATATTCCCA
Organism: Desulfobulbaceae bacterium; assembly: GCA_031407875.1. Taxonomy (GTDB): domain Bacteria; phylum Desulfobacterota; class Desulfobulbia; order Desulfobulbales; family Desulfocapsaceae; genus Desulfoprunum. Next base: position 5,254 of record JANOIV010000190.1, on the reverse strand, counting down.
AGCCCAAGGCTGGATTATGTAATCAAAGCCATACGTTGTGCCAAGCGAGCTACCCCTGATTATAATCCTTTCTTTTTGAAGAGCATTAACTGTTCCATCTTGCATCTGAAGATTTTGGCTACGTGTCTGATTATTGATATAGTATTTAAGTATCTGCTTTTCTGTTGGATTGAGACTCTGTAAACGCTTTCTCCCAATTCTGATACAGTACGACTCGGCAATCCACGGATTGATAAATTTCCATATAGCCGAGAAAGAGTTGACAATCGTTAGCCAACGGCAACGAGAAAGCCAATGACTATATATGCTCTGTATTCGGCTACTAGCGATTTTAATCCGAATTTTTAAAGAACAACGTCACCCGAGAAAATCAGAATGCCGGGTAAATCAGGGGGTAAATCAGGGACAGCGACCATTTTCATTGACATCTATTCCGTTGCGTCAGTATTATCCAACCATACTGAAATTCTAATGGGCTTTTGCTATCGGATATCTATTTGAACATATTGCAGATGAGCTAAGATAATGGTTATGCTCGAATTTTTAAAAGACCTGGACCAAGATCTCCGCGATGCCGTGCTGGCACAGCTTCGCAATCTATGGACTCATTCATCCACTGCGCTTGAAGGCAACACCTTAACCCTTGGGGAAACAGCCTTTGTGCTGGAAGAAGGCCTCACCATTTCCGGTAAGCCCTTAAAAGACCATTTAGAAATTACAGGACACGCCCGCGCCATCGATCTGGTTTATCGTTTTACAGAAAAGGGTGTTGACCTCACGGAGCACGACCTGTTCGCTCTTCACCAGGCCGTGCAGACAGAACAGATTGTCGATGTTTATAAGCCGGTGGGTGCCTGGAAGGTTGAACCGAACTCAACTGTGATTGTTGATGGCAACAAACAAATTATTTTCGAATATGCCTCGCCAAGAGATGTCCCCACGCTCATGAAAGCGTGGCAGGATTTCTTCGCCGGAATTAACAAGGAAATAGCTCTGGATAAGGAAAATGCTCTATCATTCTACGCCGAATTGCATGCAGCTTTTGTCAGAATTCACCCTTTTTGGGATGGCAATGGTCGAATGGCCAGGCTCCTTGCAAACATTCCTGTCCTCAACGCGGGCTTCCCACCGATTATTATCCCGAAAGAACGCCGCAGGGAATATATCCAGGCCCTTTCAAAATATCACCTTGCCGTTGGAACGATCATGGCGGGGGATGATTTGTTACCGACAAGCGATAAGCTTGATGATTTCAAGCGATTTTGTCAAGAATCCTGGTTTGAATCCTTAAATTTGGTGGATGAAGTCCACAAAAAACAACAGATACGAGGACAATAGCAAGGGGTCACTACAATTTGTCCAAGTTGGGACAGCGCCTGTTTTTTTGACGTCCGCTACATTGAATCAATAATTCCAACCATGCCTAGAATATCACGAGCTGTTGCGGTCGGATATCCCCATCATATAACGCAGAGGGGCAATTATCGTCAGGTCGTCTTTAATTCAGATGAAGACTTTAATAAGTATCTTCAATTGCTGCGAAAATACAGCGAGAGATACTCTCTGAAGATATGGGCCTATTGTCTCATGAACAATCACGTCCATTATGTCGCGGTGCCGATGAATGACGATTCCCTGGCAAAGACTTTTAATACTCTGCATATGATGTATTCAAGGTATTTCAACCAAAAAAGTGGCGGCAACGGTCATCTGTGGCAAGGGAGATTCTTTTCCTGCGTACTCGATGAGCCCCATGTCTATGCGGCGGTACGTTACGTCGAGAACAACCCGGTAAGGGCTGAAATGATAGATAATCCCGAGGATTACAAGTGGTCGAGCGCCGGAGCCCATGTTTATAAGCACCCGGATTATGTTCTTGCTGAGGGCTGCTATCTCACAGAGACGGTTAAGGACTGGCGCGAGTATTTGAATGAAAATGGAGATCCTCAATTGACGGCCACATTAATTCAAAGCACAAAGACAGGGCGACCTTGCGGAGATGAGACTTTCACCGGCATAATTGAAGGCATTACAGGCAGAAGGTTGACCGCATTGTCTGTTGGTAGACCAAAGAAGATAAAATAAACGGTCGCTGTCCCTAATTTTATTAATTTTCTATAGCTGAGCAGAAACCAAAACTCGGCCTTTCGCACCGAGAGAAGTTCTGCCGTCTTGGCCTTTGATACGGCCGCGTAACTCAACTATCTCGCCTTTCAGTTTCTCGTTTGGGGTTACCTTTACAACCATCCATTCCAAAAAAATCGTTTCATCCGCGTAAATTGGCCGACGAAATCGAACCCAAAACTCAAGACCCAATATTGCCACTTTCTTCGAAAAATGTGAGGCGGTCAGTGCTAGTAGTAACGCGGTAGTGTGCGGGCCGCTAGCTGTCGGCCTGCCAAAGCGGGTATTCGCGGCAAATTCTGGATCGTGGTGTATCGGGTTATTATCGCCGGCAGCATTTGCGAACTCGGCTACCATCGCCGGGGAGAGTGCTATTTCGGAAGAGAAGCGTTCTCTGGGATAGGCTCTCATAACATTTCTCCTTGTGATATTATCGTTGCCGAACAAGGGGGGTACTAATTTCTATTAAACCAGCATCTCCAACAATCCAAGGTGATAAGATGCCAGTGATGTAGGTTTGCGAGGGCTAATCTCCTGCTCCATTTGGAGCGGTGTAATTCGCCAAAAAATGCATATAAAACTTTTGCCGGAGCTTTTGCAAGTTGTTAGTTTTTTTCATTCTCTTGAATATGAAATAATTGAGTGTTTAACAGAATGAGGAGAAGCATGATGCTGACTGTATCCGGAGCATTGCAAAAGAGATTTGCCGAGCACTTAGCGCAAAAGGGGATTCCCGTGGGCCAGCATGGCGTATACCAGAAATGGGTTCGCTATTTTCTCGATTTCTGCAAAAAGTATCAATTTACAGAAGAGATCGGTAAAAAGCGTCACCAGGAAGGAGGCGCTGAGTCCCCTGGATTTTTAAAATAAGGGGTAGAAGGGGCCAAGTCCGTTTTTTGCATCTTCACAGATTCTCCGTATCCTGTGCGAATCCTAGGGAAAGAGCAAAGAGAGGATTGTAAAGCCCGCAATTCTTTATCCGTTCCAGGCCATAAGATACTCGACCGCCTGCTGCAGGATTGTGTAGCCGTTCTGGCTGAGTATCGACTCCGGATGGAATTGGTAGCCGATAAAATGGCCGCCGCGGATGGCGATCACCTCATCGCTGTCGGGCAGGAGCGCGGTCTCGAACTCGCCGGTCGTGTTTTCCTTTTTCGGCACAAAAGTATTGTAAAAACCGACCTTCTCCGGGGTGCCGAAGAGATCAATTTCGACCTGCGAGCCCTGCAGGGGTTGCAGCCGTTTTTCCACGATAAAACCCAGTGTTCGGCAGAGTATCTGATGGCCGAGACAGATAAAGAGCGATCTCTTTTTTCGGCGCAGCAGTTCTTGAGCGATGGCCATATTGCTGGCGATTTTGCAGGAATCGGCATCGTTGGGATTGCCGGGGCCGGGGCCGAGGAGGGTGATATCGGCGCTGTCCCGGTCGATGTCGTAGAGGGAGAAGGGCACGATGGTGGTCTGCAGGCCGAGGGCGTTGAAGATATGCCGGAGCATGAAGACAAAGTCGTCTTCGTTGTGGATCAGGGTCAGCCGCAGCGGCCGGTCGGCGGTCTTCAGGGCTTGCAGCCCACCCTGCTTGAAAAACCAGAAATGCGAAAGATGCTCGTTGCGGGCGAGCAGGTTTTCAACAATATCATCGTCATTGGCCAGGCGAGGGAGTAGGGGCGGGTTCACGGTAGTCTGGTCGCTGTGCAGGATACTGTCGAGCAGCGCTGCACCCTTGGCCTCGGTCTCCCGCACCTCCTGAAGCGGCTGCGAATCCTTGACGAGTGTGGCGCCGACACTGAGAGAGAGACTGCCGTCCGCTGCTATCTCGGCGGTGCGGATGGTGATCGGGGAGTCGAGAAAATCGCTGCCGTCCTCATCCCGCCCCACCAGCATCAGGGCGCTGCCGTAATATCGCCGGGATCGCTCCGTGTATTTCTTGATGATACTGCAGGCATTTTCGACCGGACTGCCGACCACGGTGGCTGCAAACATCGAATCCCGGAAGAGCTCGAAGATATCCTTGTCGCTCTGGCCTGAGAGCAGGTACTCGGAGTGGATGAGCCTGGACATTTCTTTAAGCAGCGGGCCGATGATCGAGCCGCCTTTTTCACACATCCTGGCCAACAACTACAGTTCCTCGTCGACCACCATGAACAGCTCGTTGATCTCCTTGCGGTCGTTGATAAAGGCCAGCAGATCTTTCTTGAGCCGGGTCCGGTTTGCCGAGGTCGTATCCTTGCGGAAGGTGCCGCTGATCGGGTTCATCCTGACCCGGCCCCCGGCAACTGTGAGATGGCGCTCCGGGGTCGAACCGACAAAGACCCGGTCCCGGTCATAAAAGAGGAATTTCCAGTAGGTGCCGTAATCGTTGGCAACGAGGGAGCGGAAGATGGTCAGGGCGGAATCGATGCTGAAACCTGCGATTCTGCCGGTGGCGGTTCTCGGGATGACAAAATTGGCCCCCTCGCCGTTGCCGATTTCATCTCTCACGACCTTTTTTATGATCTCGGCGTATTCCCCGGCTGTCTCGGCATAGCTGATACCGGACTCCATGACCAGCGGCCGGGCGGTTGTCCCCGCCAGCAAGGCGTCTTTGGTGATCTCCTGCTGCGCCGTAATATCGATGCCGAGAATCTGTTCTCCTTCACCCCAGGCCGCATAGCCCTTTTCCCGGATCTGGCAGAAGGGCACGATGCTGATCGTGTCATATATGCGCCCGCCCTCTGTCGCTCCCTGCCGGCGGGGAATTTCCGCAAGAGACCTGCAGCGAAAGGGATTGCCCGTCAGTACAAGCAGTTCGTCGCTGTCCTGGGGCTGGATAAGGCAGAAGGCCTGGTCGCCGGTCCGCAGTCGGCTGAGTAGATCGTCCATTGTTGTTCCTCCAAAAGTGCTGGTTTTAAAAAGGTTATTCCAGGTTTGGAGGGATACAACTGCAAAAAAAAAAGCCCCTGCAAACCCGGAGAGGGTCTGCAGGGGCTTCGTCTTATAGTAAAAATTCGCCTCTGTGTTATCGCTCCCCGCAGGCAATGGTGCGCCGGTTACGCCAGCAAAGCCGGGTCGTCGTGCGGCGCCACCAGAGAGATGGGGAGGTGAGATTCATGTATTGTTCCTTAAATTTTGACAATAATTGCTTGTCAGG
>JANOIV010000184.1:0-3711 GCA_031407875.1 Desulfobulbaceae bacterium | reverse complement strand
ACCTCGAACCCGTCATGCTGCTGGTTTTGGATGAGGCCGTAGCGAAAGAGACCCGGCAGCGGGCCCTGAAACTTATGCTCTAACCAACTGAGCTACGCCCACCACCTTATCGCTCGGGCAAAAGCGTCCTTCTTATACTCGCTCAACTGCGGTCTTGCAAGGAGAAAATGCGGAGCCGTTTCGAATCCGCCATGAGATTCCTGACCATTTCAATACGACCTCTTATGCCGTTCTGGCCATAAAAGGAGTACGGTTATTTGGGCACAACGGCTTATTTCAGGTCCTCCTGGCAGTGCATGCATTTCACGGCCTGGGCCTTGATGATTTCAAAGCAGTGCGGACACTCTTTCTTGAAATTGGCCTTGAGCAACTTGGCGATAATCATATTGCTCTCCTGTTCGAGAGAGGAGTCTCGGAATGCATGATTCCGTATCGGGTCTATGCAGCTCAGATCATTGAGTTGCAGCATAAGTTTCAGGGCCCGCTGCCGGGTCTCTTTCGCTACGGCCTCATCCAAAACCAGCAGCATGACGGGTTCGAGGTTTTTCTCTTCGATACAGGTTTCAAGCGCCTTAATCGCCAATAATTCCTTTTTGTATCGATCATTCTGATTTTTCAGGGCAATCGGATCGATCACACTGCCCTTAAAGGCATCGGCATTGCCTACCATCATGACGTTACACTCCTTGCTGCCGGGTAATTCCATATGGCGGTAGGAGGCATGATGGCCATATTGATTTTCCACTTGGTCCCAACCGGTCAGAAAGAGAGAACAGGCATCATTGAGACAGATGAAGAGAACTTCCGAGCCCCAGCCCAGACCGTCACCGACATGGACAGGCGGTGCTTCGCAGCAGGCCATCCGCTGGGAGCAGTGGGGGCAGATATGTTCCTCATCAAGATAATTCATATCGCGTGTACGCATAGACAACTCCTTGAATTCGTAGAGCCTTCAGCAGGCATTGCTGTCGGCGGAATATAATTGAACCGTGTTATCATTATACCTTTTGAGGTCGGCTCCAATCACCGGCCTTTTTCTTGTGCTCTTACCAATCGCCTTTCATGCCGGATTGAGAGAGGAGACCGTCTACGGCCTTAGCCTGTTTCATGCGAGTCTGGAGAAAGGCAGGAGGCATGTATTTCCTGTTTGCCTCCAGTATGTCGCAGATTTGCCCGATGTCGCCTGATTCAGCAAGGTTGATGAGGTGCAGCAGGTTATCGGCAAAACTGCGGACAATTTTACGACCGTCACCTGACATCGCCATGATCTCGGCATAGGTCCGGGAATTCTGGTTGTGTATCCGGGCCATGGCCAGAATGCCATAGAGCGAGGTCAGGGTGGAATGACTGCCGATATCGTGGGTGTCTATCTCATGCTGGGCCAGAGTCATGGCCAGAGCGACGGAGATGGTGGTGGGCAATTTCTGGCTGACACCCATGAGCATGTCGTGCTTGGACGGGCTGTCATGAAAGATCTCGGCCCCGTGTTTATACAAAAATGCCTCGAATTCACTGCAGAATCCGCCACTACGGGCAGTCCGCACCACCGCTGCGTTCTTGTCCTTCATAGTCTGGGCCTGGGGACCCCAGAGATTATGGACCAGCATGAGCTCTACGCCGGGAAGAGTCGATTCGAGGGCGGTGTTGAGGGATTTTTCCGATTCGCCGGCCAGCAGAATAAGAGCCTGGCCGTCCTGCAAAAGTCCGCCGTACAGTCTGATGGTCTCAGCCGTGACGGATATGGGCACACAGATGATGACTACATCCACCTTGCCTATCATTTCTTCGGGCCGAAGTGCTGTCGTCCGGCCTGTTAAGTATGTCCGATAACCTTCATTTTCCAGGCGACCGGCGAACCAGCGACTCATTGCCCCCGAACCGATAAAGCCAAAGGCCCTGATCTGTTTGACACGCATATCAACGCGGGGAAAGGAGCCCAGGAGTTTGATTGAACCTTCCTCCTGAATGACACCTTTCTCGATTCTGGCCAGGGCCTCGCGCAACAGGTTGTCTTCTATATGTCCTTCGGCCTCGATGTAGATCCGCAATTTCTGGGTCTTGATATCATTTTCAGATTGCAGATCGAGGATATTGATCCCCCGGCGGGTGAATTCTCCCAGGATATCGGCGAGCATGCCAACCCGGTCCCGCAGAGGCTTGGTGATAAGGGCAGTAGCATCGTAACCGGAGGATTTGGCAAGATTTTTGCCAAGAAGAGCGAAACGGGTACGGTTATGGGAGACAACCTCCCGGGCGATCAGCTCAAGCCCCTGTTTCTTCAAGAGATCTTCTGATTCAATAACGGCGTAGGTGGTCCTGTTATGGCTGCGGATATCGGCGAGGGCCGCCTCGATATCCTGAACGGCCATCAGCGTTGCCATGGGGAAGTGTTCGTCGATATACTCTTCGCACTGCCTGAAGACCGAACTTCTGCCGACAACGGTATCGACAGGAGTCGTGGCGAGAGCCGTTTTCGATATCATCCCGAGGGAGAGGTGGATGGGCAGAACAACGTTATCTATCCAGTATCCCTGGTCAAGCTGCGTAACAAGCCGGAATGTTTCTTTTATCTCACCTTCCCGGGTGTTATAGACCGGGACCAGGGCGTATTCAGCATCACCGCCCAGAAAGGCCGCAAGGATATCGGAAATTCGGTTGAACAGCAATATCCGGGCAGACGGGGCGTATTGGCGGGCAGCCTGGAAACTGTCTGAACCGATAGGGCCTTGTGTCGCTATACTGAACATGATTTTCTCGGGCTGATCTCTGATAAAGGCTGTAGTATACTTCCATAATTCCGTCCGTTCTGCGTTGGGCAGAATCGGTAATGCCTGAGCATTTCAGCCCTTTTTAGGGCAATTTTCAACGCATTAACTGACAAAAATATACACTCTCCCTGATAAGCGCAATACATTAAAACATTAATAATGTCCTCAGTCTTTTCTACGGCTCAGGGAAAACCCGATATAGAAGAATATCTGGCAGCCCTCAAGGCCTCGAAAAAATTTGGTTCGCAAGTCGTCTGCCATAAGATTTTTCCGGCAGTGGCCAGAAAAGACAGCCCGGACCAACCTGCATTCTCTGCAGACATTCGGCAGGTGTTGCAGGCCAAAGGTATTGCCAGGCTATACTCCCATCAGGTCGAGGCAATTTCCCATCTAATGCAGGGCGAAAATCTCATTATCGCGACGGCCACCGCTTCCGGCAAGAGCATGATCTATAATCTCCCTGTCCTGCAACAGCTCTTGGGGGATGATCCGGGCCACGCCCTGTACCTCTATCCCCTCAAGGCCCTGGCCCAAGATCAGTTGCGGATTCTGATTGAACTGGCTGATATGCTTCCGGCCGGCATACAGCGGCGCTTGCCGGAGATTGCGGCAATTTACGACGGCGACAGTTCGGCCTATCAGAGACGGAAAACCAGAGAGAAGGCGCCGCCCATTCTCATGACCAATCCGGATATGCTGCATCTGGCAATCCTGCCCTATCACGCGAGTTGGGCATCGTTTTTCCATAAACTCAGATTCGTCGTCATCGACGAGGTGCACACCTACCGCGGGATCTTCGGCTCGCACATGGCCTGGGTACTGCGCAGACTTCAACGCATAGCCAGGTATCATGGCAGTGATCCCCTGTTCGTGTTGCTCTCCGCAACTATCGGCAATCCGGAGGAATTCGCTGAAAAGCTCATTGACCGGAAGGTTCGGGTGA
>JANOIV010000144.1:0-2950 GCA_031407875.1 Desulfobulbaceae bacterium | reverse complement strand
GATCAAGATCGAGGTGCACGGCATTGCCGCCCATGCCGGACTCAATCCCGAAAAAGGGATAAACGCCTTCTGTCTGGCGGCCAAGGCCATTGCAAATATGCGCCTGGGCAGGCTTGATGAGCAATCAACCGCCAACTTCGGTCTCATTAAAGGGGGAATCGCCACCAACATCGTGCCGGATCTCATCACCCTCGAAGGCGAAGTCCGCAGTCATTCGGCCCAAAAACTCGATGAATATACCAAGGAGATCGAAGTAACCTTTCAAAAAACCATAGATAACTGGCGCAATCCCTTTCTCAATCAGGACGGAGTTCCATCGGTGGAAATCATGGTAGAGAAGGAATATCCTGCCATGCGTCTGCTTGAATCCGCTCCGGTTCTTGAACGGATTCGTAAGGCCGGAACACGTATCGGCAAGAATCTCGAATTTCTCGTCGCCGGCGGTGGTAGTGATGCAAATATCCTCTGCAGCTATGGTCTCCCCACGGCCATTGTCGCCACAGGGATGGACAAGGTGCATACCACCGATGAGCGCCTGGATCTCAACGATCTGGTCAGCCTCACAGCGCTGCTCTATGCCCTCGTGATGGAGTCGGAGGAGAGTCCGGAGAAGTAGCCGGCGGTCACGCCAGCTCGATCATACCCCTGTTGCCGTTGCTAATCTCACCAATGGTGGCATAGGGAAGGGTATAGCCCCGCTCCTGCATCGTTCGCTGGATCGCCTCTATAGCCCTCGGGGTTGCGGCGATCAGCAGACCGCCGGATGTCTGGGGATCGGCGGTAAGCATCTCCATATCGGTTGGCGCCTCTGAGCAGCCCGCCAGCCACTGCTGGTAGTACTTCCGGTTGGTGTGCGCCCCGCCTGGGATTATGCCCATTTGCACAAATTCGGCCGCCCTATCCAGTAAGGGAATCTTCTCCACGAAGAACCTGGCCGATACACCCGAAGCTTCGGCCATCTCGTGCAGATGCCCAAGCAGACCAAACCCGCGTGACATCCGTACAGGCATGCACCTCATCCTCCATCCCCTGCTCCGAACGGACGGATTCAATCGCCTCCGCCGCAAGCTTATTCAGGGTAATCATGACCTTGATGATCAGATCTTCAACATCGCTTCCGGCCATCCCGCCTTTTATGGCCGTCGACAGGATGCCTGTTCCAAGAGGTTTGGTGAGGAAAAGGACATCACCCGGACGGGCGCCGGCATTGAGCAGAACCCTTTTCGGATGCACCAGACCGGTGACGGACAGACCGTATTTCAGCTCCTGATCCTCGATGCTGTGTCCCCCCACCAGCAAGGCCCCGGCCTCTTGAATCTTATTGAGGCCGCCCTGAATAACCTGGCGAAAAACCTCCTTCGCCATGGTCTTTACCGGACAGGCAAGGATATTCATGGCCAGCAGGGCCTTCCTCCCATGGCATAGACATCGCTCAGGGCATTGGCGGCAGTGATCTGGCCGAAATTATAGGGATCATCGACTATCGGCGTAAAAAAATCCACTGTCTGGATCAGGGCTACGTCGTCATTGAGACGGTATCCCCCGGCGTCATCGGAGGTTTCAGCACCGACTATCAGATTTACATCACGAGGCAACTCTATACCGCACAGTATCTGGCTCAGGTCCCCTGGGCCCAGTTTCGCCGCTCAACCGGCGGCCTTGACTGTTTTCGTCAGTTTTATCGGATTTGTTGGCGCTGCCAGATTTGTCAGACTAATCATGTCTACCCAGACATGTTATTAAGGCAGGATAATCACCTGCAATATGTTCTTTTTAATGATAACTCTCCCTACTGATATCGCTCCTCTGCGACCCGGTGTATCGCCACCAGGTAGAAGGAAAACTTGTCCAGTTTCTCTTTCTTGTTGAATTTCAGCATTACATCATATAAACAATTTAGATCAGACTGAGAAGGAAGGCACAAAGATACCCCTATTCTTTGTGCCTTTGCTGTTTATATTGTTACCGGTCATATCTCTTCCTCTTTTCACATCTCCCTCCTCCGAAGATATACACGAGTGGAGGCACATCAAGGAAAGTTGCCATGCTACATGATTCAAACATCCCTGTCCACCCCGGACGCCCCACCCATGAATGCGGGGTGTGTGGAATATTCGGCCATCAGGATTCCGCCAAATTGACCTATTTCGGCCTCTACGCCCTGCAGCACAGAGGGCAGGAAAGCGCCGGGATAGTGACCTCCGATGGTGAGAAGGTCAGCACCCATAAAAACATGGGGCTTGTCCCGGAAGTTTTTTCAGAAGCCGTACTCCAGGGCTTGCAGGGGCATATGTCGATTGGTCATGTCCGCTATTCAACAACTGGGGCCTCCAATCTCACCAATGCCCAGCCGCTGATGGTAACCCACAAGGGAACTACCTTGGCGGTTGCCCACAACGGTAATCTCGTCAACTCCATAGAATTACGAAAAAAACTTGAAGAACAGGGATCAATATTCCAGACCACCATGGACAGCGAGGTCGTCCTTCATCTCATGGCCAGAACAGCCTATCTCGGTCTGGAGAAGGCCCTGTGGGAGACCTTCTCTTCTCTTAAAGGAGCCTATTCCCTGCTTCTGATGACCCAGGATACTATGGTGGCAGTGCGTGACCCAGACGGATTCCGCCCGCTCTGTCTGGGAAAATTGAATAACGGCGGCTGGATAGTAGCTTCGGAGACCTGCGCCCTCGACTTGGTTGAGGCCCAGTACGTTCGCGATATCAAGCCCGGCGAGGTACTCATCTTCAATCAGAAGGAAATTCTCTCTCTCTTCCCCTGGCCCAAACAGGATTCGCACTTCTGTATCTTTGAACAGGTCTATTTCGCCCGACCGGACTCCGATATCTTCGGCATAAACGTGTATGAGGCCCGAAAACGCATGGGCAAGATTCTCGCCAGAGAGGCGGTAATCGAGGCCGATTTTGTCATGCCGTTCCCGGATTCCGGCAAC
>JANOIV010000127.1:0-4165 GCA_031407875.1 Desulfobulbaceae bacterium | reverse complement strand
CACCCTCGGCTCTGCACGCTGCGCACCAGACTATTCTGGTGAGGAACTTCTCCGGCTCAAGGTGGTCGCAGTGTTCAAAAATGCCGCTGAGAGGTCGATGCCGGCGAACAAGGGGGGGAGTTATAGGGTCGTGCCTAGGTTCATAAAAACGGTCGTTTTATCGAACTGGATTGGCGCAGGAAGGGAAGCGATATTTGCAGTTAATGTGGTTTTGAGTGTCCAGATATTGTCAATTAATCTGGTTTCAAAATGCGGATGTTTGCAGTTCCTGGCACCGATGTTTGCAATCCGTTACAGCTAACCAAAGAGTGGCCGGAACATGGGATGAAGCTACGCCCCCAGATTTTGAGGAAGGGTTCGAAGAGCGACATTTTCAATTTGCCACTCTCGGGATTGCTGCGTCGGAGTTGGCTGCGAAGCTACGCGACCATGTGGGGCTTCCTGCCAATAGCACTGGCGATTGGGACCCCGTTCACAACATGAAGGAACAAAAGGCCGCCATTGAACAGCGAATGACAGAGAGAGCTAGTCAACACTTGATGCCTGACTTATAGCCTGTGTATCCCCATGCCCCTCTTGCAACGTCGCCCAACCCATCAATCCACCGGACCTGCGCGAAAAGCCACACCAGCCGGTTATTTCAAACGTTATCGCAGGATAGAGAGAAGCGACTCACACCAATATTACTATCACGAGGAACGACAAAAATGCGGAAACCAGATAACTGTCAGGTCTGTGGCGCGAGCGGACCACTTACAAATGAACATGTGTTTCCGCTTTCATTACAATACCAACAAGATATGAAAAACTTTGTTTACTTGTGCGCTAACTGTCACTCGCAGATGGATCGCGGCGTTCTTCGAGAATTTGAATTTGTGCGCGTACTCGCCGACCTGATGCGAGCGAGTGGCTCCTACAACGAGGTCCTACTTGAACCCGATGTTTCCGACGGATCGTCAGGATCGCGTCTGCGGCCAGACATTATTGCGAGATCATCTGGTGGCTCTAGAAAGATACTTATCGAGTGTAAGAGTGAAATGACCGTTGCCCAAAACAGGTTAGACGACGCTATTGCACAGCTCGCACGTTATCAGGAAATCGTTCAAGCGGACGATGTCATTCTTGCTCTTCCTGCTCGGCTAACAACCGTTCAGAGAATCAAGGTTGAAAGGGCTGGTTTTGAAGCTTGGGATCTGGATACAATTGCTGCGCGGTTTAGCTCTAATCTAGAAACTGTCACACATCCAGTTCTTCGTCCGCTTCTTTTAGCTGTAGCCGGTCTTTCGGTAACCAACGCAGTCCCAACGGCCGAAGCGCGTCTACTTAGTGAGCTTCGCTTACTTCCCGCTGGACAGTCGCACTGGGTTGCATATCAAAAGCTTGTATCGCGAATACTTGAACGGCTTTTTTGCCCACCGCTTTCCCCGCCCATAAGCGAGCTCCCAGATGCAGCTAGAGCAAATCGCCGTGACATTATCCTGCCGAATTATGCGGAGAGTGGCTTCTGGGCCTTCATTCGCACGAGATACTGCGCTGACTTTATAGTCGCAGATGCCAAAAACTACTCATCAACCGTTGGAAAACCGGAAGCCCTCCAGGTGTTGAACTATCTGAAACGTCATGGTGCGGGACTTTTAGGCCTTATTGTTTCGAGATTTGGACCCGATGGCACCTGTCTTCATACAATTCAGGAGCATTGGGCACATGAGGGTAAGCTAGTCGTAATCCTGTCGGACGACCATCTTGAGAGGATGCTTAGCGTTAAGGAGGCTGGTGGCCCACCGGAAGATGTGATACGCCAGTGGATTGAGGATTTCCGACTAGCCCAATGAATGATGGAACAGCAAAAGCATTGTCATCTATAACTACATAATATTATTAATAAAATATGTTTATTTAGCTTGAGTTTAATCCGTTTTTGTGGTACACATTCCTTGCTATTTCAATATGTTGCAAGGGAACCACATGATCAACGTAAAAGACCACAAACAGCGCGACATGTTCAATCCGTTTGCTCATCTCGGCTTGAAGCGCCTTGCCCTTCTGGAATCATCATGGGCGCATCTTTTTCGTGAAGAAGTACTGCACAATCTTCCTGTAGAAAAACTGTTCCAGTTTTACGATGAATTTAAAGGGCGAAAGACAAAAGAACTCTACGCCATGCTCGGTCTCGTCCTTATCCAGCAAATGGAGGACTGTACTGACGAACAAGCGATTCAACAATTTGCTTTCAACCTGATGTGGCAGTACGCGCTCAATATAACCGATACATCCGATACTGCATCATATGTTTCACCCCGCACCCTCTGGAACCTGCGAGACATCGTCGCTCAGCATGGGTTGCAGGATGCGCTCTTTGAAAATGTTACCAATGCCTTGAAGAAGCTGTTTGCTCTTGATCCATCAAAGCAGCGCCTTGATTCGGTGCATATCTTTTCCAACATGGCGCATCTGGGTCGGATTCGTATATTCGTCAGAACAATCCGCCATTTTCTAACCAACCTGAAGCGCCATCATGCCAAAGAGTACGCTGCCCTTGGCGATATCGTACTTCGCTATGACAAAAAGAGCGATGGAGCCTTTGCCGTCAAGCCGACTGAATCGGCAAAGAAACTGGTCGAGCTTGGCGATGACTGTTTTTATCTGGTAGAGCGGTTCAAAGCCAATAAAGCTGTCTGCAAGATGGACAAATATAAACACCTGGTACGCATGTTCAGCGAGCAGTGCATCGTAGAAAAGGATGACAACGGTGCCAGGGCCGTGATCAAAGCCAGCAAGGATGTGCCCTCCAGTTCACTCCAGAATCCATCCGACCCCGATGCGGGCTACTGCGGCCACAAGGGCAAAGGCTACCAGATGCAGGTCATGGAAACCTATTCAGAGGACAAGAGTCAACCGGATCTGATCACCCACATCAAGGTGGAAGCCGCCAACGAGAGTGATACCAATGCCCTGCTTCCTGCCATAGAGGATGCAGGAAAACGAGATCTTGCTCCAACGGAACTGCTGGCAGACACTCTGTATGGCAGCGACGACAATGTAGAAAAAGCCAAAGAACTGGGAATAACCGTAATCGCGCCTGTTATGGGAGCAAAGGAAAGTGCCACGACTCTGGCTGATTTCACATTCAGCGACACTGACCAGATCATTGCCTGTCCTGAACAGCAGGCACCCATAAAAACAAAGAGCGGCGAAAAGGGCGGTACGACTGTTTACTTCAACAAGTCCGCCTGCGACAAATGCCGTCGTCAGTCAGAATGTCCGGTCAAACGAGATAAGAAGAGCTGTACCATCAGCTACGATGCCAAGTCTCTTCGTCTCTCCAGGCGCAGAAAGCGGGAGAAAGGAGAGGCTTTCAAAGAGAAATATCGCTATCGCTCCGGCATAGAAGGAACCATGTCTGATCTTGATCGAATAACCGGACTCAAGCATCTCCGTGTCAGGGGAATGCCGCAAGTCAGGCTGGCAGCTACCTTGAAAGCGACGGGGCTAAATATCCTGCGATCAGCGACGTTCAAAAATCGCCACAAAAGGCAAAAAACAGGGAAAAAGGGGGCAGGTCCTTCACGAGATGGGCTTTTGGACGTTATCAAAGAGCAGCTAAGCCATGTGTATGGCAATTTCCAACGCATGATCTTTGGCGTTGTAAAATACTGCCGGCAGATTGGCCAATTATACCCTCAAATAGGGTAGGCGAATTTGCGGGGGCATCAAGTATGCAAAGCGGAGTGTATGCTGTTTTTCGCAGTTTCGAGGCTGATGAATACTTGAAAAGGCCATAAATAAGGAAACAGGGCATGACAACAAACAAGAGGATACCGGGAACAGCATGGAATAAACCCGGCCAAACAAGTTCTATGTTTTTATTTCCAATTTGCATAGTGGAGATTCCTGACTGTTATTGGTTTTCGCGCCCCTCAAGGGCGCTCGGTTCTCGGTTTTAATTCGGTGTTTCGGTTCGGTGTATAACGTCGTGGGGGCGCACCAGCGCGTCAGCGCCTGTGTACCGCCGCCTTGTTGAACCATTCCTTTTCGGCTATTTGTCCAAGGAATAATCAACCGTAACGACTACACGTACACGCTTATTGGGATCTGATATTCCGGAATAGTTACCTTCTCCTCCGTCGTTTTGGACTTGAGCAGGTTGGTCTCGATCGGAGATAGA
>JANOIV010000110.1:0-12677 GCA_031407875.1 Desulfobulbaceae bacterium | reverse complement strand
GAAGAAACTGCCCAAACTCGCGCGTGAAAAAAGATTATTACTCATATTGACTTGGTATTAAAAAAAGAGGGAGAAGAATAGAAAATGTACAAGAGGTTAATCATATCCCAATCGACCATTTTCTCAGTGCTCAGTTTGCTTTTATGTTTGTCAAGCATGACAGCTTATTGTGCTGATACTGGCGCTGGTAAAGAGAAATCTACCATCTATCAGATCTCTAAAATTCAGGCTGATCTAAATAGCAACGCCCTCACTCTTGAACTATTTGGAGCCTCGGAGCCTGCTTATACGGTTTCAGAGAGATTTTCTCCCTTCCGAGTTGTGCTTGATATTGCCGAGGCGGCCTTTAATAAATCAATTCATCTGAACTCCCCATTGTTCCCTGCGAGTAAATTCGTTTCTTTGCAAACCTCTGTTCTCAACGATCAGGCTCCCGCGATAACACGTTTTGAGTTCACCATTGCTGATTCCCACGATTACAAAGTTTCTAGGAATGGCAATAATATCAAAATCCAAATTATGCCAGCCTTGGGGGCAAATGCAAAGAAAACATCAGCCCCTTCCTCCGGTAGCATTCCCACCATAACCGATATTCTCGTGAAGACGACCCCTGCCGCAACAACAGTTGCCTTTGTAAGTTCTGCTCCTCTGGTCAAGTATACATCCGACAAAATAACGGGGAGTGCAGGCCGTAAACCTCGCTTGTTTATTGACATAGAAAATGTCAACATATCTGAACTCATCCGGGAAAAAAAAATCGGTACCGCAGTGGAAAAGATCAGGGTGACTCCTCAAGGTACTGGTGCGCGTATTGTCTTCGATTCGGCCAAGCCCGAACTCTTTGATTACAGCATTTCAGATTCAACAGGTTCCCTGACCGTCACCATCAAAGAGAATTCTGATCTTCCGGATAAAGCTGCGGCTGCCTCTTCCGGAAAAGGGCATACCGCATCGGAATCGACAGATAAGACACTCGATTCTCTTATTGGCGAGACAGAAAATATCCTGGCAAACGACGGGAAAAAAGCTCCAGCCAATGGGAAAACTGCGGGTCCGAAATCCGCCATCGAGGACACCTTCGCTTTCGCTGGCTACAATAAACAGCGCATCAGCGTCGATTTTTATAAAATCGACATCCATAATGTATTCCGGCTTTTCCGTCAGGTTTCCGACCTCAATATTATCGTCGATGAAGAAGTTAAAGGCTCGCTAACGTTGGCACTAAACGATGTTCCCTGGGATTTTGCCCTTGACATCATCCTCAATCTCATGGACCTCAAAAAAGAAGACCGCTTCAATACCATTGTTATCTATCCCAAAAAGAAGGAATTCGTCTGGCCGGACCGCTTGGAAGACAATCTTACGGTTAAAGCAGACATTGAGATTGTTGAGCAGGATGCGTTTGTCATCGAACAATCCGCTAATCTTTCAAAAGAAGTTCTTCAAGCCCAGGAAATTCTTCGTAAAGCTCAGCTTGCCGATGAACATGAAGATTTCGAAGAAGCTGCAGAACTGTATGAAACGGCAAATAAACTTTGGCCGACAAACGCCAAGATCTCTAACAGACTGGCAACCCTCTATCTTGTCAATCTCGGTGTAAATGCCAAGGCAGTGCATTATGCCAAAGAAAGCCTGAAGCAGGAACCGGCCAATACCAAGGCAGCTCTGTATGCGGCAATTGGTTCTGCCAACATGCAGAGAACTCAGGATGCCATTGAATATTTCACCCAAAGTATCAGTGGTACTCCGCCAATGAAAGAGGCCCTGGTCAGCTATGCCACCTTTTGTGAGAGCAGCGGCCGAAACGAGCAGGCCATAAAATTGCTGGATAAGTATAATGCGTCATATGGTGAGACCATCGATACAATGATTGCAAAAGCTCGTATTTTTGACAAAATCGGAGATACTGAAAAAGCCACCGGCCAGTATAAGGCGATTATCACCTCAGGTTTCCCTCTGCCCCCTGATCTGAAGAAATATATTCACGGGCGACTGGCTGCCAAAGACTTTTAGCCAGAGCCTTTGAGTGAATCATTGATTGTTGAGTTTGAATAACTGATACGCATAATTTTTTAGCCCCAAGAGGTTTTTATGAAGTCTTACAAAAACATTTTTCTTTACGGCAGCCTCTTGCTGTTTCTGATGCTTTCAGCATGCAGTTCTGTGCAAAAGTCTTCAGATAAAGCACCTGGCAGCCTGGATGCGGCGATGCAGACTGAAAACGCACCAAGTGCCGTCAAACCTGCTGAGCCGACCACTCTGCCCGTACAATACCAGACGCCATCCTACCAGGTGGGACAGGACAGCAAAGAAGAGTTGAGCAAAAATGAAGATGTCGGCATGAAAGTCGGGGCGACAATAAAATCGACCCGAGGCCCCCAACCTCTCTGGGATATCATGAAACGGCTCGCAGCCATTAAGAATATGAATATCTCCTGGGCCAGTGATGTGGACCAGAAGCTCCTTGTCGATGTCGATATAAATTCAGGTGACGATTATAACGAAGCGTTAACCAATCTGCTTCGTCAGGTCGATTATTATCATGAAATCAAGGGGAATACTATCGTCGTCAAATACAAAGAGACCCGACAGTTTCACATCGCCATGCCCTTTGTCAAACAAAAATATAAAACCGGGGTCGGTGGTAATGTCCTCGGTAGCAATGATACCTCAAATAATGTTGATGGCACCATTGAACTCAAGAGTGATGACAATGAGTTTGATGTTTGGAAAAGCATTGAGGATAATATCAATGCGATTTTAGATGTGTGGACTACCGAGGCGATAACCCTGACAGATGAAATAAAGAAAGTTGATACAGCTCAGAAATCTTACAAGACCGTTGACAGTGCAGAAAATACCCAAAAGGTCGTCGTGAGCGAGGCAACCCGCAGACGATCAGGAAATAAAAATCTGTATATCATTGATAAGCCTGTAGGCATGATCACGGTTACAGCACCACGTCCTATTTTAGAAAGACTCGATGGATACTTTAATAGCCTCAAAATGGAACTTTATAAACAAATATCTATTGAGGCAAAAATCATTGAAGTTCAGTTGACAGACAATTCAAGCATTGGAATCAATTGGAGCCAAGTTTTAAAGAATTTCAGCGTAGACGGTGCTATTCAATTTGGCTCCAACGCCCTGGGTGGACAAATCTACCCTTTTATTTTTGCCGACGAAGCAGGTACCAACGGCGTACAAGATAATGGTGATGGCACGCATCAGAAGATTCAAGATCCGACCAGGTTTGTCTCTAAGGTTTCGATAAATAGTCAAAATTTCGGGGTGTTTCTCAATGCTTTAAAAGAACAGGGTAATACTACAGTTCTTTCAAATCCCAAAATTAGCGTGATGAATGGCCAGCCTGCCCTTATCACGGTCGGCAGAAATGTTACCTACATTGATAATATCGAATCACAACTGGATTCTGAGACAGGCATCATCACCTATACGGTGAATACGGAGCGTATCCTCTCAGGAATTGGCATGGCACTTACTGCCACGGTACTTGATAAAAATGAGATCATACTCAACCTCGTCCCCGTCACCTCAGAACTTGAAGAACCCATCGAGTATAGGGATGTCGGAACACTCGGAGCTACTGTCGGCCTTCCCATCGTCAATGTCCGGGAAATGAGTACCACTGTCCGGGTAAAAAATGGAGAGATGCTCGTTATCGGCGGGTTGATCAGTGATGTCAAAGATACACAGGGTGAATTCGCCCCTGTACTCGGCAGTATTCCCTTGGTCAAGTATCTCTTTGGTCATGAAGAAAAAACATCCCAGAAACGTGAGCTCATTATACTGCTGAAACCGATCATAATGTGAGGTTTGCAACATTCTCTTTCAATCAGATAACATACATTTTTCAAGGTAGGGAGACAATTATGGAGAGGCTGAAATATCTGGTCGTTGGAATTTTAGCACTGACTTTGGCGGGTTGTGGGCAGACGGTTGTCGAGACCCTGAATGTGCCTGATGCACCTAGTTTTGATGCACCAGGGAAAGGGCGGACAGTTGTCATTCTGCCATTTGCCGATTACTCCAACGCAGGTAATCTCGATTCTGCATACAGAAGGGACATGGCTATCACGGAATCTCTTACCGACAGATTCGTGGCCAATGGTTTTAGTTTGCCCGTCCAGGAGGACGTATTTCAATATCTCGTGGAGCAGAGGATCATCAACCTTTTGCCCTATGAAGAAACGAAGTCTGTATCACTGGTTAATGAACTCTCGAATGACTGGTCGGCCGAAATGAAGGGGAAGATTTCCAGCTATATTGCCCAGCAGAATGTCACAACAAATACAAACGCCAGCAACAGTGCCGGAACGCACGGTTTGACGACAAATACAGTAGCGAAGATTGGTCGAAATTTCAAGGCTGACTATGTTGTCCGTGGCCGTATACTCGAATACAAGACCCGACAGGAGGCCACATGGGAGCCATGGAAGAAAGGGATCCTGCCTTTTATCAATGGCGGCACCAGTAGAGTTCTTATGGGTTTTGCCAGCTCAGATTCGTATGATGAGTTGAACCAGAATATTACCGGGGCCATATACGGTGCCCGTATAGGCTATGAGCGCAGCAATTGGCCTTGGGACTCAGATGATGGTGACACCATCTTTGGACTCAGTGATGGCCGCGATGCGAACGCCATATTATGGGGTTCGATCGGCAGTGCGATGGGCAGCGCTTCCTATCACAGTGGCAGGGTCGATCAGGCCGTAGTCCAACTGCGCATCTGGGTGCAGGAGACTACTTCGGGCAACGTGATCTGGACGAACAGGGTCGATGTCAAGGTGTCTCCGGAATCTTTCTTGGCGGATAATCAATATGACACCCTTTTCAATAAGGCTATTGAGAAAGGCGTTAGCACACTGATAGACAATTTTGTCAATACGGGGTTATAGAAAGCATTCTCCTCCGTCTGACAGATCTTATAAGAAAAGGCCGCATGCATTTACTGCATGCGGCTTTTGTTTTTTTAATTCTTCGCCTCACGCTGCTTCTTGGCATTCTGAAAGAGCGCCATGAAATTGATCGGTTCCATAAGAAAGGGAGAAAAACCGCCATCAATGGAAACCTGGCTGACAATCTGTCTGGTAAAGGGAAAGAGTAAGGTCGGGCAATCCACCTTGAGCACCATGTCGAGATGTTCTGCCGGGATGTTTTTCAAGAGAAAAACTGCGGCATGCTCAACCTCGAGAACAAACATGGCCTTCTCAGCATCTTGAGATACCACCTTGGCGGTAATCTGCAGAGTGACTTCCCAATGGTCTTCATCAACCTTCTTATTATTCAAGTTGAGATTAAGCTCGACCTTGGGCTCGGATTTCTGAGGGGTAATGAAAACCTCAGGAGCAAACGGATTTTCAAAGGAGAGATCCTTGATATACATCTTCTGCATCCGGAACTCAGGCCGTGCCGCAGGGTCAACATTTTCACTTACTTCAGACATTCTGCACCTCGTTATATTTATATTGCCTCAATCACCAACTTATGACCATTATAGAGGCGATCACCAAATTGTACGTCGGCATTTAACTGCACTTGCCACCATCTAGCAAGCTTTTCAAGATAATCTACCCCATCTTCAGAGAATCGGAGCAAGAAATCTGCCCGTATGGGAATCCGGGTTGAGAGCAACAGATTCCGGTCTACCACAGGCAATAATCTTACCCCCGCCGTCGCCCCCTTCCGGTCCGACATCGATGATCCAATCTGCTGTTTTTATTACATCCAGATTATGCTCAATCACCACGACAGTATTTCCCTGATCAACTAAGCGGTTGAGAACATTGAGGAGATGCTGGATGTCGGCCGGGTGCAATCCTGTTGTCGGTTCATCGAGAATATACAAAGTCTTACCACTGCTTCTGCTTGATAGTTCGCGGGCCAATTTGACACGTTGCGCCTCACCACCCGAGAGGGTGACCGACGATTGTCCAAGGGTAATATACGTCAGTCCGACATCATACAGGGTTTGCAACCGGTTTTTTATAGCAGGGACATTTCGGAAAAATTCAAGCGCCTCTTCAACGGTCAGCGCCAGGATTTCATGTATGTTGTTCCCTCGGTAGGCAATATCAAGGGTCTCGAAATTGTATCGTTTTCCATGGCACTTCTCACATAGGACATACACATCTGGCAGGAAATGCATGGCAATCTTGATCTCACCCTCGCCATCACATGTCTCGCACCTTCCACCTTTAATATTGAAGCTGAAACGGCCAGCACTATAGCCCCTTGCCCTGGACTCGGGCAGCCGGGAAAACAACTCCCTGATCGGTGTAAACACCCCGGTATACGTTGCGGGATTGGATCTCGGAGTCCGGCCTATCGGGCTCTGGTCAATATCCACTATCTTATCTATCGTCTCAAAACCTTGAAGAAGAGTACCAGCAAATTCCACCGAACCGGTTTTTTTCCCAAGCCCTTTTTGGGCAAGCCTGTACAGGGTCTCAATGACAAGTGAACTCTTTCCTGAGCCGGAAACCCCGGTAACACAGGTCAAGACACCCAGAGGGAAGGCGACATCAACTCCCTTCAAATTATTGATCGTGGCATTTTGAATTCTCAGGGCCATGTTCATCTTCGGCGGCACTGGCCTACGACTAACTGGCACAGCAATCGATTTTCTACCAGAAAGATAGGCGCCTGTTATAGAATTTTCGCATGCCAAAAGGCCTGAGACCTTGCCGTTATATACAACTTCACCACCATGTACGCCAGCCCCCGGTCCCATATCTAGAACATGGTCAGCAGCGAGAATCGTATCTGTATCATGCTCAACGACAATCACCGTATTGCCAAGATCGCGCAGTTCAAGAAGGGTATTCACCAATTTCTGATTGTCACGCTGGTGCAGACCGATACTCGGCTCATCAAGAATATACAAAACTCCGGCAAGCCTTGAGCCTATCTGTGAAGCCAGCCGAATACGCTGGGCTTCTCCCCCCGATAGGGTGCCGGCCCGCCTTTCCAGGGAGAGATAGCCAAGGCCAACATCTTCAAGGAAGGCCAACCTATCAATGATCTCCTTGAGAATCGGTTCGCCGATCTTTCTTTCACGTTGACTGAAAGGCAGAAGCGGCAGTTCGTTAAGGAGTTTTTCAATCGACAGGCAGACAAGGGCATGTATCGACCATTGGCCTACGCAAAAGGCCAGTGCCTCGGCCTTCAATCTGGCCCCCTTGCAGAGGGGACACGTCTGCTCATTCATGAATTTTCCAAGTTCCTCACGGATCATATTTGACTGGGTTTCATGAAACCTTCTGTCGAGTTGAGGGATGACACCTTCGAATCTTCT
Organism: Desulfobulbaceae bacterium; assembly: GCA_031407875.1. Taxonomy (GTDB): domain Bacteria; phylum Desulfobacterota; class Desulfobulbia; order Desulfobulbales; family Desulfocapsaceae; genus Desulfoprunum. Next base: position 5,359 of record JANOIV010000110.1, on the reverse strand, counting down.
CTCATCGGTCATGAGCCGCCGTTCGTTCCGGTACTGAAAACGTATGTCTTCCTTCCCAGAACCGTAGAGAATCGCCTTCTGGGCCTTGATGGATAATTCTCCAAAGGGGATTTCGAGAGAAAAATTATAATGCTCTGCAACGGCGGCAAGGATCTGACCGGTATAGGAATTTTCATTTCTCCATCCCCAAGGGGCAATCGCACCCTGGATTATACTCTTGCTCTCATCCGGAACCACCAGATGAGTATCGAAGAACTGTTTCACCCCGAGCCCGCTACACTCTGGGCAGGCCCCCTGCGGGTTATTAAAGGAAAAGAGTTGTGTCGATGGTTGTGGCAGTGAGATCGAACATTTGTGACATGCCGCAAATTCACTGAAGAGCTGTTCCCTGACGCTCTCCACAAATTGAACCAGAAGGAAACCACCTGAGAGTTTCACCGCAGTGCTCACGGAATCAGACAATCTCCGGCGAACAGAATCTTTGATCACCAACCGGTCTACGACAACCTCAATGGTATGCTTCCGGTTTTTATCAAGATCAGGGGTTTCATCGGTCGGCAGGACATCCCCATCGATACGGACACGGACAAATCCTTCTTTGCGGACACGCTCAAGGAGCTGCTCATGTCTGCCTTTTTTTTCGGCGACCAGAGGGGCCAGAAGGACAATCTTCGTCCCCTCTTTCTGGGACAGCAGAATATCCACCATATCTTCAACTGACTGTGCCTGTATCTCACTCCCGCACTCTGGACAATACGGGCGTCCACACCTGGCAAAAAGCAGGCGCAGGTGGTCATAGATCTCAGTAACGGTTCCGACTGTTGAACGGGGATTTTTGCTCGTTGTTTTCTGCTCGATGGAAACGGCCGGAGAAAGCCCTTCGAGTGCATCGACATCCGGTTTATCCATCTGACCGAGAAACTGGCGGGCATAGGTTGATAAGGATTCGACATACCGCCGTTGTCCTTCAGCGTAAAGCGTATCAAAAGCGAGTGTCGATTTTCCTGAGCCGGAAAGTCCGGTAAAGACCACCAGCTGATTTCGGGGCAGATCAACGTCAATATTTTTCAGATTATGCATCCGAGCACCGCGGATGCTGAGTATCTTGGGTTCCATCGGAGAAATGTCGGGGAAAAGAGGATTGACCGCGGATGACTGGAGTGGGTCAAAAGAGATTACTGTGATCGATCTTTATGCAACGATCCATGATGACGGCAAGACCGTTTCGCCTGGCAAATTCCGCAGCCTCCTGGTTTACAATGCCAAGCTGCATCCAGACGGCTCCGGCGCCTATTTTCACGGCTTCCTCCACGAAGGGCAGGACCTCCTCCGAGCGCCTGAAAATATCGACAATATCAATTTTTGCGGGGACAGCGGAAAGATGAGGAAAACAAGGCTGTCCAAGTATTTCTGTATGCCCTGGATTGACGGGATAGATGGCATAGCCTACTGACAGAAGATAGCGCCCTACCATATTGCTGGGTCGATTTTCCTTGGGGGAAAGCCCAACGATGGCAATGTTCTTGGCTCGGCGCAAAAGCTGCTTGACCTCTACATGTGGGTTGAGTGTGATCATAGGGTTTTCATTGTCCCAAAAAGCGCAGAAACACCGGAGGAAAAAGGAGAAAAAAAGATTTACCCCCGAGAAGTGCTATGGTAGCCTGTCTGAATATAATGATGAGCCCATGGACAAATGTCAAGAGAGCAATTATATAGTCTGACACTATTCAAGACATGCACAACTGGCCGATTCGGCTTGCTGCTAGATAGAAAAACACCCGTTACCCGCTCTACGAATAAAGAGGAAACTCGATGAATTTTCAGGATATTATATTTAGCCTCAGCACCTTCTGGGCTGACCAGGGTTGCATTATCCAGCAGCCGTATGACATGGAAGTCGGCGCCGGCACCTTCCACCCCGCCACCCTGCTCCGTTCTCTGGGCCCGGAACCTTGGAAGGCGGCCTACCCGCAGCCGTCAAGACGACCGACTGATGGCCGCTACGGCGCCAATCCTAACCGCCTGCAGCACTACTATCAATATCAGGTGGTTCTCAAACCATCCCCTCTCAATGTACAGGCGTTGTATCTCGGCAGTCTCGAGCGGTTTGGCCTCAATCTCCTGGAACACGACATCCGTTTTGTCGAAGACGACTGGGAGTCTCCGACCCTCGGGGCCTCAGGCCTCGGCTGGGAAGTCTGGCTTGATGGCATGGAAATTACCCAATTCACCTATTTTCAGCAGGCGGGATCAATTGATCTCTACCCGACGACGGTTGAGGTCACCTATGGCCTCGAACGCATCGCCATGTATCTGCAAGGCGTGGAAAGTGTCTACGATATCGCCTGGAACGACACCGTGAGTTACGGCGAAATCTTTCATCAGGCGGAAATCGAATTTTCCACCTTCAACTTTGAAGAGGCGAATGTTGAGCGGCTTATGACATTCTTTGACATCTACGAAGAAGAGGCCAACAAGCTTGTTGACAAAAAGCTGCTCCTGCCGGCCTACGACTACTGCCTCAAGTGCTCGCACACCTTCAATCTCCTTGATGCCCGCAAGGCGATCAGTGTCTCGGAAAGAACTCGCTATATTGGTCGGATAAGGAATATCGCACGGAAGGTGGCGGAGTGCTATGTCGCTCAACGGGAAGAGATGGGGCACCCTCTCATCAAGAAATAATGGCCGGAAAGAATGGCGGAAGTGCATGGGAATCGAACCCACCTGACAGGCTATTAACCCGCCACACCGGATTTGAAGTCCGGGAGGGCCACCAGGGCTCTGTCCACTTCCGTGCACGCTGATTGAAACAAAGAGAGGTATTATACTAATTAGTGTTGACCTTGAAAACAACTTTTTACTATAATATTTGATTCACTGATCCCCACAAAGAGAAATATGCCTTCCGCAAAGAGGATTTCGCGGAACAAAGGCCCTCCAAAAGGGTATTTGCAACTTTTACAACTATCAGAAAGACACCCCATGCAGTGCGAAAGACTTATTAAATTGGCGAAGTCATGGTTTCTCAGCGTCAGAGACGAGACTATGGCACCTGCTCGGATGATCTCCTTTATCGAGCAACATGTTGATCATTGCGAAATCTGCCAGGCCGACCCTGATATACAGGACGAGATTGTCAAGATCACCGAAATTATTCTCCCCGAATCTAAAATCCCCAAGGCGATGCGCCTCAGCAGCGAGCACGACGGCGATGGAGACCTTGAGGAGGAGGGAGGTGGTGTCCTGGGTGAAGACACAGGAGGGGGAGATGAGGGTCAGGATGAAGATCTCGACGAGATCGAGGAAATCGACGAAGAGCCCCTTCTTGACGAAGATGATGAAATCTGAGTTAAAATGTAAAGTTGCAGGGGATTGACAATCACCCTCTGCACCATTTCCGGCAGACGTGGGCCCAATTACCCTCTGCTGCCACCCCACTCGCTGAGTCTCTCAACTATAAATGTATTGATTGTCTGTTGTTCCTCAGCCCCCTTACCCATCACGGGGAAAGACTCACCAAAGGCGAAACAGACCTCCTTTTCTGCATCTATTATTCCAAAATCTTTCAGATACTTCCCGTTCTGCCAGGCATCCGTCTTGAGGGCCAGGGGGATGACCGGCACCCCACACTTCTTTGCCAGTTTTACCCCGATGGAGCTCATCTGCCCGGGGTCAAACGTATTTGACCGGGTTGTCTGGGGGAATACGATGATCGAGATGCCACTCTGCAGCCGCTTCTCCCCTTCATCGAGAACCGTCTTTAGATCCTGACGAGGATTTGTCCGGCTGACCGCCACCGGATCACGGGCGCGCATGACATGCTTGAAAACCGGGTAGGTCAGAAGGCTTTCCTTGATAACGAAGGTTGCAGGCTTCAGCGGTTGCACTATGCCAGGCAAGAGCAGGGTCTCCATCATGCTCATATGATTTCCTATGATTACACATGGACTGTCAGTTTTCTGAATATTATCCAAACCGGAGATCTGTATGCATACCCCGATGCCTTCCAAAAGTCGCAAAACCTCAAGACTGCTGGCCGCCCAAGCAGCACCATCATATTCGCCCCGCTTTGCCAGAATGCTGGCCCTGAAGACAACCCCGATAAACCGGGTATAAAAAGACAGGGTTGGCACAGTCCTGGCAATAAGTGATAAATCCTTTCTGGCAGTCCTGTACGCTGAAACGGCCAATATTCCTTCAGCCATAATCCTCACTCCTGAAAATATATCTTGCAAAGCCTTGTGGGTTGGTTTTCTAGAGCCATTTCATTTTTTTGAGATACAGCAATTGTACACCGAAGGCCCCGAGAATTACCCCGACAAAGACGAGAAACCCCCATCTGCTGTCGGCCCCGGGAATGCCTCCGAGATTGACTCCCAACAGTCCCGTGAGAAAGCTGAGAGGCATGAAAATCGTCGTCACCAGAGACAGAACATACATTCGTTTGTTTATCTGATCGGACAATCGGCTGGCCAGTTCCTCATGGAGTACCACCGAACGATCACGTACCGAATCCAATTCTTCCACATAGCGAACGAGGCGGTCGGAGACCTCCCGCAGCCGCAGTCGGTCGACATCCTGAAGCCAGGCGACCTTGGAAACCTGCAGATACCCCAGGGCCTCGCGTTGTGGCGCCAGATATTTCCTGAGGGCAATGATCTGTCGGCGCAGAGAGGAGAGCTGCATCCGCAGCACACCGCCTTCTTCGACCATTATGCGCTGCTCGAAATCATCGAAAGTCACCTCGAAATCCTCGGTCACCTCTCCTAATCTATTCATAACGTTTTCGCAGAGCTGGGTCAGAAATTCACCGGTCGATCCAGGCCCCTCGCCTTGCTCAAGGGCCTGCTCCATATCATCAATCGAAGCCAGAATACGTTTTCCCGTACTGATGACACAATGCTCATCGAGCCACAGACGAATGGCTATCAGATCTTCGGGATCAGCTCCCGGATTGAGATTGACCCCGCGGAGCCCCATGAGCAGACCGGTATGAAACGGGGTGCTGCGTGGCCTTGAATCCTCCGCCAGAAGATTCTCGACAACCAGATAGTCAAGTCCCTTTCGCCCTTTCAGCCACTGGCGGACGAAGGGATGACTGTAATCCAGATGCAGCCATAGTAACATCCCGTCCTCGGCCTTCCATTCATCCACTTCCTGCCAGCCGATACGTGTACCTCCGCCGCTACCATCGAGTATGTATGCCTTTAAAAGACCACCTTCTCCCATTCCGCACCTTTTTCTCACACGAGGTTCTTCTGATATGGATATCGCGCTAAGGAAACGGGATTTCCACGCCGTGTTCCCGGAAGACAGCATCGATCTTGAAATTGATCTCACTTCGCACCCGGTATTTATT
>JANOIV010000105.1:0-8092 GCA_031407875.1 Desulfobulbaceae bacterium | reverse complement strand
AAAGAAAGACAATCAACAGAAGGGCTTGAACTGCTGGCCCTGCACAGGATTACCCAGCTTATCGGCACGGCGGTCAATCTCGAGACGACGCTTTCCAGCATCCTGCGGGTCCTGCACGATACTCTGAAGATGGAACGGGCGACCCTGCTGCTGATGGATGAGATCAGCCAGCGTCTGACCATCCGGGCCTCGTGCGGGCTGTCGGCGGCCGAGGAACTGCGGGGGGTGTATAAACCGGATGAAGGGGTCTGCGGTCAGATATTCCAGAGCAGATCGCCCTTTGTCGTCCCGGACATCCACAGTGAACCGCTTTTTCTGAACCGAACCGGGGCCCGCCCTCTGTTCAGCAAGACAAAGTTGTCGTTTCTCGGGGTGCCGATCCTGGTTGAAGGCTATCCGGTAGGGGTGCTGACGGTAGACCGGCTCTTTGGGCCCGAGGTGTCCTTCGAAGAGGATATCCGCTTTCTCACCGTGTTGTCGACCCTGATAGGCCAGTTTCTGCGGCTGCATAAAGAGATCCAGAAAAAAGAGGCCAAACTGCAGGAGGAAAACCGTACGTTGAAGGCCAAGCTGCATAACCTGCATGACGGGCATTTCATTATCGGTCACTCCAAACCGATGCAGGATGTATTCGGTATCATAGAAAAAATAGCGCAGAGCAGCGTCACTGCCCTGCTGCTGGGGGAGTCCGGCACCGGCAAGGAACTGGTGGCCCGGGCCATCCATGATTCCGGCAACAGAAAGGACAAACCTTTCATCAAGGTAAACTGTGCCGCCCTGCCCGAGAACCTTCTTGAGAGCGAGTTGTTCGGTCACGAACGGGGCGCCTTCACCGGCGCCCATGCCACCCGGCAAGGGCGTTTTGAGCTGGCCGACCACGGCACCATCTTTCTCGATGAGATCGGTGAGATGCCGCTCGCCCTGCAGTCGAAGATGCTGCGGGCCCTGCAGGAAAAACAGTTTGAGCGGATCGGCGGGACAAAAACCTTCAATGTCGATATCCGGATCATTGCCGCCACCAACATGAGTCTTGAGCAGGCGGTAGCAGCCGGAAAATTCCGGCCCGATCTTTACTACCGGCTCAACGTGGTGCCAATCATTCTGCCGCCCCTGCGCGACCGCCAGGAAGATATACCCATCCTGTTCAACCATTTTCTGCAGAAGAGCAATCAGCGCAACGGCAAGAATATCAAGCTGTCCTCTGAACTTCTCGATTTTCTTGTGGGCTACAGATGGCCGGGCAATGTCCGGGAGATGCAGAATCTGGTGGAAAGGATGGTCATTCTGGCCGAGACCGACCGGTTGACGCTGGCTGATTTGCCCCCTGAGATACGGACACCTCTTGCGCCCTTCAACGAGGATGCGGTGCCCCTGCGGATTGCCGTGGAGCCGGCCTCCATGGCCCCGGAGAAACAACAGAGACTGTCTCTGCAGGACATCGAACGGACGGAGGTCGAGTCCGCTTTGAAACGGCACGGCTGGGTGCAGGTCAGGGCCGCCAGGGAACTGGGGCTGACCCAGCGACAGATGGGCTACAAGATCAAGAAATACAATCTCTCACGTTATGATGCCTATTAAGAGCTTATCCGTAAATAATACTTTTATGCTCGCATCCGGCTTTTGGCCGCCTTTGGCCGTTTCTCAATCGGAAAATCCTCAGCGTGGCGCTGCCACGCCTGCGGTTTTCCTCAATCGTCACGACCAAATCCGTCTCAAAATCCGGCGCGATCCCTCAAAAGCTTATTCACGGATAAGCTCCAAGTCCGCTTGAGGTGGATATCTAGCACGGCGAGAAAGAGCCATTTGGTCAGGGATTGACTACTGCGGCCAGCAGTTCGGAATCGGTCAGCGGGCCCCCGGCGGCCTGTGAACGCTCCCGGATGGCCTTGATGTAAGGGGTAATCCGGTCCTCACCCAGGCTGTGGCCGAGCTGGGAAAGTCTGTCAATGATAGCCCGCCTACCGCTTTTGGCGCCGAAGAGCAGTTGCCGTTCGGCCCCCACACGTTCCGGCGGATAGGGTTCATAGGTCGCCGGAGCCCTTTGCAGGCCCTGCAGGTGCAGCCCGGTCTCACAGGTGAATATCCTCTCGCCGATAAGTGGTCTGGCCGGATCGATAGCCATGGAGGTGAGGGCGGCTACGTAGGCCGCCAGCTCTTTCAGATGCTGGGCGGCCATCGCCCTTTCCTCTGTCAGCAGGCTGATAAAGCCGACGAGTTCTTCAAGACGGGCGCAGCCGGCCCTCTCCCCGAGGCCGAGAACGGTGGCGTCCGCCCAGGTGGCGCCGGCTTCGAGGGCGGCCACGGCGTTGGCGGTGGCCATGCCGAAATCGTTATGGGTGTGGGCCGCCAGTTCGCATCCGGCCAATACGCCTTGCACTTCCCGGACCAACAGGCTGAATCCGCCAGGTGAGCTGATACCCACCGTATCTGCCAGTCTGATCCGCTCCGCTCCCTGCCATTCGGCTAAGACCGCCATTTTCTTGAGAAAAGCGGCATCCGCCCGGGTTGCATCTTCAAAACCGACAGAGACCCTCAATCCCAGCCCCCTTGCCAGAGAAATTGATTCGGACAGCGTTCTGCGGGCCCAGTCCCGATCTTTCCCGAGTCGGTTCTCAAGGTGCAGATCGGATACCGGGATGGAGAGGGAGAGGATATCGGGCTGGAAGGTGCCGGCATAGCTGATGTCCTCAAATCGACACCTGCTCCAGAGGGAGACGGCCAGCCGCGGATGTCGCCTGCGGCAGTGCCTGAAGAGGGCGGCCAAATCCTGCATGAGTGGAGATGAAATACCGATCTCTATTTCTGCTATGCCGATCCGGGCCAGGCCGTCGATGATGGTTTTTTTCTCCGCAAGGCTAAAAGAAACCCCCGGTGTCTGTTCCCCTTCCCTGAGTGTGGTATCGATAATCCGGTATCTGTTCTGCATCTGTCATTCCTCTGTGTTGTCTGGATTTGAAATTATAACTGCAATATGGATGCCAGATAGTCAGAACGGAGTGATGATCGGTGTTGTTGGAAATGGTGGTTCCAGGCGTTGAAAATTTAACGTGCAAATGATAATTATTCTTGACAGGTAGACAGGGGCTGGGCTATATGTCAGAAAATGAGGGCTGTCATTATGGCTAAGAGTTGTTGAATTGCTGCATAGTTGGAAAAGTATTTCGGGAATGGCCGATCTCCTCCGGGGGCTCGGAGGTTGGCACTTTGGCAAGAACTGATGAGGAGCAGAGGATGATGAGCGGCTCTGTTGTGCGGATATATCGCTTCTACCGCGAGGGATTTTGGGCGATGACCCTGGGTAAAACCTTGTGGAAGATTATCCTGCTCAAGCTCATATTCATGTTCGCCGTGCTCAAGCTCTTCTTTTTTCCCGATTTTCTGCAGAGCAATTTTGCAACCGACCAGGAGCGTGCCGATCATGTTCTCGAACAGATTACCGGGCCGGCTCGGAATAAGCCGTCGTTCGATAATTACCGCAATATTGAAATGCCGGACCGGCATAAGGAGCCGTAACGAAATAGTCAGAAATGTAATGGCTATTTCGTGACGGCTCCTCATTAACAGAGGAGGGTGTATATATGGGTGAAATTGATTTGACTATGGTGAACTGGGCCAGGGCGCAATTCGCGCTGACGGCGATGTATCACTGGATTTTCGTGCCGCTGACGCTGGGATTATCAATTCTCTGTGCATTTTATGAGACACTCTATGTGCGCACGGGCAAAGAGGAGTGGAGAAACATCACCAAATTCTGGATAACGCTTTTCGGCATCAACTTTGCCATCGGCATCGCCACCGGCATCATCCTGGAATTTGAATTCGGCACCAACTGGTCGAACTATTCCTGGATGGTCGGCGATATCTTCGGGGCACCGCTTGCCATCGAGGGTATTGTCGCCTTTTTCCTCGAAGCGACCTTTTTTGCCGTGATGTTCTTCGGCTGGGATCGTGTTTCGAAAAACTTCCACCTCTTTTCCACCTGGATGGTGGCGATCGGTTCCAACATGTCCGCCCTGTGGATCCTGGTGGCCAACGGCTGGATGCAGCATCCGGTGGGGGTGGCCTTCAATCCTGACACTGTTCGCTTCGAGATGCAGAATTTCTGGGAGGTCCTTTTCTCGCCGGTGGCCATGGCTAAATTCACCCATACGACGAGTTCAAGTTTCATGGTCGGCTCGCTCTTCGTCATCTCCGTTTCCTCCTGGTATCTCCTCAAAGGCCGGCATGTGGAGATGGCCAAGAAGTCCATCATCGTGGCATCGGTCTTCGGCCTCCTGTCAACCTGCTATGTCGCCTGGACGGGAGATGAATCAGCCTTTGTCAATGCCTCGACCCAGCCGATGAAGCTCGCGGCCTATGAGGGCCTTTATGACGGCCAGAAAAACGCCGAGCTTGTCATGGTCGGTCTGTTGAATAGCGACAAAAAACCGGGCGATTCGCGTGAGGCGTTCGACTTTGCTATTAAAATTCCCGGACTTCTCGGGCTGATGGCCAATCGCGAGATGGATTCGTTTGTGCCGGGCATCAACGATCTGGTCTACGGCAACAAGGAGCAGGGCATTATCGCTGTCGCTGAGAAAATGGAAAAGGGCAAGGCCGCCATTGCCGATCTCGCTGCCTATAAAGCTGCGAAAAAGGCCGGGGACAGCCAGGCCGCCGCGGCAACACTGAACAAATTCACCGTCAATCAGGAATTTCTCGGCTACGGCTATCTGGAGAAACCGGAGCAGACTGTCCCGCCCGTCGCCACCACCTTCTACTCCTTTCATATCATGGTGTTCCTGGGCGGACTCTTTCTCGTCATCTTCGCGTTGTTCCTGATCTCTACCGTAAAAGACAACATTGCCGGGAAGAGAGGCTTGCTGTCCCTGGGGGTTGTCGCCTTTTTCCTGGCCCTGATCGCCTCCCAAGCCGGCTGGGTAGTCGCCGAGGTTGGCCGTCAACCCTGGGCCATTCAGGGGTTGATGCCGATCAATGTCGCGACAACCAATATCTCTGCAGGCAGTGTCCAGACGACCTTTTTCATGTTCCTGGCGGTATTTGCTCTGCTGCTTATTGCCGAGGTCAAAATTATGCTGAAACAGATTAAAATAGGACCGGAGGGCCTGTAATATGATAGGTAATCTTGATATTGTAATCCTGCAGCAGATCTGGTGGATACTGGCGAGCGTGGTCGGTTCCCTCTTCCTCTTCCTGACCTTTGTCCAGGGCGGCCAGACTCTGCTCTGGCAGGTGAGCGACAATGAGGAGGAAAAATCGCTGATCATCAACTCCCTCGGGCGAAAATGGGAACTGACCTTCACCACCCTGGTCCTCTTCGGCGGCGCCTTATTTGCTGCCTTTCCCAAGTTCTACGCCACGAGTTTCGGCGGGGCCTATTGGGTGTGGGTGCTGATCCTTTTCACCTTTATTGTCCAGGCGGTGAGCTATGAATACCGCAAAAAGCCCGATAATTTTCTCGGGGCCCGGGTGTATGAGCTGTTTCTTTTTATCAACGGCTCGGTGGGCATCCTGTTGATCGGTGCCGCCGTCGGGACCTTTTTCACCGGCTCGAACTTTATCCTGAACGAATACAATCAGGTGAGCTGGACTCACCCGCTCAGGGGACTTGAGGCGGCCTTTTCCCTCTTCAATCTCTCCTTGGGTCTCTTCCTGGTCTTCAATGCCCGGGTTCTCGGCTCGATGTATCTGGTCAACAGCCTCGACTTCAGCGGTCGACCGCAGTTTGAGGCCAGGCTGCGCAAGGCCTGTCTGGTCAATCTGATCTGCGCTCTGCCCTTTCTGCTCTATGTGCTGGTCAGTCTGCTCTTGATCGATGGTTTCGGTTTCGATGCGGCGGGGGTTGTCAGTATGGTCGGCGGCAAATACCTGGCCAATCTCCTGGCCATGCCGCTTGTTCTCGGGTTGCTCCTCGTCGGTCTGGTCCTGGTGGTCTGGGGTGTGGTCATGACCAGTTTCCTGCACGGTACCAGGGGTATCTGGTTCGGCGGTCTCGGCACGGTGCTGGTGGGCCTGGCGGTTTTTTTCACCGCCGCCTTCAACAACACGGCCTTTTATCCTTCCAAGGCAGATCTGCAGTCGAGTCTGACGATCTACAACGCCTCCTCCAGCCACTATACCCTGACGGCCATGACCTATGTGGCCCTGGCCATCCCGGTGGTCCTGGCCTATGTCGCCTATGTCTGGCGGCTGATGGACGCCCGCAAGATCTCGACCGAGGATATCAGCGGCAGGAAGGCCTACTGATTCAGTATTTGAAATTTAAGGAGAATTATATGATATTTTTACTACTTATCGGTTGGGTCGCCTTGATCTTCATCTCCTACAAGGTCTCGGTCTCACTTCTTGAGAAGGCCGGAAAGATCTGATTCCGGCAACTCGGGAGAAAATCAACACGGCTGGATTTTCAGTACGCAGACAGGCAGGGCCAATCATGACCCTGCCTGTCGCACTGTTTGTGGAGAGGAAATGGATGCAAACAGTTCCGCCCGTCGCCCCGCTCGCCTCATGTCATTTGGGAACCGGGGGGTGTCCCTGTTTTAAAGAACGTGCCGCGTAGCTCCGCCGATGTGCACGCAGTAAGCTTAAGCCGCTTGTTTGCCTGAAAAATGGGCTTAGCGCTTTCCCATGATTTTGAATCATGGACTGCATGCCATACGTCATACTTCCTTTGCGGATTCAACCATAACTCTGGGCTGGTATCAAAAGCTCTGGACAGAGCCTCAGGGCCATGTCAGGTGTGACAGCTCCTCGACCGTTAATGATCAATGACAGACCCGACCCCATGTCTTTGCCTACAAACTGTAGTTCATTCTTAGCCTCTGGGCCAATACATAATGATCGCCACACCAATCAAGGCCACTAAACCACCAATAACGTCAAATTTATCCGGTGCTATCTTATCGACCTGCCAACCCCAAAGAATTGACAGGGCAATGAAGATTCCCCCATATGCTGCATAGACACGACCAAAATTAGCAGGCTGCAAAGTAGGAATCACTCCGTAAAGAACAAGCACGAATGCCCCAACAATACCGTACCAAGCGGATTTGCTTTCACGTAACCACAACCATACAAGGTATCCACCGCCAATCTCACACAGTCCGGCCAAAACAAAGTAAGATATTGATTTGATTGTCGCTATGGCATCCATTTATTTTCACTCTTGGGCATAACATGGAAGTAACCGATATGTCAGGTGAATTGCTTTGTTGAAATTGTATATTATGTCTCGTGTCTCTGGAAATCTCCGCAAAAGCCAAAGGCAGACCTGACCCCCATTTCCAGACATTATCTAAGATTTTTTTCTGTATGGGTTGAGGAATTTGATTCCATCTTTTTTGAGCATCCGGGCTCAAGAGGTGTGTTTGCCTGAGGGGTATGATTTTGCTTTTGTTCATATTATTTGTTGTATGCCTTTAAAGGGGACGTAAGATTTGCTGCTTCATTCAGTAGATTTTATTGTTGGAATTCGGAATCCTGTCCCCGGAACTATCCCCGGAACTATCTGAAAACAGTGCATACCATTCGGTTGCACTTCCACCAAAATTTCCTAAAAAAGATATTTCCTTGTTATTACTCCGGGCTTGTTCAACCATGGATAAGATCGTGGATCGCTACGCTCTCACAATCTATCCTTATTCGTTAACCTGGTCCATCTTCCTTAAGTTTTTCAACTACTGTCTTCATTACTGATGAATATATTTCAACGAGATCCTCAGCTTTGGCATTTTCACAAATTAGGTCTTTGATATCATTCAGAAGCTTCTTGTGGTCGACTTGTGCGGCAAATATGTCCTTGATTTTCCCTTCTATGAACTGGATGTAACCAAAAGACTGTGACTCCGGAATCGTAAGATCACCCTCAATCACATAGCCCCTCAACACCTGTTTGATCGCTTTATTGATTACCGACTTTGAAAGGAAGTCTTCTGTCGTTATGGCCGAACATCGTAAGCGTCTAAAAAACCCCATCTTCCGCTGAGTCGAGAGATATGCTTCACTATGCCGAACCATTTTCAAGGAGGCATGGATGAAGTACACAGAATCGACAGAGAAATTGGCCAAGGAGCAATACTGGCAAAAGCATGTT
>JANOIV010000179.1:0-12488 GCA_031407875.1 Desulfobulbaceae bacterium | reverse complement strand
GCCGTTGTGATTTTATTGAGCAGCGGCAGAGGCCCTTCCGATCCGAAAAGGGACTGACTGGATCCTCCGAAGGTTGCACCGATATCAGCACCTTTACCATGCTGCAAGAGAACAATGCCTATCAAGAAAAGACAGACAACGATATGCAGTATTGTAAGCAGAGTATCCATTCAATTACAGTGCGAAAGTTTATTTAAAGGTGATTATCCGCCCGAATGTTTCAGCATCCAGAGCAGCACCACCAACAAGTGCCCCGTCTATATCAGGTTGGGCCATAAGCTCATCAACATTGGTTGGTTTAACCGAGCCACCATACAATATTCTCATCCGGGCGGCAATATCTTTTTTATACATTTTGATGATGAGTTGGCGGATTAAGGCATGGGCCTCCTGGGCCTGTTCTTTGCTTGCCGTCCTGCCCGTGCCGATCGCCCATACCGGCTCATAGGCAACTACGACCTTGGCCATATCGGCAGCTTTCACTCCTGCCAGACCTCTACGCACCTGCTTTTCCAAGACAGCAAAGGCCACACCATTCTCGCGTTCTTCCAGGGTCTCACCGACACAGAGGATGACCATCAACCCAAAGGACAGGGCGCCCAATGCTCTTTTATTGATCAGTTCGTCAGTTTCGAAAAAGATCTGCCGGCGCTCCGAATGACCAACAATTGCCGCCGATCCCCCTGCTGCCTTGATCATTACCGGCGAGATCTCCCCGGTGAAGGCCCCCTTCTCCTCCCAGCAGACATTCTGGGCTCCGACAAGAATCTCTGTGTTTTTCACACATTCGGCAACAGCACTCAAAACAGTGAAAGGAGGTACCAGCAGTACATCCCTATCCTCAATACCGGCGCAGACCCCAACGACAGCCGTCGCAAGCGCGCAGGCCTCCTCGGCAATCAGGTTCATCTTCCAGTTACCTGCGATCAGGCTTCTTCTCTTCATCGTTTCACTCCAGCATGGATGCAGTTTTGATCGTTCAGCCAAGGACGTCGACGCCCGGTAGAGACTTTCCTTCCATCAGCTCCAGGAAAGCCCCACCTCCCGTTGACATATAGGAGATATTGTGTTCCTCCCCCGCCTTCTTCACCGCGGCGTTGGAATCCCCGCCACCGGTGATCGACAGGGCATGAGACGAGGCTATAGCCTGGCAAAGCGCCATGGTACCTCTGGCGAAAGCATCCATTTCAAAAGCCCCCATCGGTCCGTTCCAGACAATTGTCCGGGCATCCTGCAGGGCTTCTTTGAAGAGAATGGTCGTGGCCGGGCCGATGTCAAGAGCCATCCATTCTTTTGGAATATCCCGATAGGTCACATTCTTGATCGTCGCATCGGGCGAAAAGGCATCGGCCACCACAAAATCTACTGGAAAAAAGAGCTTCACTCCTTTTTCTTCCGCCTTGCTGACAAACTGTCGGGCTGTTTCCAGCAGATCCTCCTCAACCTTCGAGGAGCCCACATCAATACCCATACTTTTCAAGAAAGTATTGGCCATGGCACCCCCGATAATCATCCGATCAACCTTGTTCAACATACTCTCAAGGGCCGCCAGTTTTGACGAGACTTTTGCCCCGCCCACCAAAGCGGCAAGAGGCCGGATCGGTTCATCCATGGCTTTATGGTAGTAGTCTATCTCAGTCTGCAGAAGGAATCCGGCTGCCTTTTCCTGCACCCGCTCAGCAACCCCGACAACCGAGGCATGGGCCCGATGGCAGGCGGCAAAGGCGTCATTGATATAAACATCGGCCAGTTTTGCGAGTTCGTCAGAGAAATCCGGGTCGTTGGCCGTTTCGGCCTTGTGAAAACGCAGATTCTCAAGCAGGATCACAGCACCGGGTTTCAGGACCGCTACCATCTCCTGCACCGCCTCTCCCACACAATCAGTGGCAAGGGTTACAGGCCGCCCCAGGAGTACCTGAAGGTGCCTGGCCACCGGTGCCAGACTAAACTCCGGCATGGATTTACCACCTGGCCGCCCCATATGTGAACAGATGATCAACCGCCCCTGCTGCTCAAGGATGTAGGCGATAGTGGGTAATACCATGCGGATACGGATATCGTCGGTAATGCTACCCTGATCATCCATAGGCACGTTAAAGTCAGCCCGGAGCAGGACACGCTTGCCACTAAGATTCAGATCACGAACTGATTTCATGGATTTCCCCTTTTGCTGAAAAGCTTGGTTGTGTCAATCATAGAACAGATCTTTTGTGAAGATCAAGGCATCATCTTCCGGGTCGGCATAATATTTTTTCCGCAGACCGGTCTCGTTGAGGCCATGTTTACGATAGAGTTGCAAGGCTGGATGATTGCCGGCCCGCACTTCCAAAAAGAGGGTGACGACACCACGAGTTGAGAATTCCTGCATAAGACGAGCAATGAGCGTTGAGGCAATGCCGCAGTTCCTCCTGGCACGGAGGACCGAAATTTTCAGCAGCTCGGCCTCCGGACCGATCTGTCGACCACAACACCAGCCGAGGATTTTACCACAGCCATCATCCTCGACCACAAGCTGCAAGCCGTTCGGGCGATGGAGTTCCTGTTCCAGGGAGTCCCTGCTCCAAGGTGAAGGGGCCTCCCGTTCTATTGCCGCAATCACGTCCAGATCAGCGGCTTGCATCCTCCGTATCAAAGGAGGTTCCTCAGATCATCCTCTCGGCAATCTGCACCGTCAGATCTCCAAGCATGTTGGTATAACTGCCGAGTTCGTTATCATACCAGCCGTATACGACTGCCTGGGTAACGGGCACTGTCAGGATGGGATCAGCACCCGGCACGAGGCAGTCGGCCTTGGCCTTCTGCAGGTTCACCTGGATTGAGGCGGTCCGGGTGTGAGTCTCTGACCCCTCTATGACCACCGCTGCAGCGGGCAGACCTATAATGTCAGATGAGACATTCTGTTCTTCGGCAAAGACTAGGTAAGGGTTGTTCCTGGTGTAGTCCTGGTATATCGAATTGATATATTTGCGGTTGATGGGATTCTCGCCATCATCCTGGAAATTGAGGACCAGGACAATGAGCGAGCCCGATGAAGTGGGAATGCGAACCGATTCGGCCATGAAGCCGATCCGCTCCATCTCCGGAATGACCAGCGCCAGGGCCTTAGCGGCTCCGGTGGTGGTGAGGATGATATTATTCATGATCGAGCGGTTTTTCCGCAGATCTGTAGCACCGGTGTTCGGCAGACGATCAAGCACCTGTTGACTGCCGGTGGCGGCATGTACAGTCACCATGGAGGCACTGAGGAAGTTTTCGGCGCCGATGCTCTCCATCAGCGGCTTGATCATGTACGAAAGACAGGTGGTCGTACACGAGGCCGCGGAAATGAGGGTATGCCGTGCAGGGTCGTAGGTCTCGTCATTGATGCCCATGACGGTAGTCACAGCATCATCTGGCATCCCAAGCCCCTTTGACTTGATTTTGAACGGGGCGGAGAGAATGACCTTTTCCGCTCCGGCCTCGATGTGACCACGCAAGGCTCCTTTTTCTGCGGTGGGATCAGTTGTCGGATCACTGAACGCCCCCGTGGTATCGACCACGAGCTTCACCTCATTTTCCCGCCAGGCAATGATTTTCGGGTCGCGAGCCTGCCGCAGCACCTTCAGGGGAACGCCATTAACGAGCATTGTTCCTCGCTCATTGTCCAGTTCCTCTATGATGCGGCCGGCCTTGTGGCCATGCAGATAGGTGCCCAGACGACCATACGTTGAATCGCGCTCAATCGCGGCGGCCAGATCTTCGAGTCCCCGGCCGACTTCTCTGCCTATATTGACAACAATCTCGGAAAAATACTTTTCCGAGACATGGTGCCAGAGTGTAAGCTTTCCAATCCGGCCAAGGCCATTGATACCTAATTTCATGGCAATACTTCTCCTTTCTGAGTAGAATGGCACCCGTGGGTGACGCTTCGCTCCCCGGTAGTGCTCCGGTAGTTTTCAGATGATCGACCCTCCAGCATGAGCGAACCTGTAGGATTATGCAGAGATTTTAGCCTTTACACAACTGATATGCAATGCAAATATCGTTGAACAGGGCAACAAGAACAGGCCTCACCCCCCACTCCTTATGCGTTTTTCAGCACCCCTTCAGGCTGCAATTCTCCTCAGACGTTACCAACGATTTCTTGCCGATGTCCGGTTTGAGGACGGCCGGATTGTTACCGTCCATTGTCCCAATACCGGCTCTATGCGTACCTGTTCGACCCCTGGCAGCGAAGTATACCTGTCAAAGTCTTGCAACCCAAACCGCAAATACCCGTATACACTTGAATTGATTAAAGAGAATGTCACAATGATAGGTGTCAACACTTCCCTCACGAACGCAGTAGTGCAGGAAGCAATCCAGAACGGGCTCATTGCCGAATTCGGCAAGCCGACAAAGATACAAAGAGAAGTCAGGACGTCAGACAACTGCCGCCTTGATCTGGCTCTGCATTATGACTCATCTCAGATATTTGTTGAGATCAAAAACTGCACCTTTGTACAGGACGGTGTCGCCATGTTCCCGGATGCTGTAACAACACGGGGACACAAGCATCTCCTCGAACTAGCAGGTCTTGTCCGCCAAGGACACAGAGGAGCCGTCTTTTTTCTGATACAGCGCTCGGATGCCAGGCAGTTCCGCCCCGCCGCCTTCATTGATCCGCTTTATAGTGCAACCCTCAAGCAGGTGCATGAGCAGGGCGTGGCCATACTCGTCTACCAGGCAGAGGTCAGCCCTGAAGAAATAGTTGTCAGCAAACCACTCCCTTTTTCATTTTCATAACTCTCTGAAAACACGTATGCCAAACACAGCAAAACGCGCAGTCATCCTCCTGAGCGGAGGA
Organism: Desulfobulbaceae bacterium; assembly: GCA_031407875.1. Taxonomy (GTDB): domain Bacteria; phylum Desulfobacterota; class Desulfobulbia; order Desulfobulbales; family Desulfocapsaceae; genus Desulfoprunum. Next base: position 7,663 of record JANOIV010000179.1, on the reverse strand, counting down.
CTTGACTCGACAACCACCCTGGCCATAGCCCGATCACAGGGATATTCCTGCTATTGTCTCAGCTTTGATTATGGCCAGAAGCAGACTGTCGAGTTGGAGAAGGCCAGGAAGGTCGCAGCCAGCTACCAGGCAGAGCGGCACTTGATTCTGAGACTCGATCTGGACAAAATCGGCGGCTCAGCCCTGACCGATGCCATTGAGGTCCCCAAAGACAGCCAGCCGACGGACCAGACCATCATCCCCGTGACCTATGTTCCGGCGCGCAACTCCATACTGCTGGCTCATGCAGTGGCCTGGGCCGAGGTCCTGGGGGCCTGGGATGTCTTTCTCGGGGTCAATGCCGTCGATTACTCGGGCTATCCAGACTGCCGACCAGAGTTTCTTGAAGCGTTTGCCCATATGGCAAATCTTGGCACCAAAGCGGGAGTCAGCGGCCAGGAGAAATTCACCATCCAGGCACCGCTGCTCAGGCTGAGTAAAGCGGAAATAATCAGAAAAGGACTTGCACTCGGTGTGGATTACAGCATCACGCACAGCTGTTATGATCCGCAAGGGACCAAAGCCTGCGGTAGATGTGACGCCTGCCGGCTTCGATTGAGGGGCTTTGCGGAAGCAGGAGAAAAGGACCCAGGGGAATATCTTTAAGAGAACTCTTTTAAAGATCACTGTGGGTTACCCTGCCTGCCAGCAAGGTAAGAATAGCCTTTCCACGTAGACTCCAGCCATCGAAGGGGGTGTTTTTGCCCTTGGAGTAGCTCTTTTCGGCGAAGAATGTAAATGCCCTCTCAGGATCAATAACCGTGATATCAGCAGGATCACCCACGGCCAGCCTACCACCCGGTACCCCGAGGATCTGCGCCGGAGAGCACGACATCAACTCGACAAGCCTGCTCACACTGAGCAATCCTCCATGCACGAGTGCCAGCGCCAGAGGCAAAGCCGTTTCAAGGCCTACGATGCCGTTGGCGGCAAGGCTGAACTCCACCTCCTTTTCCAGAATGGAATGAGGCGCGTGGTCGGTGGCAATGGCGTCAAGCGTCCCATCGGCCAAGGCAGAACACACTGCCTGCCGGTCTTCTGCGCTCCTGAGGGGTGGATTCATTTTCGCATGAGTGTTGTACCCACTGACAGCCTCGTCTGTGAGGGTGAAATAATGCGGGGCCGTCTCAGCAGTGACCGAAACCCCTCTTTTTTTGGCCTGCCGGATAAGCTCAAGCGAAGCTGCAGAGCTGACATGGGCAATATGCACCCTAGCGCCTGTCAGCTCAGAGAGGGCGATCTCCCGATAGACCATAATACTCTCGGCAGCCGTCGGGATACCACGCAAGCCAAGTCGAGTGGATACTGCCCCCTCGTTCATGCAGCCGTTTCTACTGAGTGCAATTTCCTCTGAGTGGGACATGACCAGCAAGCCATGGCTTTTGGCATACTCCATGGCTCGCCGCATCAACCGACTGTCAACCACCGGCATGCCATCGTCGGTCAGGGCAATCACCCCCGCTTGTTTCATATCCCCGTATTCAGCCAGCCCCTCACCTTTGCTCTGCCTGCTGATGGCCCCGACAGGATAGACATGTGCTGAACATCCGGCAGCCTTCTCGCAGATAAACCGTGTAACCGCAGCATTATCATTAACCGGTCTGGTGTTCGGCATACAGGCAACAGCGGTAAAACCACCGGCAGCCGCGGCCCGGGCTCCGGTCTCGATGGTCTCCTTGAACTCCTCGCCAGGTTCACGCAGATGGACATGCATATCAATCAGGCCGGGTACCACCAATTTACCCCTCAGATCAAAGCACTTCGCATGCTCTGGAAAACTTTGCGCCGGGTTGACGATTTTCCCGCCACTCACCCAGATATCAGCAATTTCATCCCTTCCCTGAAAAGGATCGATAATTCGCCCGTTCTGCAGAATGATCATTTCAGTCATATTTTTTATTGGGCTCCCTGAGCGTCTCCGCTTTTATCTCCCCCCATGACCAGATAGAGTAAGGCCATACGCACCGCTACCCCGTTGTTCACCTGCTCAAGGATGACCGAACCAGGACCATCAGCGACATCGGGGCTCAATTCAACACCTCTGTTGATCGGGCCGGGATGCATTACCAAGACATCAGGTTTGGCAGCTTCGAGCCTTTTTCTGTTTATCCCATAAAAGACTGAATACTCCCTGAGACTGGGAATCAACGGGTCATTTTGCCGCTCTTGCTGAATGCGCAGGGCAATAACCACATCCGCCCCGGCCACTGCCTCCTCGACCGAGGCGCAAACCCGGGCGCCCAGATTCTCTACGCCTGCGGGAATGAAGGTTGCAGGCCCGGCCACATGCACAACTGCTCCCAGTTTAGTGAAACCGAGAATATCTGAAACAGCCACTCGGCTGTGGGCTATATCGCCGACAATGGCGATCTTCAGCCCAGTAATTTCTTTTTTATGCTCCAGCACAGTCATGATATCCAAGAGCCCCTGACTGGGATGCTCGTGGCTGCCATCTCCAGCATTGATTATCGAGGCACCGATATGTCGAGCCAGCAGTTGCGGAGCACCGGAACAGGCGTGCCGGATAACGATGATATCCGGATTCATGGCCTCAATGTTTTTAGCCGTATCTATCAGGGTCTCACCTTTTGTAGCTGAACTGGTTGAGGCAGCAATATTGAAAGTGTCGGCACTCATCCGCTTGGCCGCAATTTCAAAGGACAGGCGGGTCCGGGTAGAGGGTTCGAAAAAAAGATTGATGATCGTTTTCCCTCGCAGGGTGGGCACTTTTTTGATTGGCCTTGTGGAAATCTCCTTGAATGACCGGGCAGTCGAGATGATATGATATATATCCTGCACCGACAGCTGTTCCATGCCAAATATATGTTTATGCCTGAAACCGTATTCAGCCTTCAATTCTTTTCCCTTTTCATGTTAACCAAGGCATTATTATTGGATGACATCACCTATTCGGTTCCAGCGGATGGACCTCAGACGCGAGACGGACAAGAGAGGAGTATCGATATCCCAGGACCAGTAAAGTATAAAGGCCCTGCCCTGGATGTCGACCTGATCGACAAAGCCCCAAAACCGACTGTCATAGCTATTGTCCCTGTTGTCTCCCATGACAAAGATCTTGCCGGCCGGAACCGTCACAGGGCCGAAGTTGTCCCGAGGACTTGCAGCAGAACTGAGTTCGGAAGTTGCACCGAAGTGGGCATGCAGATCAACGACCTCCGCATCATTAATCTTCAGTTTCTTATTGACGATTTCAACCTTGTCTCCAGCGACCCCAACTACTCTCTTTATATAATCGATAGCCCTGTCCTTGGGAAATCTGAACACCACAACATCCCCACGAACGGGGGATTTCCAGGGCAGAATCACTTTGCCGATAAAAGGTAATTTGACTCCATAGATGAACTTATTCACCAACAGGTGATCCCCAATCTGCAGCGTCGGCAACATAGACCCCGAAGGAATCTTGAAGGCCTGCACCACAAAAGTCCGAATACAGAGTGCCAGAAGAATTGCAACGACAATTGCTTCAGTGTACTCCCTGATGACCGATTTACTCCCTTTTTCTCCACTCAATGTTGTGCCTCTTGCTAAATTGACTCTGCTTGACTGTACTGCCCGTTAACACAAGTGAGCCAAAAATACTTGAATTGAATACTAATTACAAGTCAGTTTGCCATGATCCTGCCAAACGAAAAATAAATGTGTTTTCCTTTTAATTTCAGGATAAACCACCCGATATATACCACATAAAGAACAACTCAACACATCCTCAGCTATATATTGTAGTCTAAAACAACTTACACTGGAGACAGTGCTATTAACTTCTTGTTTAAAAAGCAATTTTCAAGCAAAACCTACTTCTTTTTCTTGACAAAGAAAACATATATGTCCTATATACTATATTCCCATGAAAAGTCTGCAGCTTAGCGATACCTATCATTTGCGCATGCTGTAATTATTGATTAATTTTTTCTTCCGCACCCATCATGAAACTGCCGTTTATGTCTCAAGACAATCTGGTCGTAGGTGTTGACATAGGCTCCCATGCTGTAAAAGTCTGCCAACTCAAGCGGACTGACAAGGCCTACTCGGTCATCGCCCTTGGTAGTGTCATCCTGCCTGAAGGAGCAGTTGACGATGGAACTCTCAACAATCCTGAGGCTGTAGGTAAAGCCATTTCCAGCTTGTTTGACAACCTGAAGATCAAAAGTAAAAAGGTCGGTTTTTCGATCTCCGGTTATTCCGTTATCGTGAAAAAGATCAACCTGGCAGTTATGGATGAAGACAAGCTCGAAGAACACATAATGTCTGAGGCTGAACAATACATCCCCTTTGACCTAGATGATGTATACCTCGACTTTCAGGATCTCAAGACCAATACAGATACAATCGAACGCACCGATGTCATGCTTGTGGCGGCCAAAAAAGAAATCGTCGATGATTATCTGGCCATGCTCAAAGGAATCAACCTCAACCCGGTCATTGTCGATGTGGACGGTTTTGCTCTTGAAAACACCTATGAACACAGTTATCCGAAAATCGATAATGTCGCACTTGTCGATATTGGTGCCTCAAAGATGAATATCAATATCCTTTCAGGCGGAATATCCGTGGTCGCAAGAGATATAGTGGTCGGCAGTCGCCAGTTGACGGAACAGTTGCAAGGCGCATTTGATCTCGAATTTGAGGAGGCAGAGGCTTTAAAACTTGGTTTTATTCCGGCAGAAGACAAACAACCACAGATCGAAAAGATATTTTCATCAACCTGCACCCAATGGGTCCTTGAGATTAAAAAGGCTATTGACCTGTATCACTCCAATCATCCTGATGCACCTCTGAATAAACTGGTCTTAAGCGGTGGCGGTTCGAAGGTCGTCGGCCTTACCGATTTTCTCGCAAAAGAAACTTCGCTCACGGTTGAGATTTTCAACCCCTTTGCCAATATGATTGCAAGTGACAAGAAAATAGATCCTGAATATCTAAAAAGCATTGGACCTGAAATGGCTATAGCTACAGGAATTGCCATCAGGCCATCAGTTATTTAGGAGCCGTTACGAAATAACCATTATATTTCTGACCATTTGTTACGGCTCCTTATGCCGCTCACGGCATTTAAGTGTTACTGTAATTTTTAAAATGAAGGCTTAGGGCGTCAGCCTCTTCAATGGAAAAGTTATGCTCAGAATAAACCTACTACCGATCAGACAGCTCAAAAAGCGAGCAAAAGCACGTAATCAGATTCTCAGTGCAATTGTAGCTTTCTGTTGTCTTCTTTTTCTCCTGGGACTGCTTGGAATCTTTCAGACAGGTAAAATCAATGCTCTCGACACACAGATTTCGGAATTAACCAAACTGAAGACCTCCTATGCTCCCATCCTCGCCGATATTGAAAAAATCAAGAAACAGAAAGGGGAACTTGAGCGCAAAACTGCCATAATCAAAAAATTGCGGTCTGAATCCTCTCTTACGGTACACGTCCTCGATGAGGTCGCCAACAAACTCGATAACAGCAGAATGTGGTTGGAATCTCTCAGCCAGGAGGGCAGCACCCTTAATCTGACGGGTGTCGCTCTTGATAACGAAACAGTTGCCCAATTCATGGACAAACTCAAGGAATCAGCCTTTATCGTTGATGTAAACCTTACAAGCTCATCACTCCAAGTGGTTTCCGAAAGAAATCTCAAGGGTTTTGTAATGACGTGCTCCATTGCCCAACCCAACAAAGAAGAAGTGCCCGTGACAAAAAAATAATCACTAACTATTCTGAATATTCGGATTATCAGACAGCATGAAAACAAGCAGCGCAGCGATTGAAAAATTTCTTGACACCAAGTACATCCCTCTTGAGCCAAAGTTTAAGATTGCGACCTTAGTTTTTCTCCTGCTACTTCCCGTAGTACTTTTCTTCTTCCTCCTCTACCAGCCCAACGCCAAAAAAATAGCCGACCTTGGCCAACAGAAAAATGCGTTAGACAAGCAGATTGCAGAATTGCGAACAAAAGAAAGCAACCTGCCAAAATTAAAGCGGGAGCTGGCAGAAACAGAAAGAATCTTCAATGAAACAGCCATCCTGCTCCCTAAAGAAAAGGAAATCCCCCAACTTCTTAAAGACATTTCAGCGGCAGGGCAAGGCGTCGGCCTGGACTTTCTCACCTTTAAGCCTTTACCCGACATTCCTCAGGATTTCTATGCTGAGATTCCGATCTCGATAAATGTCCGAGGACCATACCACAACATGGGATCTTTTTTGGATCAAGTCAGCAAGCTTACCAGGATTGTCACCGTTTCAAATATAAAAATGGCCGCTCCCAAAATGGAAAAGGGTGAAATGCTGCTCGATTCAAATTGCACATTGGTGACGTACCGCTTCACCAATGTTGAACTTCCCAAACAGCCAGCAAAGTGAAATCCACCAAAACTTTATGAAAACTTTAATAAAGTATCTTCTCGGTCGGTTCCAAACGAGCCAAGTGGCCTTTTTCACTCTCGGATCTTCTCTTGTTTTTCTGCTTTTTTCCCTTAATAGCATGGCAGCTGTTAAAAATCCCCTGGCTCAACCTGAAAATAGCCAACCATTTGAATATTTTCTGGAAAATAGAACCGATCCGTTTATGCCCTTTATTTCTGAAAAAGCAGCTACCCAGATTACAGGGGATATGAATGAAATAGTCGACACGAACGAAGCGCTCACAGGCATGCAGGTTTTTGAGCCGGGACAACTGACTCTTGTCGCTCTTGTGGCAAAGGAAGGCGATAAATTCGCCATGGTCCAGGACCCTACTGGAAAAGGCTACGTTATCACGGAAGGAACCAAAATTGGCAAAAGGGGAGTTGTCAAAACTATTGTGCCCAACAAGGTTCTTATTGAAGAAACTGCCCAAACTCGCGCGGGAAAAAAGATTATTACTCATATTGACATGGTATTAAAAAAAGAGGGAGAAGAATAGAAAATGTACAAGAGGTTAATCATATCCCAAACGACCATTTTCTCAGTGCTCTGTTTGCTTTTGTGCTTGTCGAGTTCGACAGTTTTTTGTGCTGATATTGACACTAGCAAAGAGAAACCTACCGTCTACCATATCTCTAAAATTCAGGCTGATCTGAATAGCAATACCCTCACGCTTGAACTGTTCGGGGCCTCGGAGCCAGCCTATACGGTTTCAGAGAGATTTTCTCCCTTCCGAGTTGTGCTTGATATTGCCGAGGCGGCCTTTAATAAATCTATTAATCCGAAGTCCCCCTTGTTCCCTGCGAGCAAATTCGTTTCTTTGCAAACCTCTATTCTCAACGATCATGCTCCCGCGATAACACGTTTTGAGTTCACCATTGCTGATTCCCACGATTACAAAGTTTCTAGGAATGGCAACAATATCAAAATCCAGGTAACGCCGACCTTGGGGGCAACTGCAAGGAAAACATCGACCCCTTCTTCCGATAACATTCCCGCCATAACCGATATTCTCGTGAAGACGACTTCTGCCACGACAACAGTTACCTTTGTGAGTTCTGCTCCTCTGGTCAAGTATACATCCAACAAAATAACGGGGAGTGCAGGCAGTAAACCTCGCTTGTTTATTGACATAGAAAATGTCAACATAACTGAACTCATCCGGGAAAAAAGAATCGGTACCGCAGTGGAAAAGATCAGGGTGACTCCTCAAGG